>JADJON010000002.1 GCA_016713765.1 Bacteroidota bacterium
ACGATGTCATAGTGATACTCGCCCCCTTTGGCGTATTGTCGAGGCCAGATTCTGCTGCGCAACGAAGCGCTGCTTCGTCTGTCATGATCGCTGGCGAGGGTTGGCGGCATGGATTGTACCACAAGCCACCAAAAAATTCAATAGTTTGCGGCCATCTCCTCCTGGGATGCGGGCAAGGCATCAGTTTTCCTTCAAGTCGGCTTTTCGCTGGCGCGGGTCGTCGTCGCGCTCGATCGCCTGTTACGCAGCCTGACACGCTTGGCAGCAGTCGCTCCCGCAAAACGTAAACCTGACAGCGGCTGAGTAAGGGAGAAATCACCTCGAAGGATGGGTTCTCCGTTGTGGCGCCGATCAGGTGATGATGCCTTTTCGACCGCGGCCAACAACGAATCCTGCTGGGACTTGCTGAACCCAGTGGATTTCATCGATGAAAAGGTTGCATTTCCGGGAACCTCTTTCAACTCCCTCGAATATTGGGAAGCTTTTTCGATGACTTCCTGACATCCTTGACACCCGACGAAACGGCACTTAGGATATAGAACGGCCCGGCGGGCTTTTTCGCGATGATACCCGCCAAAGTCGTTTTACCGACTCCGGGAGGTCCCCATAAAATCATGGACGGGATGGTATTGGCTTCGATGGAACGGCGCAACACTCCGCCCGGTCCGACCAGGTGTTCCTGTCAATGTAGTGGTCCAGATCTTCTGGACGCATGCGCTCGGCGAGCGGACTCATGCCCCAAAGGTAAGCAAATGCTCAGCGTGTGATCATCAACGGAAGGCAGGTCGGAGCCGTTCCCTCGAACCCAGCCGGAGGAGGTAAACTCCAGCCGGAAGATCGTCCAGCGAAAGAACATATTCCGAAACTCCAACTTGAACCTGAGAAATTCGGATCATTTTACCGGACAGGTCAAGCATTTCCACGTATTGGGTTTGCCAAAGGTTGTTCCCAGCGAATGAAGGTGGTGCTATTGGCAGGATTGGGAATAATTGAGGTTTGGAATTTCCCGCCGTGGAATGATCGACTCCAACTATGCAGCCTAAGGAGGACAATTGGCTCCGGATGTTGCTTCCCCGGTCCTGGATGAACGACTTGATGCCGCGATCCATTGTGTACCCATGGGGCTGGTAATGCTGATGTCGGAAACCACGTTGTCCTCGAACTGTTGATTGGAGAAGGTCTTCATCGAATCGGCATACACGAACGGACGGACGATCGGGACAATGCTGTCGATGATCGGGTCAAAGTAGTTATTACTGAAATCTTCCGACAGTGGGCACAACGCCTGAATGTAATCGCTCCGGTATCCCGGGTCGCCCAGCACGCGTTGACACAAGGGTCGCCCTGTCGCATTACTGATGTAATCCCACGATAAGGGTTTGATCTGTGCAAGACTGAGTTGTTGCTGGAAATTCCCGAACGCTTCGTTTACATCCCAGTGGATCCATTCGAAGCGATCCGGATACACTTTTCGTGATAAATGAAATAATTGTGACCGGAGCCGATGTAGGAATCCAGATTGGCGAACAGGTTGTCGGCAGCCCAATGGCGGAAGAAAGGCCAGGTGTTCAGCACTTCGGCCAGTGAATCATGAAAGGCTGTTCCGCTGTTATTGATCTTATCGATCAGTCGGATCAGGTCACTCCAGTCGTTGGCCGTTTCGTTATTATCCAGTTCACAACGGTTGTAATACAAGTTCGGACTGCTTCCATACCAGCGCAGGTCACCGGAAGGATCACCCTTGAACGGTTGCCGGAACTGCTACCGAACCAACGGTCGCAAAAGTCGTTATTGACCTCTTCGACCAAAAGTGTATAAACCCCAATAGGTGCCATTGACGAAGACCCTGGCATAGGAGCATCTGGGTGCCGCTATGTCGTGTGAAACCAGAAAATCGAGCATCAGTTTTCCCGGAGAAAGCTGGGATCTTTGAAGCCATTGTTCAGGTTGAATTTCCTGATGCCATCATATTCCTGACCGGATACGAATTCGATCAAATCAAGCTTGAAAGATTTCTTCGGTCCGGGATTGTTATAAACTATTGCCTTTGTATTTAGCGCCGCTGTTAGAAAGCACTTGGCCGTCTATGGTCAGGTCGCATACGGTATAAACATCCGCTGTATAATTGGTCGACAGCGTATCGAGATAGGAAAGCTGGTGGAACTGCAGGTACACATCATGCACGACGGCTTGCGACCAGAGTTGTTGTCCGGCTGTTTGGGCCGTTGCAAGATGCAATCCGGCGGACACGATCGAAAATACCAGGAACAGAAATTGACGCATGGCGGGTGATGAAGTCCGTTGGACATCTAATGGGTAGCTGGGTTTAATCCGACCATCGCCCAAATCGATCACGCGCGGCCTGCTCGAGCAGTTCGCGGTCATCGGGATGAGCGATGCGGATCAATTCGCGGGCGCGTTCCCGCAGGTTTTCCCGAACAGGTAGGCAATACCGTGTTCGGTGACCACATAGTGGACATGGGCGCGCGTCGTTACCACTCCGCCACCTTGCTTAAGGAAGGGCGTTATCCGGGAAAGCACCTTTCTTTCTGTACGCGAGGGCAGCGCGATGATGGCTTTCCCGCCCTTTGACAAGGCCGCGCCACTCATGAAATCCATCTGACCACCCACACCGGAATACTGATAAGTGCCGATAGAGTCCGAACAGATCTGTCCGGTCAGGTCGATTTCAATGCAACTGTTGATGGCCACCATCTGGTGGTTCTGACGGATAACGGATACTTCATTGACATAGTCGATGTCCAGAAAGGTGAAGAACGGGTTGTCATGAACATAGTCGTACAGTTTGCGGCTGCCCAGACAAAAACCGGTCACCACCCGTCCGGGGTGCTTCGTTTTGAGTTTATTGTTGATGACACCCGATTCGATCAACGGAATGATCCCGTCGGAGAACATTTCCGTATGAACGCCCAGGTCACGGTGGTTGCCGAGACAACTCAGCACCGCATCCGGAATGGCGCCAATACCCATTTGAAGCGTAGCGCCATCAGGAATCAATTCGGCGATGCTCGCCGATCTTCCCGTTCGGTGGTGGTTACCCGATCGCCGAAAACCGTCTCGTGCAAGGGCTCTGGCGCATAAACCAGTGCATCCAGTTCGCTGACATGAATGAGTCCATCGCCGTGGGTTCGTGGCATAAGTGGATTGACCTGCGCAATGACATGTTCGGCTGTATTGACGGCGGCTCGGGCGATATCCACAGAGGTGCCAAGGGATACGAAGCCATGCGCATCCGGCTCCGATACCTGCACCAACGCCACATCCAGGGGCATGATACCGGTGCGGAAGAGATCCGGGATTTCGCTGAGAAAGACCGGAATGTGATCGGCACGCCCTTCGTTCACTGCGGGACGGATCGGTTCGGAAACAAAGAATGAATTGATGTTGAAGTTGCCCTCATACCGGGATTCGGCTATCGGGAAGTCCCCCAGTACACTGATACAGACGATTTCCACGTCCTTTAGTCGTGGAGCTTCCCCGGCCAGTGCCCGTACAAGATGGGTAGGAGTCGCCGCGCTGCCGTGAATGAAGACCCGCTGACCGGATTGGACTACCTGGAGCGCCTCCGAAGCCGGGAGGTAATCTACTTTGTATTGCATAATGCGGGCAAAGATATTCCGAACTCCTGAATCGGCTCTGACCTTCATCAGGGAGAAACGTTGGAAAAGGTCGTGTACATCATATCCGTATCTTTCGGACATGACAGCGGATGACTATATCCGGTACTTTCACATGATTGCCCATCCGGAGGAGGGTACTTTGGAGAGACCTTCCGAAGTGCAACGAATATCTGCTTGGCTGACTTTGACAGTGACCGATCACTTGCCACCAGCATTCTTTTTCTGCTGAAAGCGGGTCAGTCCTCTGCCTTGCATCGGATTAAAAGCGATGAACTTTGGTATTATCACGATGGCGAAGGACTGGAATTGTGGAAATCGATGAACAGGGCAGGGAAGTGGTGACACGGCTGGGAAAGCGTTGTTTCGACGGCGGAAGTCTTGCAACATGTCGTACCTGCAGGTCGATGGTTCGGGGCCAGGTTGGCGGCTGAAGGGTCTTTCTGCCTGGTGGGTTGTCAGGTCAGCCCCGGATTCGACTTTAGGGATTTTGAATTGAAGTGAGCATTTTTGCACCCCGGAATATCAACTATTGATTCAAACACTATGAGCCTTCACATAAACGCTGAAAAGGGAAGCATCGCACCCATCGTTCTACTCCCGGGCGATCCGCTTCGCGCTAAGTACATCGCCGAGAACTGGTTGAAGGATCCAAAGCTGGTCAGCACCACGCGGAACATGTTCTACTTTACCGGTGAGTACAAAGGCAAGCGCGTCACCGTAGGTGGAAGCGGAATGGGCTGTCCGTCCATCGGAATCTACTCCTTCGAACTCTATACCGAATATCAGGTCGAGACCATTATCCGGATCGGAACGGCCGGTTCTTACCTCCCGAATCTGAAGACCTACGAGTTGGTAAACGCCGAGTTTGCCTGCAGTGAATCGACCTACGCGCACAACGCTTTCGGCTTCGAAGGCAATAAGATGGTCCACCAGGGACCAGCGTTTGAACGGATCAATGAAGCCGCTCGTCGGTTGAACCAGCCGGTGCATGCCGGAACGATTCATTCCAACGATGTTTTTACAGAGCCAGCAAGGAGTTGCCCGAGATCGTCCTGAACACAACTGCCTGGCGGTGGAAATGGAGGCGTTCGCCCTCTTTGCCAATGCCCGTTACCTGAAAAAGACCGCTGGCACCTTGCTGACAATTTCCGACGTAATTCCGACCGGCGAAGTCATCAGCCCAGAAGCAAGGAAAAATCACTCAAGCCGATGATCGAGCTGGCTTTGGAGGCCTGTGTTGAGCTTTGAGTCCGGACTTTTCCGTAAGGATCGTCACTTCCCGATACAGAACTTGGAAAAAATGTTGTCCAGGAGGTCGTCGGTGCTGATTTCCCCGGTGATCTCGCCCAGGTGATGCAAGGCGACCCGCAGGTCACTGGCGATAAAATCGTGCGTAACTCCGGAATCGAGACCGGCAAGTACCCTTTCAAGTGCAGCTTCGGTCTGCTGCAAAGCAAGTGCGTGCCGGGCGTTGCTCACGATCGTGTCGCCGCTTTGCAACCGTTCGGCGTCAACCGCCGACAGCAAGCGTTCTTCTAATACAGTGAGTCCCGATCCGGATTTTCCAGAAAAAAATGACTTCAGGATAGTTCTTGAATTCCTTTTCTAGCGCTTCGGGTTGGCTGCCGTCGGACTTGTTTCCGACAAGCAACAGACGGAACGTGTCACTGCCGGCTAATTTTCGTAACGCTTCGAGTTCCAATTGCAGCGAGCCGGCAGTCGTTTCGGTAACGTCAAACAGGTAGAGCAGGAGCGGAGATTGCCGGATCTTGTCCAGCGTACGCTCCACACCGATCCGTTCGATCGTATCGCTGGTATCCCGGATCCCTGCGGTGTCGATGAAACGAAACCGTATTCCCTGGAGGCTGAGCTCTTCTTCGATCGTATCGCGGGTCGTTCCGGCTATGTCGCTGACGATGGCGCGTTCTTCCCGCAGCAGCGTATTGAGGAGAGTTGACTTGCCCACATTCGGTTTTACCCGCGATAACGACCGGGATGCCATTCCGCAAGACATTGCCCAGTTCGAACGAGCGAATCAAGGCGTCCAATTGGCCACATAAACGCTTGACCAGACCGCGCATTTGTTCGCGGTTGGCGAATTCAACATCTTCTTCGGAAAATCCAGTTCCAATTCAATCAGGGATGCAAAGTGGATGAGTTCAGCACGCAGGTCTTTGATCTTCCTGCTGAAACCTCCGCGCATCTGTTGCAAGGCCACGCGATGGGCAGCAGCCGAACCACTCGCGATGAGATCGGCGACCGCTTCGGCCTGCGACAGATCCAATTTTCCATTCAGAAAGGCGCGAAGCGTATACTCTCCCGGTTCAGCCAACCGTGCCCCTTGCTGGCAAAGCGCCTGCAAGAGTTGTTGCTGGATGAATGGTGAACCATGACAGGAAAATTCCAGGGTATCTTCACCCGTGTAGGAGTGAGGACCGCGAAAACGGCAACGAGAACTTCGTCCAGGACCGCATCGTCGAAATGAAATTCACCAGAAGTGCAGGCTATAGCCCGGTTGGTCCTGCAACGACTTTATTGACCGGGATTTTGCACGAAACACCCGGTCACCGATGGTAAAAGCGGATTTCCCCGATAGCCGGATCACCGCAATGGCTCCGGTTCCGGGGGCTGTCGATAGCGCCGCAATGGTATCGTCCGGCTTGAAATTCAGCATGTTGAAAGGAGTGCAAATTTACCCAATCCGGTGGATTCATGGGGGCAAAACACTATTTTCGCGCTGGAATTGCGAGAAAAGTCAGACTTCTTCTTTAGCAACCAACAGCTTAGCAACCCTATTTCCATGAGTGTACTCGTAAACAAGAACAGCAAGATCATCGTCCAGGGCTTCACCGGCAGCGAAGGAACCTTCCACGCTTCGCAAATGATCGAATACGGAACCAATGTCGTAGGCGGCGTCACCCCGGGAAAGGCGGCACTTCGCACCTCGAACGTCCGGTCTTCAACACGGTAGCCGATGCGGTCCGCCAGACCGGTGCGGATGTCTCCATCGTATTCGTACCGCCGGCTTTTGCAGCCGATGCGATCATGGAAGCGGCCGAATCCGGCATCAAGCTGGTTGTTGCGATCACTGAGGGTATCCCGACGCGCGATATGATCCAGGTAAAGAATACCTGGCCGACAAACAAACCCGTCTCATCGGGCCGAATTGCCCGGGTGTGATTACCGCGGGTGAATGCAAGGTTGGCATCATGCCGGGCTTCGTGTTCAAACCCGGGAAAGTCGGTATCGTCTCCAAATCCGGAACCCTGACTTACGAAGCCGCCGACCAGGTCGTGCGGGCCGGCATGGGAATCTCTACCGCCATCGGTATCGGAGGTGATCCGATCATCGGAACCACCACCCGGGAAGCAGTCGAACTATTTATGAACGACCCGCTAACGGAAGGCATCATCATGATCGGTGAGATCGGCGGAAGTCTCGAAGCGGAAGCAGCCCGCTGGATCAAGAAGAACGGCACCAAACCCGTAGTCGGATTCATCGCCGGCCAGACGGCGCCTCCCGGACGTCGCATGGGACATGCCGGTGCGATCATCGGGGGAGCGGATGATACCGCAGAAGCAAAAATGAAGATCATGCGCGAATGCGGCATTCACGTTGTCGATACACCCGCCTTCATCGGCGTTACGATGGCCAAGGTGTTGAAAGGGGTGACGGCCTGAGGGGGGAAGATTTGTAATTAGTAATTAGTAATTCGGGAAAGTTGAAGCTGGAAGGTTGAAAGTTGAATGTTGAAATGTAATAGTTAGAACTTCACCTGACAGACAGGGTTGGTTAAAAGTTATTTCCGGTCTGACGGATTTTTAAGGATCCGTCGCCCGGAATAACTTTTAACCGGTTGCTAATTTATCGAGCATTTTACTTTGCGCCAAGGGTATGCTGTCCAGGAATGTCTCCATTGGTGTTTTACCAAAGCAGTATTTTCCGGTGTGTGTCCTTTCACAGTTGTACTCTTCTATCCACTGATCCAGATCCTTCTGTAATTCCTCCAGCGATCCAAAGACCTTTTTCGGAAGGCAACCGCATAAAACTCGTTCTGGATTGTCCGATGGAAGCGTTCGCAGATGCCGTTGGTTTGAGGATGCCGGGCCTTGGTACGGCTATGATCGATATCCTCCAGTGTCAGATAAAGACTGTACTCATGACTCTCCCGCTTGCCGTTGTACTCTGTACCCCGGTCTGTGAGTACCCGAAGCAGCGGCAAGCCATGCTCCTCAAAGAATGGTAGCACCTTGTCGTTGAGCATATCGGCTGCCGTCAAGGCGTTCTTACGGTCATACAATTTGGCAAAGGCTACTTTGCTGTAGGTGTCGATGAAGGTTTGCTGGTAAATCCGGCCTACACCCTTGATATTGCCCACATAATACGTGTCCTGGGCTCCAAGGTAACCGGGGTGTTCGGTTTCAATCTCGCCAATGGCTTCCTGCTGTTCCCGTTTCTTTTCCATGGCAACCAGTTGCGCTTCGGTGAGAATCAGTCCGTCTTGAGCCACTTTCGCCTCCAAAGCGCTCAGACGCTTGGCAAAGGTCTCCAGATCATGCCGCATCCAGATATACCGTACCCCGGCCGGTGAAACAGAAATCCCCTTCTTACGCAACTCGTTCGATGCACGAAGCTGACCGTAGGCCGGATAGTCGGTGGCCATCTGTACGATGGCGTTCTCCCAGGCTATATCCATCCGATTGGCCAGTATCGGCTTCTTCCGACTGATCTCCTGCAGAGCCGTCTCCCCACCAGTATCGTACAACTCTTTGATCCGATAGAAACTATCCCGTGAATAGCCCATCACTTTGCACGCCTGGGATACATTACCCAATTGTTCGGCTAACTTCAACAAGCCTAACTTGGTTTTGATTAACTTAGCTTCTGTATTCATTGTCTGACAGTTTAGGGGTTATTGTTATGTTTCGTATCCTAAAGATAACCCTTATCTGTCAGATTAAATACTAACTAGTACAGTTGAAAGTTGAAGGACAACTCTTCACTCTTCACTATTCACTCTTCACTATTCGCTATTCGCTATTCACTATTCACTATTCACTATTCACTATTCACTGTTCACTAAAATGAAACTACTCTCCGGAAAAACCGCCCTTGTCACCGGTGCATCGAAAGGCATTGGTCGCGGGATCGCCCTTAAGTTGGCGGAGCACGGCGCCAATGTCGCGTTCACGTATCTCTCTTCGGTTGAGAAAGGGCAAGCACTTGAGGCCGAACTGGCGGCATTCGGTATCAAAGCCAAAGGCTATCGAAGTGACGCCTCCGACTTCAAAGCCTCCGAAGAACTGGTGAATGCGATCGTAAGCGACTTCGGTTCACTCGAGGTCATCGTCAACAATGCGGGCATCACCCGTGACGGTTTGCTCATGCGCATGACGGAGGAGCAATTCAACGAAGTCATCCGGATCAACCTGAATTCGGTTTTCAACGTTACCAAAGCTGCGATCCGCCAGTTGCTCAAACAGAAGCAGGGCAGCATTATCAATATTTCGAGCGTCGTAGGCGTAAAGGGAAATGCCGGCCAGGCGAATTATGCCGCTTCCAAGGCCGGGATAATCGGCTTCACCAAATCTGTTGCCCTGGAATTGGGGTCCCGCAACATCCGCTGCAACGCTATCGCACCGGGATTCATCGAGACGGAAATGACGGGAGTCCTCAACGAGGAAACCGTCAAGCAATGGCGCGAAGCCATTCCGCTCAAGCGCGGCGGCACACCCGACGATGTGGCTAACGCCGTGATCTTCCTGGGATCCGAGCTGTCGGCTTATATCACCGGACAGGTCCTGAACGTAGATGGTGGGATGTTGACCTGATACAGTTTGAATGAAAAAAGAAACGCCATGCATCATACTCAGCATGGCGTTTCGTTTTATAGCGGTAGTCGATCAATCGCACCATTGAAGCTTGTCCAGCTCACGGGTGTGTACCTGAATCCTGATTACCTCATGGGCAGGACTGACCCAGACCAACAACCAACCATAAGGTCGCTTGAAATGGTAGATGCTCGTAATGGGTGAATCCTCGTAATCCTGTTTGTCCGTAACGCGGACAGGTTGTCCGAGAACTTCCTCGAGGTAGGCTTCGTCGTGGCCGAACAGCTGATAGTTGATCTTGCCACTGAAACCGGGCAGGACCTCAAAGCAATTCAATCCGGTGTACATGCGCAGCCCCATGTTCTCGAAATCCAAGCCACCGCCGCAGAACTCTTCCCCGCCTTCTTCCGTGAATTGAGAATAGCAGGGAAAGTACTTCTTGAGGCTATCCACTGGAGCGTCGGGTCGCCATTTATTGACCTTTCCGGAATCCAGGTCCAGCTTCAACGTGTCACAAATCGGCTTTTTGTCCTCCGCTTTGACGTTGGAGAAGAAGGCGAACAGGATCAAAGAAAGCAAGATAGCGCTGCGCATTCGAAGATGTTTTATTCTTCAAAGATAAGCCGATAGGGGCGCGGACGCAAGGCGGAATCAGGCCAATGGATTATCTTCGTCGACCCATTCTACTACCATGAAGCGAATCCTGCTTTCGGCTTTCATAAGCCTGTCGATGACTGTGAACGCGCAGTCCACACTGACTCCTGAACTATTATGGAAATTCGGTCGGGTTGCCGAACCGGTTGTGGCACCTCAGGGTGATAAAGCCGCCTATAGCGTTCGAACCATCGACCTGTCCAGTGGTAAGAGCAATTTTGATATCTGGGTTGTGGAGCTTTCTACCGGGAAATCACATTTGATGGCCGGAGAAACCGCGACGGAAACCAATCCGGTTTGGAGTCCGAATGGTTCGATCCTGTATTACCTGAGCGATGCCGGCGGGACCTCCCAGATCTGGCGTGTCCGCTCCGACCTTTCCGATCGTCGGCAAGTATCACGCCTGGATAAGGATATCAACGCCTTTGGACTATCGGGAAATGGTAAACAGATCTGGTTTGCTCAGGATGTCGCCATAAATAAGACACTGGGAAAGGATATTTATCCTGACCTGCCGAAGAACAGCGCGCGCATCTATGACGATCTCAATGCGCGTCATTGGGATACCTGGGACGATGGTTCCCGTAGTCATGTCTTTACTGCTTCGCTCAACGATTCGACCCTGGGACCCGTAGTCGATATCATGGCCGGCGAGCCCTTTGACGCGCCGATGAAGCCGATGGGCGGGGGAGAGGAGATCGCGATTTCAACGGATGGTGCTCGCATCGCTTATACCTGTAAAAAGATGAACGGGGTTGAGTATGCCACCAGTACCAATTCTGAAATTTATCTCTACGAATTGGCCACAGGGAAAACCACGAATCTGTCGGAAGGAAACAAAGGATATGATCGGGTACCGGAATTCTCACCGGATGGTTCACGCTTGGTTTGGCAAAGTATGGCCGAAGACGGCTATGAAGCCGATCAAAACCGATTGATACTGTATGACTTTAAGACCCGGACCAAACGTGACCTGACGCAAGGATACGACAACAGCGTCGACGCTCACCACTGGAGCCCGAATGGTCAGGTAGTATATTTCACTTCAGGAATCAACGCAACCATTCAATTTTTCGTTGCCGATCCACGCATGCGTTCCGCTATCGTGTGGCGACAACTCTCCGATGAACTTGCGGATTATACGGCATTCACCGTAGCGACAAATGGAAAGCGTGAAGACGTAATCGTAGCAACACGGGAAGACTTATCGCATCCGGCTGAGCTATTCGTGTTCGACCCGAAGACAAAATCGAGCCGGCAGCTGACCCAGGTGAATGGAGAAGCGTTGAAAGCGCTGAAGATGGGTGAAGTAAGGAAGCGCATGGTCAAGGCCACTGACGGCAAGGAGATCCTGACGTGGGTGGTTTATCCGCCCAACTTTGATGCTAGTAAAAAGTATCCGACACTGCTCTACTGCCAGGGCGGACCTCAATCGATGGTTGGTCAGTTCTTTTCCTACCGATGGAACCTGCAACTCATGGCTGCCAACGGATATATAGTCGTTGCCCCGAATCGTCGCGGTCTTCCCGGATTCGGAAAGGCGTGGAACGACGATATCCAGGGAGATTGGGGCGGACAACCGATGCGTGATCTGATCAGCGCGATCGATGATGTGGCGAAAGAACCTTACGTGAACAAGGATAAGCTGGGGGCGGTAGGAGCCAGCTTCGGCGGCTATTCGGTTTTCTGGCTTGCCGGTCATCACGAGAAGCGGTTCAAGTGCTTCATTTCCCACAATGGTGTCTATAACCTGGAATCCAGTATTGCGACCGAAGAACCCTTTTTCCCGATCCACGAGTTTGAAGGGAATTTCTGGCAGAGCCCCAAGCCTAAGAGCTACGAGCAGTTTTCACCCCAAAAATTCGTTCAGTTCTGGGATACACCCATTCTGATCATCGCCAACGAAAAGACTATCGGGTCCCTTATACACAGGGACTGGAGGCTTTTCGGCGGCACGTCTGCGTGGTATCCCGGCCCGACTGCTGAGTTTCCCGGATGAGAACCATTGGGTCCTTAAAGCCCAAAATAGTGTCGTCTGGCAACGTGTTTTCTTCGACTGGCTGGATCGATACTTGAAGTAAAAAAATCTGAAAAAAGCCGGTTAGGAATCTAAAAAAGGTTATTTTTGCAGCCCCGTTGCGATAAAAACGACTCATTTACAGTCGATTTACCGGACGGTCAATCCCCTTGCCCAGGTGGCGAAATTGGTAGACGCACCACTTTGAGGGGGTGGCGGGCAACCGTGCGAGTTCGAGTCTCGCCCTGGGCACACCGTTTACCAGGGGAGGTCTTACCGACCTTCCCGATGCTGTTGCATCGAAAGATGCCCGGGTGGCGAAATTGGTAAACGTTGCGGTCTCAGAAGCCGTTGGAGTTACATCCTTGTGAGTTCGAGTCTCACCCCGGGCACCGGACAAGCCCCTTCGAAAGAAGGGGCTTTCTCTTTTTTTGACGATTTTCTTGTTGTGCGCTCAAGGGTTTCCGACTTCCGCTTCTGTAAACATGAGCGCTATTTACCGCTCGATTGTGCTTTTCTTATCCTTCATTTTTCTATCCATGCGATTCTATCGGCTTCTTTTCAAATGAAGTTTGGAGGCGATAACTCCCATTGACTCGCTTTCATGCCAGTATCGCAAGATTGTTGGATACTCTTCACCGTGATTTCGAAATGCGGCGACATTTCTTCCATGAACCTTACAGTTGTAAGTCGCAGCAGCCTGACACCTCAACTGTAGGGCGACTTCCGGACTATATAACAGTCGGAATCAAATCTCAATTTCTACGGTCATGAAGAAATTTACCCTGGCGTTATTTCTGATAGCGCTTAATCTGACAGCAGCGTTGTGGGCGCGTGCCGAAGGCATTCAACCCGCATCGCAACTTGCTGCGACTGCGACACCCGGACCGATCACAGGTCCGTCAGCGGTTTGCGTCAACCAAACCGGTGTAGCGTATGCCGTAGCGGCATTACCCGGAAGCGTTACCTACGACTGGACACTACCCAGTGGTGCATCCATCGTCTCTGGTGCCGGTACAGCATCAATCGTCGTTGATTTCGGAAGCGATTTCGGCGACATCTGCGTTACGGCCGATGACGGAAGCGGAGCCAGTAGCCCGTCCTGCATCACCACCATCGCAGCTGCCGGACGACCGAATTCTCCGGATTCGATCGTGGGCCCTGTTTACAGCGTATGTCCCGGTCAAGTCGTGACGTATTCCGTCCTGACTCCTGATCCCAATGCTGCTTCGTACGACTGGATCGTTCCACCGACCATGACCATCCTCAGCGGGCAAGGAACTGCTACCATCACGGTAGAAGCGGGTCCCGCTTTCAGCTGGGGGTACTTGCGTGTCTCGGCGAGCAACTGTCGTGGAACCACCGGACAAAAAGTGATCACCGTATTCAATGCACCGACCAAACCAGGCGCTATTTCCGGCCCGCCGACCGGCGCCTGTCCGAACGGTACCTATACGTATTCGATCCAGGCGGTCCCCGGCGCAACCTCGTACACCTGGTTCGCACCGGCAGGTTGTGTCATTGCCTCCCCGGTGACGAGCGGTAACCCGTTGACTACCTCTGTCACCTCCGTGGATATTACTTTCCCGGCAGGTTTTGTGAACGGCTCGATCTACGTGCAATCGAACAGCGGTTGTAACTCTTCCGAGCGACGCGAACTGAAGATCCGTTCTGTACCGGTCAAGCCGGGTGGAATCCGTGGTCCACTCTTTGGCGTCTGTGATATGACGAGCGTAATGTACTATGTCGATTCTGTGCCGGGCGCGGAGTCGTACACCTGGACGTTTACCCCCGGAACTTACACGACGATCAATGGAAACGGGAACGATACCATCTACGTGGATTTCGCTACCGGCTTCACCCAAGCCACGCTCTGCGTGACGGCGAACAATTCCTGTGGTAGTTCAGTGGCTCGTTGTGGAGTGGTATTCGCGCGTCCGCAAACGCCTCGCTTCATCGATGGACCGACCGGCGCATGCAATTCCAATCCGGCGACCAGCATTGCATATTACGAGGTACAACCGATGTTCGGCGCGAACGGATATGACTGGAGTGTACCGCCGGGTGCCAACATCACACTCGGACAAGGAACTACGCGCATTACCGTAGACTTTTTGGGTGCTTCGACCGGAAATGTAAGTGTGCGCGCATTCAACGACTGTGGCATCAGCCCGGCCCGCACGCTGGAAGTGATCGTCAATCCTTGCCGTACTGCTGGTTCTGAGAGCAATACCGAATTCCTGGAGCTGATCGCGTTCCCGAATCCGGCGAAGAATTCCATACAGATCGCCTTCCAATCTACCGTTGCTCAGGATTACGGTTTGAAAGTGGTCGACATCACCGGCCGCGACGTCATGTCGCTGAATCGTTCAAGCTCAATCGGTTCAAACCGTGAACTGTTGGATCTGACCGGCATGAGCCCTGGTATCTACCTCATCTGCCTCAATTCGGCAGGATCGCAGGAGAAAATCCGGGTAATTGTAGAGTAATTACAGAATTTTTGATAAAAAGGGCCTTGGAGGTACAACTTCCAAGGCCCTTTTACTTTTTCTGTTACCGTACAAAACGGTCCATTCACCCCGGAATGTGCGATAAACAGGCCTGAATTATGCTCCGTTTACCAAAGTAAATTGCAGCCCGGCAGGTGCTGAAGGTATTATTGTTCAACAATCAACTAAAAACACCTGTCGATATGAGTATCCGCGAAATGCAAAACCTGATTTACCAACAAGGCAATTTCACTTTTTCCGATGGACGCAAAGACGAGGGGATGGTCATCTCCCGTTACAACATCAAAGAAGCCCGGGTAGAATTCTACTTTATCCCTGCGAAGAACCTCCTGGCATTCGAATCGGCACGCTCGCACCATGACCTGGAAGCTCACAAAAAAATGGGTCAATTGGTGGACGTACAATCGATCGTTACTGCCACTACGATTCACTGAAATCCACAGTCATGCAACGTTTGAGCACTTTCAACCGACTGTTTCTGGTTTTCTTTATCCTGCTGTTCGCCTTCATCATTTGGAAGGTGCCGCATGAACCGAAGCAATCAGAAAGCGGCGGCACGATCTCGACTACGCTTTCGGCGGACGAATGATCCGATCCTGAACAAGCAAAAACGGCAGCCTTATCGGGCTGCCGTTTTCATTTTTCCGGGTTTGATCAGTTGTTCAACATAACCGGCATCACCAGCATGAGCAGGTCTTCGCCCGAACTTTCGGTGCCGGACGGAATCAAAAGTCCTGCACGGTTGGGTGCCGAAAGTTCCATCATCACTTCCTCGCTGTCGAGGTTGGATAACATCTCGACGAGGAAGCGGGCGTTGAATCCGATCTCCATGTCTTCACCCGTGTATTGGCAGCTCAGGCGTTCGTTCGCCTCATTGGCGAAATCAAGGTCCTCCGCACTGATTTGCAACGCGCTCCCCTGGATCTTGAGCCGTACCTGGTGGGTAGTCTTGTTCGAAAAGATCGAGACCCGTCGCACGGATTGAAGGAACTGGATGCGATCGATCGTTAGTTTGTTCGGATTGTCAACCGGAATAACCGCTTCGTAATTCGGATACCGTCCGTCGATCAACCTGCAAATGAGCGAGAAGTTGCCGAACGTGAAGAATGCATTGCTGTCGTTGTAGGCGATGGAGACAGGTTCGTCACCCGTACCCAGAATACCCTTCAAGAGATTGAGCGGCTTCTTTGGCAAAATGAAAGCCCCTTCCTGCTTGGCACGATGGTCAGTACGCCGGTATCGCACCAACTTGTGCGCATCGGTAGCTACAAAGGTGAGACTGTCTTTGGAGAATTGAGAGAACACCCCCGACATCACAGGCCGCAGTTCATCGTTGCCGGTCGCGAAGAGGGTCTTGGCAATGGCCTTCTGCAACAACGAAGCCGGAACTTCGATACTCTTGGCGCCGTCCAAGGCCGGAACTTTCGGGAACTCGTCACCATCGAAACCGGTCAACTTGTATTTTCCGTTGTCGCTGACGATTTCAATCCCTTTCGTCTTATCGTCGATCAGGAAGGTGAGGGGATGTTCGAAAAAGTCTTGAGTGTCTCCAGCAGGATCTTGGCGGGGATGGCGATCTTTCCGGATTGCTTCCCTTCGATCAGGGTGACCTCCGGTGGTCATCGTTGCCTCAAGATCCGAAGCGGAAATGTTCAGGTTGCCTTTCTCAACAATGAAAAGGAAATTGTCCAGGATGGGAAGCGGGTTACTGGAGTTCAAGACTCCGGAGATCTGTTGTAACTGCTTCAGGAGCGTACTGCTCGATACGATGAATTTCATAGGTTCGGAAGGAAACAAAAGGCGAACTACCGTCGCCTTCGACCCACAAACCTACCACATTCCCCGTAAAATCTGAGTTCCTGACAGCGTGATTGCTCCTTAAAATATGAACAAGCGATACTACCTAGAGTAATGCTATGTTGTTAATAAACAGCTATTTACGAGGGCGCGGAAAGGGTTTCTTCCGGACTGTTTATTTCTTTCCTCCTGATAAAAAGTCACTTCTCTTCCGAAGCAGCGGATCAAAGGTGAAATGTTGCAGCACCCACCACTTCAACTGAACAGGATCGGTTGCATAAAAGCGATCTGCATCGTGCTGGAGTGGGTTTCCCAGGGAGTCATGTGTTGCCAGCGCACCGGTTTGAACGGGCATCGGGAACAACCTCAAGCCGTGAACCCGTCCAGCGGTATCGGTGACTTCCAACTCAGCAACCGGCGTCAGTCGGGAGAGTGAATCTTGTTCTTCTTTTCGCATCTTCATCGCTTCTGTCTCGAAGGGTACTTTTCGAAACAGGTAGAGATAGTTCCTGACCGAAGTCGTGTCGGCAATGCCGATCGAAGTTCCATCAAGTGGATCACCGAGAACGAATCCGTTGGATGTACGGCTCAGCGAATACGACCAGTCTGGTCGGGACGGGTAATGCACGCGGACCTTCGTGATCTCTTCCGGTTGCAACGAGTAGATCACTTTGTCGCGCCATTCAAGCGAATTAGCTGTATACCGGGGCTGAGATAACCGTTGAAGCCCGGTAGTTCCACAGATGAATGGCAGGTCAGCGCCTTCTTTCATCATGAAGGTGCCCAGTTGGTCCGCAGTCGGCCCTCCGACATAATACGTCATTACAGGTTGCTCGAATCGCCGGAATAGATCTCGCATTTGACGCCGTCGGCAGCCAACGCTTTCACCACATTGTTGAACCCGGCTTTCGAAACACGGGTCTTGACTTCCCACGCCGGCGATAGCCGTTAACAAACTTTTCAAGAGGTCCTGACGAGCGGGGAATGAATCATTCACCAACCAGGTGGCTCCACCGGCGCGTTCGATGGTAATGGACCTTCCGGTACGATCGGCGAGGAAAATTTTCCGGACACTTCCCGTATCGACTGCGAATCGGAGTTCTTCCTTGTCGATCGTACTGTTCTTATTCGACCATCCGAACCAAACCGCGGTAATCGCTAAAAGGACAGCTGCAAGGAAGAGGTTTTGTTTTTCATGTTTGACCCGCCTTATTTGCGTTGATAACGGCGACGCCGACCGAGGTGGAACAGCCAGCCCGCGATCCAAAGCAGGAGCAAAAGGCACGACATTGGCCCAGCGGATGATCGTTCCCTGCTCGTTCAACTTACCGGCATCCAGCAAACGCAGCCGGAATTCCTTGGCACGAAGTGCGAGCACTCCGGTATCGTCACACAGGTAATCGGCAGCATTCAGGATGAAATTCCGATTGCCGAATTGTTGCTGCGAAAACCGGTCGTATCCGAGCGGATAAATAGCGCCTTTTTTACTTACCTGACTTTCGATCAGATTTCCGTCACCCGCAACGATCATCTTGCTGCTGTCTCCTGCGGCTCGGAAACCGATTCCGGGATCCTTCGCGATCGTGTCCGGTAACCGGTTTTCATAAAGGGAACGAAAGTTACCTTCCAGGAGCAAGACGATCGGCACATGCCGGCGTGGAAAGGTCGCGGGATCCGGCTCCTGTTGCAGGATATTCATGGAGATACGGGCGGGCGGCAACTGCAGACGGCAATACTGACTGCCCGCCAGCAAAACGGTTTTCTTGATCCCGGTTACATCAATGGTGTCGACGGAGGAGAGGGAATTCCGTTTTAACTGCGTTCAGGTTGCGGACGATCGGATGGTTATCCGTGCTTTCCAACAGGGAAAATAATACCAGGGTAGTAATTCCTGCTTGGGTTGATTACCCACTTACCCGGTCACCACCGGGATGGGTGCCGCCTGAAGGTCCATGACCAGATCGGTATTGACGCGAGCTCCGTAGCGGAATAGCTGGTCGTCGAGGTTAAGCTCGTACGGGATTGCCACAGTCGTGCCGGTCTGGCCAAGGCTGTCCATCTCCGCCTGCATGCGATCGATCAGCCATAACACCCGTCCGCCTCGCATGATGAACTGATCGATGACGAACTTGTCCTTCTCGTCAAACGACAGCGTTGGCTTGGCGATGATCAGCAACCGGTGGTCCTTCAGGGCGTCGAGTCGACCACCAATGAAGACGGTATCTACATTGTAATATTCGTTCAACGCGCGCGCTGCGTCGGAAATATGCTTGTTGTCCAATTCGCCGTGACCGCGCAGGAAGCCGATACGCGGGGCTCCGCCGGTGCGGGTGAAGCGACGTAACACTCCCGCGATCTCATACTCCAGGTTTTCGACCGACGTGTTCAACATCTCTTCTGGCGAGCTGCCAAGCCGGCTCTTCAGCAATTGAACGGGAATTTCCTCCCCACCGAAGGAAGCGATCGCGCCGGGGAAAATGATCTTCTGACTACTCCCGCCTTTTTCACGTTCCTCTAAATTGGTTGGGAGCAGACCTTTCCTGGCTAATTGCTTGTAGAGTTCCAGCCGTTTCTTTTCCTCCGGTTCGGCGGAGGGGTCGACGAACTCATATTCGATATTGCCGCCCGCGTAGATCCTGAATTCATCGAGTAATTCCCGGGTAGCATTTCGAAGCCGCCGGAATCCCGGTGGTAGTTCGCCATCGAGGTAGACCTTGAAATAAACCACATCATTCAGCGAGCCGGCCAGTTCGCGTGAAGCATCGCTGATGCTGTATCGCTTTTCAGCGGTCAGATCGATCCGGAAAAAGAGAAAGTTGCCGATGATGTTGACCGAGACCAGGATCACCAGGAGGCGTCGAAGCAGACTATCCTTGCGTTGCGCACGAGCTCATGACCATTTTCTTTTTCCAGGCGTGAAGCGGAGCAGAAGTAGCAGAAGCAGTTGGTCAGGCTGACGAAATAGAGCAAGTCGCGGGAATCCATCACGCCTCGACTCATCGCGGCATAGTGATTGGCGATTCCCAACTGCGACAGGATGTTCTGCAACCGTACAGGAATTCCTAACAAGGCGAATGCGTCGAATCCGGCGTGGAAAGAGTAACAGAGGATCAGCGCGAACAGAACGCGACGACCTGATTGTTCGTTTGCGCCGAGCAAAGATGCCGATTGCCACGAAGCCGGGGACAGGAACAATAATCCGATGCCAGAACCCGCTATGCACACCGTGTCAACATTACCCGGCTGGAACCGCCAAACGGTAGACCGTGGAAGTAGTAGATCGGGGTAGGAATCAACGACAACACCGCCAAGACAAACGCGGCGAGGAACTTTGCGAAGACCAGTGAAATTCGCTCGGGGACGCGTTAGCAGGAGTTCAAGTGTTCCGGGGTCTTCTGCTCTTCGGAAAACATCCGCATGCTGGTCGCCGGGATCGGGAACAGTACAACTAGGGCGCGACGATGAACAAGCCGTCCAGGGCGGCGATCCAGTTATCCGGAATGCTGAAGAAGCATCCGGAAAAATCCACAGGAATATTCCGACCGACAACAGGAAAACGGTCATCACCGGGTACCCGGTCAGGGATCCCAGAAAGCTCGATGGTTCTTTACGAAAGGTGCGTACACGGGCAGGAATGCGCCGAAAAAATAGCGTATTTCCTGTTGGCGCCCGCTTCTTTTGAAGCGATGCTAAGGCGGGTTGTCAGTACTTTATCAACCGGATGGTCTCGATGCCGGAAGGCTGAAGGATCATCGGCAAGGATAAGTTCCTGCCGGGTAGTTGCGCAAAGGGTTTCAATCTCAGCGCCATCACGCCGCGGTGTAATCACTTGCAATTGTCGGCCAAGTGCGTCTCGAGTAAAAACGGGGTTTTGCCTTCCGGACATTTAGGGTCCAGCAGTACCGTTGTCAAATCACCAGCAGGATTCAGCGGGAAACCCGTAGCAGGGGGGAGTCGGTGGCGGACGTGCCGAGCAGGTGATCATTGCAATTCACTGCGGTTGCCACGATCGTCGCGTGCTGTTGACAACCATGATCATCGGTGACGGATACGGAATATTTTTCCGGCCCGGTTACGACCGACAAGAACTATGTCGGCTGCCATCGCTCCATTCAGCAAGTATGCCATGCATTCCCGGCTGATAGCGCGACCTGACTACGTAGCCGGAATTCAATAGTATCGGCATCTCCAGCACTGGACTTTTGGGATCTTACGCTTCGATCGACAATTCCGTGCCGCGGAGCATCCGGCGGCATCAGCAACCTAGACGGTATAAAGTCCGGCAGTAGGCGCTGCTGCATGCTGTAACTGATCCGCCGTAAGGAAACCGCACTCGATCTCCATAAGGAGCAGTGCCACCATTGATTGTAATGGACGCTACCGTCCGCTTGTTCCGGGCAGGAGGCTGGCTGGATCTTGGCATTTTGTACCATCAGCTTTAACGCTTTGTTGAACATGAATGCGGTCCCGAAGACTGCATCCATTCGCATCAGTTAAGGCTGATCCATAATGCCCTTCCGCTACGGAAGATTGGTGCCGGTTCGGATCCGGACAAGCCGTTCCAGTCATACTGGTGGCCATGTTCCTGATACTTCCAGTTTGATTCGGCCGTTGACTATTCAAGCCATTCTGGAAAGAATCACGATGCTGTTTCGTGGTCGGCGCTTCTGGTTCATCCAGCACGAATTCTCTTTCAATGGAACATCCCGTTCGGGTCGCTGATAACGACTAAGTAGCTGCCGGCTTTCAAATGAATCTCGCTCCGGAGTTTGTCCAGGGTGTCACTCCAGGTGTAGAAGTATTTATCAACGAGCTGGACCGCTTCCCGTAGGATCTGACCATCACATCCATTCCTTTGCAACTGATCTCCTTCGTCACGCCCCTGGTCTGGATATTGCCCGGGACCGGTAAGGTGTACTCCACGGGAACTTGTGTTTTCGGTCCCACCGAAAATGGTGAAGCGATAAAGACCTCGCGTGCCTTCTGTTCGCCCGGCGTCCTTTATAAATGACCGCTGTTTCCTTGCGCGTTTAACAGCTCAAACAGGCGTTAGGAAAGATCCCCCACCCAGCGTCAGATCTGACCGTCCTTATCGGGTTGGTGAATACATCGAAGCAGATGCTGCCTGCGCAAACGGTTGCTGAGTGAACGATCCGTACCATCGATTCCCGTGCGTGCAGAGTGCTCCGGGAGCTTCCGCGTTCCCCGGACTTGATGAGGTGAATGCAGCAGGCAACAACAAGTGCGAGAAGACCAAGCGTTAAATTACGGGAGTAGTTTCCAAATAGATGTTGCACGCAATGAATCCAATAGGGTGGAAATGCAAAA
>JADJON010000003.1:900000-1189656 GCA_016713765.1 Bacteroidota bacterium
GTTACAAGCCCGCAACATATCGCGGTATTCTGTCAGGGTGTGGATTCCGAAGTAGTAGTTCATGTACGCATCGAGAGGACCGGGGTAAGGTAGCGCCAGGTAGCGGTCCATGGCGGGATTCTCGTTAAATGATAAGGAGAGGCCAGGATAGACCATGATAGCAGGCAGTTTCAATTTTTCTTCAGCAGGGCGACTACTTCCGACATCAAAAAGTAGACTTTGGCTCCCATATACCGCCGCTTTAGCTTTCCGCTCCTGCACCAGGCGTTGATGGTGGTGAGAGAAACGCCGAACAACTCCGCGATCTCCCTCCGGCTCAAGATGCGGTCCTCTTTCTGGTTCGTACCGACGGCGGCGAGCGCAGTGGTGATCGCCGTTTCGATCAGGTGCTGGAGCTCTTCGCGTGTGAGCTGGAGAATGAGAAGCCGATTATCCAAAGTCCGAGCTTGCTGAATGTCAGCTCGAAAGTCGATCATCAGGACCGCCAAGTCAATTTGAAAAAACCAATCCGAATCAAATTGACAATTCAAAAAACACTTTACTGATTGACTATCAAAATCACACAAACAATTCCAGCCGGTCAACGAAATCGAAAAGAGCTGATGTTTGTGCATTCAACTTCGTACCATTTTCGAAATCGTAACTATAGGTGCGTAGCGTCTGGCTCATGCTTTCCTGCTTTAAGGGTTCAGCGGACTTATCCCTGAACAGCTTCATCACTACCAGGTGTATTGGCTCCGCTTTATAATCTCTTCTAAAGCGATTCAGCTTGAAAAAAAGTCCTACGAGTATTTTTTTCTCACCCAGCCAAGGTGTAGCATGCTTAGGGTTCACATTATAGTCACGGAAGGAATCCATGAAGTAAGGATTCTCCGCGATCAATGCATGATCCAGAAGGTATTCGTACAACCGCTCCAGTTTTGCAGGTGGATGAGGCCAGTAGTGCAAACGATCCTTCACGGTTCCGGGCTTGGGCGCGATAACCGCTTCTTGTCTCTGATCCCGGAGCCAATCCGCCATGTACCGGGTGCGTTGGTCTGTATCCGGTGTGTTCCAGTGGTGTACGTAATCCATCAATCGGAACTCGACCAACTTCAGAAACTGATTCCGGGATTCGTCGCTGTCCTGATGGTATTGCTCCAGATGATGGTCGAGGATGAACCGGACCTTTACCGGCGGCTCAACGGACAGGCGCAAGGCTAACCAGTGGGGATAGTTCACGGATTCCGGGGTGATCACCCTCAGTGGCAGGCTCGCGGCCTGAGGATCCAGGCCGAACTCATCAAGGACCACCTCCTTCAGCAATTCAAGCTTTGCTACTTGCCGCTCGCGAACCATCTCCGAATAGCGGTTGGCCGGATCCTGAAAGATCCTTTTCGCCCCGTCGATGATCGCAGGTAGCAAAAGGTCGTAGCGGTGATAGTTGACTTTGGAACTCATGGGCGGCGGAAGGTGAAAGTAAGACCCGCGCCGGGAAAAAGTAAGGTCGTAATCAGGGTTAACGAAAAGAAAAAAGGGGATTTTACATTCCCCTATACATTCCCCTGTCAAAATAAAAGCCCTGATTAGTGTTGACTATCAGGGCTTTATGAGGAATTTGGTTGACCCGTAAGGATTCGAACCTTAACAGACAGAATCAAAATCTGTAGTGCTACCGTTACACCACGGGTCAATCAATGGGAGCGCAAAGGTAATAAATGGTTTGAAATCCAAGCAGGTGGAGGGCAATTTTTTGCGAAAAAACGCCCTTTTTCGCTGATTCCTCCTATTGGCGAGTGCCAATGAGGTAGATATCCCAGGTGTCGTCGAGCGCGTTGTCCTGCAGGTGAAAATCGCGGGTGGAGATGTCGACCGTCTGCTTCACCTTGTCCTTCAGCTTGTTCCGCATCAGGTTCGTGATCAGGTTGTAGGGCGCCGTCAACCAGGAGGCCGGCAGGATCTTGTGCAGTCCGAAGATGTCGAAGCGCAGGATCATGCGCACGAACTTGCCGTTCTCCGCGTAGTAGGTGTTCACTTTCTCGTTGCCGTTGAGCCCTTTCAACTCGAACTGCTTCGTGAGCGAACCGATCTCCGAACGCATTTCGTCGAAGGTGTACTCGTGCACGTGGAACGGATTCCGCGCGAGCGACTTCTTCACGTTCGGAGTCGTGACCAACAGTCGCCCTCCGGGGCGCAGGACGCGCAGGCACTCGGCCAGAAACTCCTTCCGCTTCTCGATGTGCTCGATGAACTGAAAGGCCGTCACCACATCGAACGACTGGTCCGGAAAAGGCAAGGGCGGCACCGCTCCCTGTCGGAACGAGAGGTTGGTGATCGAACTGTAACGCTGCGCGTTATCGGCCACCGTGGCCGCGTCGTAATCGACGCCTTGTATGTTCCGGGCCGAACGCGCCATCAGAGCCGTTCCGTAAGCATTGCCACAGCCGACATCCAGTACATCTTTGCCTGTGATGTAGGGTACGGCGAATTCATACGCGAACTGACATCGCTGATACGTAACGTTGTTGGCCTCGTCCTGGTGGGCGCGTTCGTGGGTGCTCATGGGGTGGCAAAGATAGGGAAAGGGAGGGACGAGGGACGTGGGAAGTAGTTGCGAGGAGCGAGACCGTGACCGAGGGACGGGGGACGAGGGACAGGGGAAGTAGTTGCGAGGAGCGAGACCGTGACCGAGGGACGTGGGACGAGGGACGGGGGGCGTGGGACGTGGGAAGTAGTTGCGAGGAGCGAGACCGGGACCGAGGGACGAGACCGAGACCGAGGGACGTGGGACGAGACCGAGGGACGAGCGATGTGGGGCGGGTGACGAAGTGAGGTTTGGTTGTATCACGCTATTCAGCTACAAGAATGAATGACGAAGAATTCCCTTGACAGTATGAATTACCTCCGTAATTCGTCGCTCGTCCCTTGTCCCGTTTCAATAGGTAAATGCTGAAGACTTCCCATAACCACACGAATAACCTTCGCCATTCGTCCCTCGCCCCACGTCCCTCGTCCCGTTTCATCACAATGGCCGTGCTCTGAAACGAAAAAAGCCCACCATTCGGCGGGCTTTGATATCGTTGGAGGAACTGTTTATCGGCTGATCAACACGCGTTTGCTGCCGAGTTCGCGGTTGTCGAGAAAGAGCTTGCAGAAGTAGACGCCCTGCGGGAGATCGGCTACGTCCATGCGGAGTTGTTCCGTGGCGCTTTCGCGGCGAAGGGTGCGGACGGCTTTGCCCGTGAGGTCGTAGAGTTCGAACAACAGGCTGCCGTTGATGTTCCCGACGTTCGCCTGGAGGAAGTTGCGCGCAGGATTGGGATAGACCGAGAAGTCGACGCTCTCGTTGATGTGCGACAAGCCGGTGGTCATCGCCGGGATCCACGGACTGAGGTCGATGTAATCGAGTTCGTTGCCGTCGCCGGCGTCTTCATTCGAGAGATAAATCTCGTTGTTGCTCCAGAAGCTGACGGCCTCGCGCTGTGCCCAGGTGCCGTTGATGCTGATCAGGGTATGCTGACCGCCGAAGAAATCATCGCCACTGAAACCGCGGAACAGGTGGATACGCGTGTTGGCAATGAGAATGACGCTGCTGCCGTCGGGACTGATATCCGCCGAGGTCGTGCGGTCGTTGGTGTAAAAGCTGTCGACAAGCGTCGCGCTATACGAGCCGGGATCGTCGGACAAGCGGTACATCTTCGTGTAACCGATCGCGTCGCCGTCCGCTTTGGTGAACAGGTACAGGTGGCCGTTGAAATGAAAGAAGGCTTCCACATCAAAGTTCATCCAGGGAGACGGGAACGCATGCTGGTCCGGAAAGGTGAAGCTGATCTCCTCCGCCGTTACCGTCGTACCAGAGACATAGGACGGATACGGTACCCGGTAGATCCGGAGGTTGGTCCGGTCACAATCGTTATTACCGAAATCACCGATGTACAACCAGGTGCGCGAAACATCGTGGCAGAGGTCTTCCCAATCGTCGTTCACCGCGTTCAGCACGGTGACGGTGCGTGAAAGCGTTCCGGTATTGGAGACCTTGTAGAGGTTGTTATCGCCGTACCCGTCGTTGTGCGTCCAGAAGCTGGAACCGCCGGTGAACGAAAGTCCGGAGGACTCATTCACCTGGGCAGGAAGCGTACCCATGTAAACCGGGTTGACCGCCATCGACGGCCAGGCCGCTGCCGTGAGCAGAGCGGCCAGGATGATCAACCGGAGTATGTTGCGTAGGATGTTATTCATGTGTCGAACTTTGAGGTTTCCCGCGCCTGCGGGAACTTTTCAAAGTATACGGCGGCGGCAAATGTAAAAAAATGATAAACAGTTGTTTACCTTACAATGAAAGTAGGTGCCCACCCTTTCCAACCATTCATTTTCAAACCTACTTTTTGCCATTGACAGACGAAAAAGCAGCCCCATTTGCGCCTTCAACTGCCACCTTGTTGCATTCCTCTCATTTTGGGAAATCCGGGAGATTAACCGATGTCCCAAATTCACCTTAAAAAGGCTTCCTTCCTTAAAATTTTTACCTTCGCACGCACTTCTTTTTGCTCCCAACGAATTCAAATTCCATGAATTATAACCGCATCAACAACCTGGTGGGCTGGCTGGTCTTCCTGATCGCTTCCTACGTTTACATCTCGACCATCGAGCCTACCGGATCCTTTTGGGATTGCGGCGAGTTCATCGCCACCGCCCACAAACTCGAAGTCGGTCACCCGCCGGGCGCTCCTTTCTTCCTGCTCCTCGCGCGCGTGTTCATCATCTTCGGCGGACCCGACAACATCGCCCACGTACCGGTGATGGTGAACATCCTGTCGGCGCTGATGAGCGCCTTTACCATCCTCTTCCTGTTCTGGACCATCACGGCTATCTCCAGGAAGCTGACGATCGGCAAGGGTGAGGTAACGACCGACAAACTCGTCGCCGTCATGGGTGCCGGAGTGGTCGGTGCGCTGGCCTATACCTTCTCGGATTCATTCTGGTTCTCCGCTGTCGAAGGGGAAGTTTACGCCAGCTCCTCGTTCTTCACGGCGATCGTCGTGTGGCTGATCTTCAAGTGGGACGCCGTCGCCGACGAGAAGCACAACCTGCGCTGGCTGATCCTGATCGCCTACCTGATGGGCCTCTCTGTGGGAGTTCACTTGTTGAACCTCCTCGCGATACCGGCCCTTGCCTATGTGATCTATTTCCGCAAAACGCAGAAGGCGACCACCAAGGGGATCATCTACACCTTTCTCATCAGTTGCGCGGCACTGGTCTTCATCCAGTATGGCGTCATCCAGGAAGTCATCACCCTCGCCGGCTCTTTCGACCTGTTCTTCGTGAACACGCTGGGCCTGCCGTTCGGATCGGGTATCATCTTCTACGGACTCCTGATCGTCGGCCTGCTCACCTGGGCGCTGATCTACACCAAGCGCAAGGACCTGCCGGTCTGGAACACCTCGATCCTGTGCGTGGTCTTCATCCTCATCGGTTACACCTCGTTCGCGCAGATCCTGATCCGCTCGAACGCCAACCCGCCGCTCGACGAGAACAATCCGGAAAACGTTTTCAGCTTCATCTCTTATCTGAAGCGTGAGCAGTACGGCGATCGTCCGCTCTTCTATGGTCAGTTCTACAACGCGAAAGTCGTTGACCAGAAAGAAGGCGAGCGCACCTGGGCCAAGGTGCCGGGTGAGTCGAAGTACGTGGATGCCGGCCGCAAGTTGGAAGCGGTGTACGAAGCCGACAAGACCACCATCTTCCCGCGCATGTGGAGCAACCAGGCCAACCACGTACAGGAGTATAAGAAGTGGGCTGATGTCAAAGGCGACCGCACGCCGAGCTTCGGTGAGAACCTGAAGTTCTTCTTCGTCTATCAACTGGGCGAGATGTACTGGCGTTATTTCATGTGGAACTTCGTCGGACGTCAGAACGACCTGCAGGGTCCCGGCGGCATCACGAAAGGCAACTGGCTTTCGGGTATCAAGTTCCTCGACGAAATGCGTCTCGGTCCGCAGGACAAGCTGCCCGAAAGTATGACCAACAACCGGGCGCGCAACACCCTGTACTTCCTGCCGTTCATCCTCGGCATCATCGGACTGATCTACCACTTCAACCGCGACAACAAAGACGCCTGGGTCGTGTTCCTGCTGTTCTTCATGACCGGCATCGCGATCGTCATTTACCTCAACGGTACTCCGCAACAGCCGCGCGAGCGTGATTACGCCTATGCCGGCTCCTACTACGCCTACGCGATGTGGATCGGTATCGGCGTGCTGGCGATCTACGACTTTTTGCGAAAACGCATTCCGAGTACGGTGGCGGCCTTCACCTCCACCCTGCTCTGCACCTTCGCCGTGCCGGTGGTCATGGCCAAAGCCGAATGGAACGACCACGACCGTTCGAACCGTTATACCTCGCGCGACTTCGCCGTCGATTACCTCGAATCCTGCGAACGCAACGCGATCCTGTTCACCAACGGCGACAACGACACCTTTCCACTCTGGTACGCCCAGGAGGTGGAAGGCGTGCGCACGGATGTGCGGGTCGTCAACCTGAGCCTGCTGAATACCGACTGGTACATCGACCAGCTCCGACGCAAGTATTACGATTCCGACCCGATCAACATCAGTTGGACGCAGGACAAGTACATCCTGGGCCGTCGCGATTACGTTCCGTTCTACGATCGCGGCATGACCGAGCCGATCGAACTGAAGAAGCTCGTGGATTTCATGGGCAGCGACGATCCGGCTGCCAAGGCACGCACCCAGGGCGGTGAGATGATCAATTACTATCCCGGAAAACGCATCAAGCTCACGATCGACTCCGCCGCGGTGATGGCGAACGGCGCCGTATCGAAAGAAGACGCCGATAAGATCGTGAAGGAGATGGTGTGGGACGTTTCGGGCAACTACCTGATGAAGAACGATCTCATGATCCTCAACATCCTGGCCAACAACAACTGGAAGCGCCCGATCTATTTCGCCACCACCGTTGGTTCCGACAATTATCTGAACCTCGAGCCGTACTTCCAGCTCGAAGGCCTCACCTACCGCATCGTGCCGATCCGCAACGACCAGCGTACCGACATCGTTCCGGGCCGCGTGAACAAGGACATCATGTACAACAACGTGATGAACAAGTTCGTGTTCGGCAACATGAACGACGAGCACGTGTACCTCGACGAGAACAACCTGCGCATGACCACCAACTTCCGCATCAACTTCTCCCGCCTGGCGGAAGAGCTGATGAATGCCGGTCGGCGCGACTCCGCCATCAAGGTGCTCGACAAATGCGTGGAAGTCATGCCCGACAAGCAGGTTCCATACAACTACTTCATGACCAAAGTTGCCGAACTGTACTACCGTGCCGCCGGCATCTACGGAGTGACCGATACGCTGGCGGGCAACGATCTGGAGCTCAACCGCAAGAACGAGTTGATCGGCAAGGGCAACGCCATCGCGGAACGCATCTCGGAGATCTACAACAACAACATGGAGTATTACCTGTCGCTCAAAGGCACTCCTTATTACAAGTTGGTGGATACCGACATGAACCAGGCCCTGTACATCCTGCAGGCGCTTTCCGGTACGATGAAACAAACCAACCAGAAGGAACTCGCCGACAAGATCGAGAAACGCTTCATGGAGCAGGCACAGAAAGCCGGCTTCTGATCGGAACGTCCTATCTTCGGGTTCCGGCTCGGAACGAAGGAGACCACTCTTTCGCCCGGCCCGGAACCCGAAGTGTTTTCAGCCCATGCTGTTGCTTCAACAACTCTTTCGTTCGCTGCTCTGGCGGGTGGAGACCACGGAAAAGGTCCTTTACCTGACGTTCGACGACGGGCCCATTCCGGAGGTGACGCCCTGGGTGCTGGAGGAATTGCAGCGTCATCAGGCGAAGGCGACTTTCTTTGTGGTGGGCGAAAACGTCCGGAAGCACCCCGAGCTGTTGCAGCGCCTGCAGGCCGGCGGTCACACGGTAGGCAATCACACGGAACATCATGTCAACGGCTGGAACACCCCGACCCGCGCCTATCTGCGCGAGGTTCAGGAATGTGATCGCCGTGTCGGATCCCGGCTGTTTCGTCCGCCCTACGGTCGCATCCGACTGACGCAGATCCGGGCGTTGCGCAAACGTTTCCGGATCGTCATGTGGGATGTCTTGAGCAAGGATTACGATCGCGGCATCCAGCCGAACGAATGCCTGCAACGCGTGTTGCGCAGTGCAAGGCCGGGATCGATCATCGTTTTCCACGACAGCCTGAAAGCCGAAGAACGATTGCGCCACGCGCTTCCCCGGGTTCTCGGACATTTTTCGGAACTTGGTTATCGATTCGAGGCCTTACCCGCCTGATCCAGCCTGCGCCCTCCATGTCGTTCCATTACCGCATCCGGTCAGCCGCGCGTGCCGCAGGGATCCTGCTGCTGTTGCTGGTATGCTTACAACGAAGCGCAGCTCAGGAACAGCGCGGCGTGATGGGCATCGGCATCTCGGCCGGCGGCACGAATTACATCGGCGAACTGGACGACAACTTCACGCTGGTGTTTACCCGGCTCGGTGCCGGTGCGCACGTCAACTTCCTTTTCTTCTCGCGCGTACACATTCGCCTGGCCGCTTTCCATGGACGGGTGACGGCCGACGACGCGCGCGGTACGTTTTCCGGAAACGAATCCCGCAACCTGAATTTCTTCAGCGACATCGACGAGGCCGGCATCCACGTCCTGTACAAACTCGAATCGCGCAACAAAGGCTTTTCGAAGCGCAACCGGATCGCGCCTTACCTCTTCGCCGGTCTCGGCTACTTCCGTTTCGATCCGAAGACCACGCGCAACGGCGTCACGTACCGGTTGCAGAAAGTCGGTACCGAAGGACAGTACCTCTCTTCGGGCAACTATCCCGATCCATACAAATTGCAGCAGTTCTGCATTCCAATGGGCATCGGTTTCCAGGTGAAGATCACGTCCAACTTCGACTTCGGTGTGGAGACGGGCTTTCGCCGGCTGTTTACGGATTACCTCGACGACGTCAGCGGTCGCTATCCCGACAAAGCGCAAATGTTACAGGAACAAGGACCCGTCGCGCTCTACCTTTCCGACCCTTCCAACGACCCTGATCTGCCAAACGGAAAAGCCAGCTTCTCCAAACGCGGCAACCCCAAGGCGATGGACTGGTACGTCTACACCAACGCCCATCTCACCTACTATTTCACCACAGCACTCTTCGGTTCCTATAAATTGAAAAATCAGTTCCGGGACGGGAGTTGTAAGGGGTTGTTGAGGAGGTGAACGTGGTGATTGGTGATTGGTGATTGGTGACTAGTAATTGGTAATTGGTAACTAGTAACTAGTAACTAGTAACTTGAAACTAGTAATTGGTAATTGGTAATTGGTAATTAGTTCTTAGTTACCAGTTTTTAGTTTCCAGTTTCTAGTTACCAGTTTTTAGTTTTTAGTTACCAGTTTCTAGTTACCAGTTTCTAGTTACCAGTTTTTAGTTACTAGTTCCCAGTTCCCAGCTCCCCCTACCCCAGCTTACTCTTCAGCCAATTCCCATACTGCAGGATCTCCGCGTCTTCGGTTTCGGGTGTCGGGGCCAGGAGTTCCTGGATTTGTTTTTGGAGCACTTTGTCTTTGTGCAGGTTTTCGCTTTCGAGCATGCGTTGCAGGATGTGGAGCATCTTGACTTCACGCGGATGCTGGCGTTTGGTGATGAGGTCGCGGAAATCCTTTTTCGCTTCGCGTAGTTTCCGTTCGAGCAGTTCTTCGTCTTGCAGTTCGTAGCGGATCATCAGCTCGGCGATGGCGATCTTGAATTGCAGGGAACGATCGGCATCGCGGTAGGCGTCGAGCAGGTAGAGGCGGCTGAGTTGGCGGATGGATTGTCCGAACTCGGCTTTGTCGAAGTAGAGAACCGCCAGGTTGAGGTACACGAACATCTCGTAGAACGGTGTCGAGCGGATGCGTTCGTTCGCCTTCATCTCCTGCAGGATGGCGATCGCCTTGTCCTTATCCAGTTTCGAATAATTGATGACCAGCGCGTTGTAATGGAAGAACAGGTACTTGCCATAGAGGAACTTCTGGTGCTCCTCCATGGCGGTATGCAGGATGGCGGCATAGTGGAGCGATTCCTTGCTCTTGCCGTTCTTGAACAGCGTATTGACGATGAAGACCAGCATCTGCAGCTTCGCGTCGTGGTTGCCGCGGTTGAAGAGTTTCGTCTCGTTGAATTCCTTCCAGGTCCCCAGGAGGTACTCTTCCAGGGCAGGGTAGTCGCGCTTCTGCAGGAGAATGCGGGTGACGGCCTCATACAACCGGAAGCGTACCTGCGGATTGCGCAGCAGTGCCGGGTCGTGCGCGTACTCGTTGACGATCTTTTCGAGCAGCGGCATGACCGGATTTTTTCCGCTGCCGAAATTCTGGGTCACGCGCATGCGGTAGCTGACGGCCGCGAGGAGATCATCGATCGCGCGCACCTGGTGGATACGCTCCAGGTTCTCGCGGCGGCGTTTGATGTACTCTTCGGGATTCACCGAGACCTGCTCGTGCGATAGGCGGATGAGATCGCCGTAGATGAGGTCGAGCAATTCGTACTGGTTCAGCTTCACGGCCTCCGACTCCGCCCGGCGCAGGTAGTAGTGCGCCGCCCGGGTGTTGCTTCGTCCCAGGTGGAACTTCGCCAGTCCGAGCAAATGCAGCGCGTGGACGGTATCGTCGTCGTCGAAGTGTTGGAGTGTGAGGCTCTTGCCGACATCCTGCAAGAGGCGGTTCTTGAGCCGGTAATAAGCGTTCTTGTTTCCTTCCTCGTACAAACGTTCGAACACCTTGTCGTCGTCGTACTCCTCCCCGGCCTGTCGGATGAGATCGAAAAGTCGCTTGTCGAGCCGGTCGGCACGATCGTGACTGCGACCGCTGAACAGCTTGAAAAACCTCACTTCATCGCGGGTCATGCGGTGAATGACCGAAGGCAGGATATCCATGATAAACAGGCTTTGAACGCGTAAGGAAATTTACAAATTCTGTGGGAAACCGCCAAATCCCGCCGTACTTTTGATTTGGGTTAATACCAACGCTATGAAACGGCTCCTCACCTCTGCAATTTACGTGTTGATCGTCGGCCTGACGAACTTCACGACCCTATACGCCCAGGCTCCCCGCCTGACCATCACGTCGATCACGGGGATACCGACGCAACAGGGCGATACCATTACGGACACTACGCGCTACACCTTCAGTGCCGTGGTCCAGAACACCGGTGGGGGAGCCTTTCAGGGCGCCATCGACATTCTGGCCATAGCGAACCCGCAGCTCGTCGACACTCTGGCCGGCGACTCGGCCAACTTCATCCTCACCCCCGGCAGCGCGGCCACCTTATCCAATCCCAACCTGCAGTTCCGTCCCACTTACTATGACGGAGGCGACAACATCATTGTCGTTTGGCCGGCAGCGCGCGGCATGGTGGTTCCCGCCGACAGCATCACCCTGCAACTGTATTACCTGCGGCTGACCCAGACGGCTCCCGAAACCCGTCTGGAACCGATCCGCATCCGTCCGAACCCGGCGACCGATCATATCCTGCTCGAAACCGGCGAAATTAAATCCCTTGAATGGGTAAGAATCTACGATACTCGCGGGGCGATGGTCCGGAGCATCCCGCGTCCGGAATCGAGCCTGATCCAGCTGGGTGACCTGCCGGCCGGACTGTATCTTTTGGAGATCACTCAAAGCAACGGCGCGCGGTTGAGCACGCGTCTGATCAAAGAATAGTTCCAGTTTTGTGTTTCAGTGGTGTGTCACTGCGTGTTCCCCGCAGTACCAAAGCCGCCGGTCGTTTTCCGGCGGCTTTTTTCGTGGCCTGCCCGTACCGGTGGCCTGAACCATTAACCCCTATCTTTGTTTCAAGATTTTCAGGTTCCCGTGAATCAGCCGCAACGTCCTTACTGCAACGATCTGCTACACTACTCCCGCTTCGTGACACGAGAGGTCAGGATCGGCGAACTTTTAATGGGTTCGCATCACCCGATCCGGGTGCAGTCGATGACCACGACCGACACGATGGACACCGCCGCCACCGTCGCGCAGAGTATCCGGATGATCGAAGCAGGCTGCGAGTTGGTGCGGATCACGGCGCCCAGTGTGAACGAGGCGAAGAACCTGGAAAACATCAAGGCGGAACTGCGCAAGCGCGGTTATGCCACACCGCTCGTCGCCGACATCCACTTCACCCCGAACGCGGCCGAAGTCGCCGCGCGGATCGTGGAAAAGGTGCGGGTCAATCCCGGCAATTACGCTGACAAGAAGAAATTCGAATCCATCGATTATACCGATGACGCCTATGAAGCCGAACTGGATCGTATCCGGGAACGCTTTACCCCGCTCGTGCGCATCTGCAGGGAATACGGTACGGCCATGCGCATCGGCACCAACCACGGTTCGTTGAGCGACCGCATCCTGAGCCGCTACGGCGACACGCCGCTGGGCATGGTGGAATCGGCGATGGAATTCCTCCGCATCTGCGAAGCGGAAAACTTCCACCAGATCGTGCTTTCGATGAAAGCCAGCAACACCCAGGTGATGGTACAGGCGTATCGCCTGCTCGTGGCGACCATGCGCGAGCACGGCATGAACTACCCGCTGCACCTCGGCGTCACCGAAGCCGGCGACGGCGAAGACGGCCGCATCAAGTCGGCCGTAGGCATCGGCACCCTGCTGGAAGACGGACTGGGTGATACGATCCGGGTATCGTTGACGGAGGATCCCGAGTTCGAAATTCCTGTCGCACTGGCGTTGGTTAGGAGGTACGAGGAGCGAAAAGGGAGGGACGAGGGGCGAGGGACGAGGGACGAGACCGTTGGACTGTCCGCCTTCGCTGAAGCTTCGGCGGATGGTGGATGGAGTTTGCCTTATTCGCCTTATGATTATTCGCGGAGGGAGACGCGGGAGGTTTTGCATGTGGGTGGCAAGCAGGTGCCGCGGGTGATCGCGGACTATAGCAAGAAAGAGACGATCACGCCGGCTTCGTTGTTCGGTGTGGGTTATCAGTATTCGGTTCCGCTTGACAAGTGGAACCTGACGGATCAGGCGTGTGATTTCCTGTACACCGGCGATCAGGTACTCGACTTTGAAATCCCCGGCACGCTGGGGATCATCGTGAACTCCGGGACCTTTGCAAGGCTGGAAAATAAAGAACGCTACTATCCGCTCTTCTGTGCCGACGAATACTTCCGGGCGAAGAAGCGTTCCGAACGGTTGAACTTCGTTGTCATTGATCGGAAAACACTTACAGAAAATTCCGCATTCGATCTCCAGCGGCTCGATGCGACGGTCGTGCTGGTGGTCGACACCATGGCGGAACACGGCATGGCGGAAGAGCGCGACGCGATCCGGATCCTGATGGAGCGCAGCTGTCCTTGTCCGGTCATCCTGAAGCGCAACTACGCCAACTTATCTCCGGAGCAGTTACAGCTCTTCTCCTCCACCGACCTGGGCGGGCTTTTGCTCGACGGCATGGGCGACGGCATCTGGATCAAGGCACCGGGTGTAGCGTCGGAAGCGACGATCAACAGCACCGGCTTCGGCATCCTGCAGGCGACACGTACACGCATCTCGAAGACGGAATACATCTCCTGTCCGAGTTGCGGACGTACCTTGTTCGACTTACAGGAAACGACGGCGAAGATCCGCGCGCGTACCGATCATCTCAAAGGCGTCAAGATCGGCATCATGGGATGTATCGTGAATGGTCCGGGTGAAATGGCAGATGCCGACTATGGGTATGTCGGCACCGGCCCCGGTAAGATCACCCTCTACAAAGGCCGCGAAGTCGTGAAACGCAACATCGACGAAGCGGAAGCGGTGGATCAGCTCATCGGGCTGATTCGGGAGCATGGGGATTGGGTGGAGATAGGGAGGTGAGGCGAGGAACGAGACCGAGACCGAGGGACGAGGGACGAGGAAAGTTACGAGGAACGAGACCGTGACCGAGGGACGAGGGACGAGGAAAGTTACGAGGAACGAGACCGTGACCGAGGGGCGAGGGACGAGGGACGAGGAAAGTTACGAGGAAAGTTACGAGGAACGAGACCGTGACCGAGGATCGATGGAAGTTACGAGGAACGAGACCGTGACCGAGGGACGAGGAAAGTTACGAGGAACGAGACCGTGACCGAGGGACGAGAAAAGGTACGAGGAACGAGACCGTGACCGAGGGAAAGTGGTGCGATGGAATAAAAGACTAATAACTAATATCCAATTACCAATATCTCCCAACAAAGTATCCTGACCCTTTTTTCTGACTTTTTCCTGCGCGTACGGATCAGAACTTCACGAGACGAGTGACGTTTCCATCTTCGAGTTTCAGCCAGTAGATACCTGCTTCCACGGAAGGCAACTCCAAGGGTATGTCATCGGATACCGTTCCGAACCAGACGCACCGTCCCTCCGCCGAGAGGATCTCCAGTTGGTGAATGCCTCGGTCGGCGAAATTGAAACTGATGCGGTCGAAGGTCGGGTTCGGATAGACGGAGAAAGCCGGCGTACCAATATCCGGCAGACCGGAAAGGATTTGTCCGCATTGCCACTGACTAAAATCGATGCCGTTCGTATCGCGCCAGTTGAGGAATGCGTCGAAACTTTCACGGATCGTTGCCCATTGCAATTGTCCGGCTGGAAAGGTGTTAAGGGAGTCGATTACCCGCGCGATCTTCTGAAAGAACATCGGTCCATATTCCCGTTGGTTCGTCATGATACGGGTCACATAGAAGCGATCGGGCGGCCATAACCCCTGTTGGATGCTATCGACCTCCCGCCGGATCTGATCGATAATGGATTGTTCGTCGACCATCGAATCCAGCAGCGGGGCGCAACCGGTTCCGATACACCACAACTCGCGCGCCGGATTGTGCTGGTAGAAATTCGTGGTCGTGTCCGGCTTGAACACGCCGAAGTCGTTCAGGTCGTTGCAATGCGGTTCCAGGCTTCCTGCACCTGAGAGAAGATCGAAACGCACGCGGTTACCGTACACGTTACCGGCGAGCGTATCGGTGTATGGCCACCAGTCGATGAGGTTCTGGTTACCCGGGGGGCAGACGTAATAGATGAATCCCCCGACTGTCGTTGTCGGATGCGCTCCGAGGGAATCGAGCAGGTACCACTGATCGGCGATGTTCCTGCCGGGGAAATTCTTGCTCCGCGGGTCGATCTCGATGTTATCGTCGTAGGGCGGAGCAGAAAGTGTCGAAAAGATATTGGTGCCCGACGTGCTCTGATCCTGACGCGCCCCGAAAACGAAGCCGTCGGAAGTCTGGAGGTTCCACTTCGCGTTCTTGGCATCGACGATGGCTGCCAGTTGCAAGGCATTCGCTTTCGCACGGGCGTAGCGGGCCGGCTGTTGCAAGGTATCGGTCGGTTCGTTATGCGAAACGATGTGGATGTAAAGCGGAGGAGGCTGCGCGGTTGCAAACGATGCCCAGCCCAGAAATAAAAGTAGGAAGCGGCGCATACAGAAAGTTATGGGCGTGGCTCAGTTTTCGGAATCATGTTCGGAAAAAGTTTTCGACACGGTAGGACGAGGAAAGTTACGAGGAACGAGACCGTGACCGAGGATCGATGGAAGTTACGAGGAACGAGACCGTGACCGAGGGACGAGGGACGAGGGACGAGGGAATAAAAAAACCCAATCACTATATCCAATTACTAATTACTAGTTACCAGTTACAAGTTTCAAGCCTCTACCTTCTACTCTCCCCCCTTCTTCCCCACACCCCCCAAATACGCCTTCAGATCTTCCACGTATTTCTCCATCGCTGTTACGCCTTGTGGGGTGATGGCGCAGATCGTCAGTGGATATTTCCCGCGAAAGGTTTTGTTCATCGTGATGTAGCCGGCTTCGGTGAGTTTCGTGAGCTGCACGCTGAGGTTCCCGGCTGTCGCTCCTGTCTTTTCCTTGAGGAAGTTGAACTCCGCATCCTTGACGGAGATCAGGAGCGACATGAGGGCGAGCCGCAACTGGGAATGAAGTACCGGGTCGAGTTCGTTGAACATCGTACTCAGGCGGGATCAGCGATGCGGTTGCGTTCCATCTTGAGCCAGTGGCCGGGGATGATATAACCCAGCAGCACGGCCAAAGCCAGCAACAACAGTTGCGTGCTGAAACCTACGGAAAGGCTGACAATCGCCAACACCCAGTTGATGATGCCGCCGACGAGGAGCGGCTTGAAGCGGATGACGCCTCCTGATACGAAGAGCCACATGCCATACACGAGTATGACCATCGGGTACGTGTACAATCCGAGTTTGTTCATCGACACGAGCACGATCATCAGGCACACGACGAAGGCGATCAACGGGTATTTGAGAAACACCTCCGCGTGGGAGCGCGACTTGCGGCGCTTCTCCTGGCGGATGCCGTAGATCATCGTGGCGATTCCACCCAAGGGCATCAGGATGGCCCAGGGCAACCACGCAAACTCCGCAAAGCGGTCCATCAAAAAGAAATGTCCGAGAGCGGCGGCAAAAACCAACCAACCCCAGACGAGGTAGTAGAAACTGTCGTCGTCGATATCCGACTTCGCACGCTCGATCATGGTGCGGATCAACTCGAAGCTCTCGCGTTCGTTGATGTTTTCGTTCGTTGCAGACATGGGATGTGAAGTTTGATGGGGACAAATGTAATAAAGTAGTTTACATTTTAAACTACATCATCGACCAATATTGCTATTTAATTGATATTCAATACATTAATTTTAATGGGACGAGGGACGAGGAAAGTTACGAGGACCGAGACCGTGACCGAGGGACGAGGGACGAGGGCGAGTGACGAGGGCGAGTGACGAGGAAATGATACCGGGCAGACTGCCTACCGCAGACTGCCCACCGCCCACCGCCTACCGCAATCCGCCTACTGCCTACTGCCTACCGCAGACTGCCAACCGCCTACTGCCAACCGCAATCTGCCAACCGCTTACCGTACTCCAAACACCTCACGCGTAACCCAACTCTTCCCCCACTCTGCCAGTTCCGCTTCGGACCAGAGTTCGGGATAGAAGATACGTTTCTGGAAACGCGGTGGCAGGTACTTCTGCCAGTTGGTGCCGCCGGTGGCTTTGATGTCTTCGGGATCTTTTTGCAGGTAACGGACCGCCGACTTGTAATGGCTGAGTGGCCAGTTGACGTTCACGTTGACGTCGAGCATGCGGAACGCGTTGCGGAGCGCTTCGTTCTGTTGCTCCTCGGGAGAGAGTCGCGAAAAGATCTGCCAGAGGTTCTTCTTACCGTAGGCTTCGGCCAGGGCGATCAACTGCTCCGAGTACTTTCCCTCGAACTGCTCGAGCGTGAGCGTCTTCTTTCCGCTCTTCAGTTCGGTGGCGCCGGCTTTCCAATAGATGTGTTCGAAGAGCTCCCGCACCGATTTGTTCTGACCCTGTAACTGCTCGCGCACATCCTTGCTCACGAGGCGGATGAAGTCCGTCGCGCAGATCTCGATCATCCGGTACTGGGCGCTTTGGAAGCCGCTGGCCGGCAGCAGGCTCATCCGGAACTTGAGAAACTGTTCCGGCTCCATGCCGTCAACCATGATGTCGAAGGAGCGTACCAGGTTTTCGAAATACCCATTGATCCGCTCCATCCGGCGAAGCAGGAACTTACCGTCGACCGTCGCGCGATCGCTGATCTGTTCGATCTCGCTCAGACAGAGCTTGAAATACAGCTCGGTGATCTGGTGATAGATGATGAAGATCTTCTCGTCCGGAAAGCTGGTCTTGGGATTCTGCAGCGACAGGAGCGTATCGACGTGGATGTAATCCCAGTACGTGAGGTAATCGGCATACAGCAGGCCGTCGAGGTACGAGAGGAGGTCCTGTCCCATGACGTCGTACTTCTTCTGAAGCGCTTCGATGCGGGAGAGGATATCGGGCGAAGGACCGGACATTTGAACCAGAGTTTATCGATCAGAGCGCTAAAAGTATTGAAATCCTCCGAAAGCTGCGGCTGACCGGCATCAGTGCGGTGGGTATCTTTTTGCAGGTCGACCGACACCGCTGACAGGAATTAACGTTACTTAACTGCCGCGGAATACACGATATCGAACCGGATTCCGTTACCAGTCAAACTCCCTCCATGGACCAACCCTCCCTCTTCGAACGACTGAACGCCTGGGCACGCCGTTCCGTCACGCTCAAGCTTTTCTCGATCGGCATCCTCATCCTGTTGCTGCTCATTCCCTCCACGATGATCCAGTCGCTGGTGTATGAACGGCAGTCGATCCGTGCCAGCGCTGTGGAGGAAGTGAGTTCGAAATGGGGCCGCGAGCAGACCGTGGCCGGGCCGGTGATCACCCTACCCTACCTCGAGCGGCGCACGAACGAGAAAGGACAGGTCGAGCTGGTCAAGCAATACGCGCACTTTCTGCCGGACGAATTGAACGTCAGCGGCGACCTGAAAACCGAGGAACGCCACCGTGGCATTCACGTAGTCGTGCTGTACACCGGAAAGATCCGGGTACAGGGACGATTCAAAGCGCCCGACATCGGATCGTTGGGGATCGCCGCTGCCGATGCGCGGCCGCAGGAAGCGAGCATGATGCTGGGCATCACCGACATGAAAGGGATCAAGGGCGAAATCAACCTACGCTTGAACGACACCACCTACAGCTTCGGGCCTGGGCTGCCGGCGAAAGACCTGTTCGCCAGCGGCGCCAGCATGCCGATAAGCCTTACCGGCGATACGACTTACACCTTTGATTTCACGCTGGACCTAAACGGAAGCAGTGCCCTGCATTTTCTGCCGTTCGGACGCACGACCAGCGTGACCTTGAAATCACCCTGGGCGAGTCCGAGCTTCGAGGGCTACGCGCTTCCGGAGTCGCGGGACGTACAGACCAGCGGCTTTACGGCGACCTGGAAGATGACGCAACTCAACCGGAACTATCCGCAGCAGGGCTTGGGCAACTTCATCGGCGGCAACGCGGATGAATACAGTCTGGCCAATCAGGAAGCCTATGCCGGATTCGGTGTGCGGCTGTTGTTGCCGGTGGACCATTATACCGAGACCTACCGCTCGGTGAAGTACTGCCTGATGTTCATCGTGATCACCTTCCTCACCTTCTTCTTCGTGGAGATCCTGAACAAGCGTCGCATCCACCCGATCCAGTACCTGCTGGTAGGTTTCGCGATTTGTCTCTTCTACGTATTGCTGCTGTCGATCTCGGAGCACCTGAACTTCGGCAAGTCGTACCTGATCGCCTGCCTGGCGATCCTGGGCCTGATCACGTATTACGTCTGGCACATCTTCCACAACCGGAAAATGACGCTGGTATTCACCGGCCTGCTCGCGTTGCTTTACGGCTTCTTCTACTCCCTGCTCCAGTTAGAAGACTACGCGCTGCTGCTCGGCAGTCTCGGACTGTTCGTGATCCTGGGGACGATCATGTACCTGACGCGGAAAGTGGACTGGTACGCGGGTCGAAGTTGACGGTCGCCAAGACCGCCGCAAGTCTCAGACGTACAAGCCCCATTCGTCTTCGAACTCGTCTTTCCGGAACTCCTTCACCCAGTCACGGAAAGCGAGACGGAACTGCGTGATTTCCCTGCGGACGGCATCCACGTACGCGCGGCTGACCATGTCTTCGGCCGCGAAGAGCAACAGGGAAGAAAAGATCATGCGCGCCTTGGCGCGGATCTCCGAAGCGTTTTCCATCCGGATGATGTAGAGGCAGTGACCGCTCGACTGCAGCTTCACCTGCGCCAGCATCGCCTCCGAAAGGATCATTCCGGCGTGATGACTCAGGAAGTCGCGGGCATCTTCCGGCCCGGGTGTTTTATCGGGATCAAACTCGGCCGGCGGCAGGGAATGCACATCCTCCGGGGAGGTCGCGGCGGTGGCGGGACCTTCCAGGGCTGCTTCCAGCAGGTTCATCACGCTTTCCCAGCGCTTGCAAGCAAGCTGCCAGGTTTCGTACAAAGGGCCGGACTTCCACACGTCATTATCATCGTCCAGGTAACCGCTGAATTCGTGTTCGAAATCCTCCTCGTCATCAAAAGGATTGTTGTCGTGGTTCATGTTGGTTGGTGTATGGGGCAAACCTACCACGGCACTTGGACAAGCGCAACCGCATTTATGCGGGAAAAACACAGGAGAAATAATTCAAAATAATTTTTAGGAAAATATTGTATATATCAAATATTATATTATCCTTTGCTGTAGTTAAAGTTTTAATCAAACCATCATGAAATCAACCCAATCGAAAAAAAATTCCCTAAAAAATTTATGGGGGGGGGGTATTTTCAGCGGTATTGCTTGCGATTAGCGTCTCCGCCTTCGGTCAATCCCTGGATGTCACATTCAACCCATCGGTGTTCAACGGAGGCTATCACATCAGTTGTAACGGGGCCAGTGACGGATCGTTGGAGGCGATCATTGTAGGTGGACAGCCGCCTTATTCGTTCCAATGGTCCACGGGAGCTTATACCAAGACCATTACGGGATTGTCCGCTGGAACCTATTCGATTTCCATCACGGACGCTGCCCAGAATACGATCAGCAAGAGCTACACGCTGATCGCCTCCGAAGCGATGAGCGGTTCCCTCGATAAATCGACGTACGGCGGAGGTTATAACGTTTCCGCGCAGGGTGCCAGTGACGGATGGATTACCGCGGTGATCGGAGGCGGCGCGACGCCGTATTCCTATCAATGGAGTAACGGCGCCGAATCGGAGACCAACCACGACCTGCCCAGCGGCTCTTATTCGGTGATCGTTCGGGATGTGAACCAGTGTCAGTTGCAGCTTTCGGCCAACCTGACCCAGCCAACACCCCTGCACATCGTAAGTATCACAAGTCCCTTGCACAACGGATACAACCTGCGTTGCAAGAGCAGCGATGATGGCGCCATTGATCTGACCGTTTCCGGCGGTGTTGCGCCTTATACCTATCAGTGGAGTAATGGAAACTTCACGCAGGACCTGGCCGACCTGAAAGCGGGTGAATACACCGTACTAGTGAAGGATTTAAACGGAGTGGGCGTTACGGCCAGTATCACCCTTACCCAACCCGGCTCCATCGAAGTAGACCTTTCTGCCCCTACCTACCCCAACGGCCACCACACCACCTGTTACAACTGCTCCAACGGCAGTGTGACCACCACCGTGACCGGCGGGGTGATGCCCTATACGTACTCCTGGAACACCGGCCAAAGCAGCCAGAACCTCGCCAACCTCATGGCCGGGACCTACGCGGTGCAGGTTACCGATGCCAACGGCTGCACCAAAGCCGACGTCAAGATCGACCTGACCCAGCCGGATCGGGATGATTGGACGATGGTGGGGAATAGCGGTATTGATTCGACCAGTGAATTCCTGGGAACAACGGACAGCACCAGCCTGGTTTTGAAAACGAATGGAGCTGAAAGGCTTCGCCTGAGAGGGACCGGGGGTGTCAGGATTCAATCCGGACTCTCGGTTGATAGCCTTGACATCTTAAACAACGTGTCCCTGGGGGGTAGAAGATTAATGGGGTATCGGGTTTCATCACAAACCGGAACAGGCTTGTTCGGTTTTGGACAGGACCCGGACGAATCAATCAACGGAATAACCTCGTGTACAAGCCCCGCTCTTAATGTTCCGACTAATTATCAGTTTCAGGGTACCCTTCAGCTATATGGTAATTTTTCTACTGGAAGCGGGATTGGTGTGATGGAAATGGGATTTGATGGGGTGAATTCGTTCATTGATGTAGTTGGCTCAACACAAGATCCCAACGCGAATCGCTTGTTAATAAATTATTACTGTGGTAAAGACGTTTTTATTTGCTCAGGGCAAAGTGGAGGAAGGATTCAGCTTGGAGGAAGTAATACAATTGTCGGAATAGGTATTGACCCTGCAATTTCTGTCAACCAAAATGGTGATTATCGATTATTTGTGGCTGACGGAATTCGTACAGAAAAAGTGAAAGTTGATTTAAAAGGGAATTGGCCAGATTATGTTTTTAACTATAGCTATAAGTTGATGAGTTTGAATGTGCTTGATGAGTACATAGAAAAGAACAAACATTTACCAGGCGTACCTTCAAGTAAAGATGTGCAAGATTCAGGTATTGATTTAGCTGAAAATCAGATTCTATTGCTAAAGAAAATCGAGGAACTTACACTATATATTATCGAGATTAATTCAGAAATCGAGAAATTAAAAAAACAAAAGTAAGCATAGGGTAAAATAATGATACTATCTATCGGTCAATCCATTGCAAGAGGCTAACAAATTCAAATTGAATCAAAGTATCAAATGAAAAAGACGCTTAGAATTGGTTTGTGTTTTTGTATCGTATTATTATCGAATTCTAGTCTTGCATTTATTCCTTTCCCATTTAATAATGCGGTTTGGAAATATGGCAGATACGATTTCAGCTGTCCAGGAATGGGAAACTATTGTGGACAAATTGTGTATAAATTTCTAGGAGATACTACGATTTCAGGGAGAAACTACAATAAGCTATACAGCTCTTCCTTTCCAGATACTAATTATCTATATACCGCAGCATTACGACAAGATTCAATAAACGGCAATATTTATATTGTAATGGCAAATGGACAATGTAACTCGGCCGATACTTTATTATATAACTTTAATTTATCTCTAAACGATACAATTAATCAATGTATATATTTCCTTGGCCAATTATATACTACAATTCAAGAAATAGATTCCGTAAACCTAGGAGGTCAATGGAGGCATCGAATAAAATTAAGCGACAACAATAACTCAAATTTAATTGAAGGAATAGGATCTACTAGTGGGTTGATTGGTCCATGGAATGGGTGGCTTGGAGGTTATTTATTACTTGAGTGCTTTGAACTGAACGGTACTGCGATATTTCCTTATTCAAGTTGCTTTTCTACATCTGCTGAAAATCCAATTCAGGAAGCGGTAATGGAGCCAGTGATCAACTCTGGCAAACTTTTGCTGCGAATACCAAGTTCCCAATCATTTTCCAACGCTGCATTGTATTCAATCACTGGACAGTATATTTCTTCATTGAAGAAGGAAGGAAGTTTTTTTACATGTGATATCGAAATGATTCCATCAGGAATGTATATTATCAGAGTGTCTTTATATGGTCATTTAATAAATATTAAATTGTTTTTAGTCAAATGAAAATATATATATCATTCATTTTGATTCTGTGTTCATTTTTGAGCTATGCTCAGGATTATGCAACAATTAGAGCTAATTTTTTGCAGAATTACGATAACATTACTGATGAAAACGAAGGCAGTCCCCTTAATCAGTTTTTACGATTAGATAATTATCAACGATTGAGATTAAGTTACGCGAATAGTCTTCAGGAAATAGAAACCTCCTACAAGGATTATTTAATAAATAATAATTTACATAGAACCCAAGGCGTACAAGCCGTAGCAAATTGGGAATCAATAGGTCCCAATAAACGTCCTATTAGCGTTTCGCCAGTTCTTAATTATGCCTCAGGAAACGGACTCTTTACAACGATTCGATTAGATCCTGTTGATCTAGACAGAATCATTATTACATCTGCCCATGGAGGAGTATGGGAAACGACTAATTCTGGAGGTTCATGGATAAATCTATCTGATTTTAGTTTGCCATCCGTGCAAGTATCTGATATTGCAAGAGATCCAACAGATCCGAATTTTATGTATGTGGCGATGGGGAATCGTGATGACTACCATCAATTGACATTGTGTAGTGGCATATATCGTAGTAACGATGGCGGGGTTTCTTGGAATGCAGCCAACAATGGGTTAAATAGTTTGATTGGATTTGAGTCAATTTCTAAAATATTAATAGATCCACAGGACCCTAACATAGTTTATTTAGCAACTTCAAATGGTATTTTTAAAACAATTGACGCGAAAGGAGCCTGTTCATGGATTCAACTGTCGGACCCACTAGTTTACAATAACTATTTCCGGAATGTTCTTTATATACCAAATGGTCAGAATAATGTACTATTAGCATCTGGCGTAGATGTGGTAAAAAGTCATGATGGAGGGCAAACCTGGATCAGTTTAACGGGTGTTGGAACAGGAATGGATTTCTCCACTTTTGTTGCAACGCCTTTTGTATCGCGTATTAATATTGCAGTCACACCTATTAACCCTGATGTAATTTATGCATCAGTTATATTGAAAGATACCCCTGGGTTGCCGCAGTGGAATACTACTCGTAGGCACTATTTGTTTAAGTACAATCGTTCAACCTGGAGTCAAAGAAACAATATTCCACCAAATTACAATTACAATGGCGATCATACCGAAAGCTGGATAGCAATCGATGTTTCACCGGTTAATGAGAATATGATTGCGGTAGGTCATTCATCTGGTTTTTTCAGTTTTGATGGAGGATCTACAAATCTTACACCAGCATATGTTTACTTTGGAGGAATCGTACACCCAGATGTGCATGACATTCAATTTAGTAGAGATGGCTCTTCTGTTTATTTTGCTACTGATGGTGGCGTTTATAAATACTTATTTTCCACTTCTACATGGAGTATGATTTCAAATGGTATAGCAGCAAATACAGTCACAAAAATAGCTCTTTCAGATATTGACCCTAACTTGATGCTGATGGGGGCATTTCACAGTGGGAGTAATAAATATGACCCCATTAATTTACCTCCAACAGACCCATGGGTGATCTATAATGGAGGTGACGGCACTGAGCAAGGGGTGGTAAAAAACCTTCCGCACATGTTATTTGCCTCGTCTCAAAAGAACACGATTAGTTTGTCTATGAATCGCGCAATCTCGCAAGCTGCGCCTATTTCTAGACCATTAGATCCTGGTTGCTCTAATGGACCAGAAAACTCAAGATTTGTTGGAAATTACAAATTGGATCCCTCTGAAAGCACCACAGTAGTTGTAGCGTATACTGATTTATATAGCTATAATTCAATCAACTCTGTATGGAAAAAACTAACTGATCTACCGTCTGATTTTGGGTTTAATGATTGTAATCAAGGAGTAAATGCAGTTTCTATTTCAGAATCAGATCATAACTATATATATATATCTGGTGAGAATGCAAATAGGTTGTTCAAGACAAATACAGGAGGTTATGGAAATCAGTGTACTTCGAATTGCTGGACAGAGCTTTTCCCACCAAATCCATTACCAATAACTTCAATTGCAATTTCATACACCGATCCAAATAAAATCTGGGTGGCCTATTCAGGATATATTTCTACCGAGAAGGTGAAATACTTTGACGGATTTAGTTGGATAGATTATTCAAGTGGCCTGCCTAATCTTCCAATGAATGAGATTGTATATGAAAAAGGATCTAATGATGCTCTTTATGTAGCAACAGACATTGGAGTTTATTATCGCAATGCGACTATGCTTCAATGGGAACCATTTATCGACAATCTTCCGAATGTAATGGTGTCTGATCTCGAGATTAATTATGCAAACAACACAATTGTAGCAGGCACCTTTGGGCGAGGTGTTTGGCAATCTGATCTTAATTGCCCTCAATCTTTCGATTTAACAGCACAGCCAGGGGTTAATTTTTATGAGGCGGAGAATAACTTGTTAGCGTTTTCATCGTTTACTCTATCCCCAACATTGACGTTTAGGGCGGGAAACACTGTGAAACTTGATCCGGGTTTTGAGGTGGCATCAAGTTCTGCCGGTTATTTTCAAGCATTCATACACCCTTGCAACCACCCCGGAAACAGCTTTAAAAAACGTTTTAACCAAGTATCTGGCGGCCTAAAATCAATAAGTGAACCTGAGTTTTCAATTTCAGTATATCCTAATCCCACTCAATCATTAATAAACATTGAAGTTAATACAGATTCAGATGAAGATTCCTATGTAATAGAGATTTATAATGTAACAGGAAATAAGTTAGCTCAGAAGAATGAAAATAAATTTCCTTGTTTAATTGATATGACCAAATTTGGGCAAGGAATTTATTTTGTAAGAATATTTTGCAAGCAACTTAATCGTTACGAATGCAAAAGAGTTGTAGTCATATAGAATATCAAGTAGTCAAACTACTTTAAGGAAATTTGCTAAGAGGGTGTTACAAAAAGTATGTCAATTTAAAGGAAGTACTTGAAGCCTTCCCCCAAAACAGCTACGCTCAAAACTATCCAATTCGGTAAGCTGCCGGGTAATTCCATTTTCATCCGGAAGGTATCCGGGAAAAACCGCTACACCTGAACTGTTTTTTTTACTTCCCGACGATCGCCGGCTGGTTGGCGAGGTTCTCGTAACCGACCAGGTCCATTTTGATGGAACCGACGAGGATGTCTGTTTGCACGCGGACGGGAATGCGGTTGGAGTCGTCGCTGACCCAGACGGTCATGTCTTCGTTGTCCTTGAACACGCGGCCTTCGACCAGCATGGGGCGGAACTTGATGCAGCGGAAAGTGCCCATCTTGGTCTTGATTTCCTCTTTACCGATGTATTTGATGTTCATCGGAAAAATGGCGTCGTCGAGGTAACCGTTGATGGGGAATACATCGCCTTCTTTGGCGTTGCTGAAATCGATGGTGCGGGCGTAGTAGAACGCGGACACGAGGTCCTGGGTGTTCTCGGGGATGGAGATGGTGGCCTTCTCGCTCTTCGCCGAGTCGCTGAAATGGTTGAAACTGACGTTCTGGTTGATGATGTAACCGCCTTCGTTCACGCGGCGGATGAACAGCCAGGGCAGCATGGCGTCCTTATCGATGACGGATTCGTAGCGGTCGCGGACTTTGAAGAACCAGTCGAAGGCGCCGACGGAGCGACCGGTGCCGACGACGTGGTAGCAGTCGCGGTTACCGAAGTTCTTGAGTTCGGGTTTGACTTCGAGGGTGGCTTCGCCGGCATCCATGAATCCGTAGTGGATGCGGAATTTGAGCACTTCGCCGGGACGGAAGGCGTTGTGGTTCAGGGAGCGGAGTTTCTTCTGGCCGGCGGCGCTGGTGATGGTGCAAGCGGCGAGGAAGAGGATCAGGAATCGGATGCGAAGATTCATGGCGCCTTGACTTGGCAAAGATTGTTCCAAGGAGTAAAATGCTGGTTTACAGCCTTATTCTTTAGCAAAGATAGGGTATGGAACAAAACAATCGAATGGATTAACGGAGGATTAACTATTTCGATTGTGGCAACTGCCAGGTAAAAAAACCACGGAGGACACCGAGGGCGGAAGGCAGTTGGCAGTATGCAGCTAGCAAGACCCTCGCACCTCGTCGCTCGTCCCACGTCCCTGATCGAACGATCGGAATTACTCGCTTTCGTTCCGGAAGGGCGCTTTTTCGTCAGCCGCTTCGGATTCAGGGGCGCCGGGCTGGTTTTCTAAAAAAATCTGCTTGCGGTCGGGCAGTTCGAGGTCGGCGGCTTCGCCGGCGGCGGGCGGAACCGCTTCGTTCAGCTCCTCCGCTTCTTCGCTGAGCATAACGGGCGCGCTGTAGTCTTCGGAGCCCATGAGCGGCGCTTCGATGGTGTCACCTTCTTCGTTGAGCGTTTCCGAGAGTACCGGTGTTTCGGAACCGGCTTCCGACATGGCCGTCACTTCGCTGTCCTGCGTGTTGGCTTCCGTTTCCGGCTCGGCTTCCATGAGTTCGGACGGCTGACCGATCTCGTTCTGTTCGAGGTGGAGGTCTTTGAGCTGCGGCAGGTCTTTCACCGACTTGATGCCGAAGTAATCCATGAAACTGTCGCTCGTGGAGTACATGATCGGTCGGCCGGGGCCTTCGCTCTTGCCGGAGATGGCAACGAGTTCTTTCTCCAGCAGCTTCTGGATGGCGTAGTCGCAACTGACGCCGCGGATGTGTTCGATCTCCGACTTGGTGATCGGCTGCTTGTAGGCGATGATGGCCAGGGTCTCCATCTGGGCGACGGAGAGTTTCTTCTTGGCCTTGTGCTGTATGAGCGCGCTGACCGTCGGGTAGTAGTCCTTCTTGGTCAGGAACTGGTACCCTTCCGAAATCTCTTCCAGGCTGAAGGCGAAAGTCTCATCCTGATACTTTTCGCGGATCTGGGCGATTGCGGCCACGATCTCATCGTCGGTCAATTCCCAGCCGTAAGACAGCTTAAGGGAGGCGGCGATTTCGTCGAGTGTAATGCTTGTTTCCGAGCAAAAAATGAGGGCTTCGATATGCTGGTTGAGGAGATTCATCGGTCGGGAGGAGGCGAACGGCGATTGCCGCCGTTCAGACTCCAATATTAGAAAAATTCCGGCTGTTTCATCCAAATTTTCAGGAAAAATCAGGATAAAAGGCTGTTCTTAAACAGGATAAATTCTACACCTAAATCAAACGACGATGTTCACGATCCGACCCGGAACAACGACGATTTTTTTCGGTGTTTTTCCGTCGAGCAGCTTCAACACTTCTTCGCGTGACAGGACTTCCTTTTCGACGTCCTCCTTGGACAGGCCCAGGGCGATCTCGATGTTGAATTTCGTTTTACCGTTGAGCGAAATCGGATAGGCGAACGAGTCCTCGACCAGGTATTGAGGGTCGAGTTCAGGAAACCGGGCGTGCATGACCGAGCCTTTGTTGCCGAGCAGTTCCCACAACTCCTCCGCGATGTGCGGAGCGAAGGGAGCGACCAGGATGGCCAGGGGTTCCAGCACCGCACGTTTGTCGCACTTGAGATCAGTGAGTTCGTTCACGGCGATCATGAAGGCGCTGACCGAGGTGTTGAACGACAAACGTTCCGCGTCTTCTTCCACCTTTTTGATCAACTTGTGGAGCGCCTTGAGTTCGTCGCGCGAAGCGGCCTCCTCCGATACGCGGAAGGATCGTTCCGGACCGGCATGATAGAGGCGCCAGAGTTTGCGGATGAAATTCGAGGTGCCGCTGATGCCGCTGGTGTTCCAGGGCTTGGAGAGTTCGAGCGGGCCGAGGAACATCTCGTACAGGCGGAAGCAGTCGGCTCCGTACTTTTCGATCATGTCGTCGGGGTTGACGACGTTCCACTTCGACTTCGACATTTTCTCCACCTCCGCGCCGCAGATGTATTTTCCGTCTTCGAGGATGAACTCGGCATTGGAAAAATCGGGGCGCCACTTGCGGAAGGCTTCGATATCGAGTACATCGTTCTCGACGATGTTGACGTCCACGTTGAGCGCCGAGGTTTCGTAGTTACCGCGCAGGTTATAAGAGACGAATTTGTTTGACTCTTTTACGCGGTAAACGAAATTCGACCGCCCCTGGATCATGCCCTGGTTCACCAGTCTGCGGGCCGGCTCTTTCACCGGAATGTGTCCGAGGTCGTAGAGCACTTTCGTCCAGAAGCGGACGTACAAGAGGTGACCGGTCGCGTGTTCGGAGCCGCCGATGTAGAGGTCGACGTCGCGCCAGTAGTCGATCGCCTCTTTCGACGCGATGGCCTTGTCGTTGCGCGGGTCCATGTACCGCAGGAAGTACCAGGAAGAAGCGGCCCAGCCGGGCATGGTGGTCGTTTCGAGCGGATGGCCGCGGTAGGTCCAGTTGTGCGCGCGCGCGAGCGGCGGCTCTCCGTCTTCGGTCGGAAGGAACTTATCGATCTCGGGCAGGCGAAGCGGAAGATCCGCGTCGGAGACCGGGAAGGGGATGTCGTCGTTGTAATAGATCGGGATCGGTTCGCCCCAGTAGCGTTGTCGCCCGAAGGCGGCATCGCGCAGGCGATAATTCGTCTTGCCTTTGCCGTATCCGCGGGCTTCGATCTCGCCGATGATCGTGCTGATCGCCGTTTTGACCTCGAGTCCGTCGATGATGCCGGAGTTGATGCAACGGCCTTCCTTACCGTCCCAGCTCTCGGCCTGGATATCGTGGCCGGCGGGCGCTTCGATGACCTGCACGATGGGCAGGTTGAAGTGGCGTGCGAACTGGTGATCGCGCGCGTCGTGCGCGGGCACGGCCATGACGGCGCCGGTGCCGTAACCGGCGAGTACGTACTCCCCTACCCATACCGGCACTTTCGCGCCGGTGAACGGATGGAAGACGTATGCTCCGGTGAATTGTCCGGAGACCTTCTTCTCGGCCTGCCGTTCGCGTTCGGTCTTGTTCTTCGCCACATTCACGTAACGATTGACCGCATCGCGGTATTCCGCTGTGGTGACGCGGTCGACCAGTTCGTGTTCAGGCGCCAGCGTGACGAAGGTGACACCGTAGATCGTGTCGGGACGCGTGGTGAACACCTCGACGGAGCCGTTGTGGCCGTCGAGCTGGAAAAAGACCGAGCAGCCTTCCGACTTTCCGATCCAGTTGCGCTGGTGTTCTTTGATGGAGTCGCTCCAGTCGATGCCGTCGAGGTCCTGCAGTAAACGTTCCGCATACGCAGTGATGCGCATGCTCCATTGTTTCATCTGCTTGCGCTCGACCGGGTAGCCGCCGCGTTCGGAGACGCCGTCTTTGACCTCGTCGTTGGCGAGCACGGTCCCGAGGGCAGGGCACCAGTTCACCCAGGCATCGCCCAGGTAGGCCAGGCGGAAGTGCATGAGGAGGTCGCTGCGTTCTTTTTCGGAGAGCGCTTTCCATTCTTCCGCCGTGAAGGGTTTGACGGGATGTTCGATATCGCCGGTCAGGACGCGATGGTCGCGACCCTGGCAGCCGTGCGCTTCGAACTTGTGAATGAGTGTTTCGATCGGCTCCGCTTTGTTGGAATCATGGTTGTACCAACTGTTGAAGAGCTGCAGGAAGATCCACTGCGTCCAGCGGTAGTACTCCGGATCGCAGGTACGTACTTCGCGGTCCCAGTCGTAGCAGAAGCCGATGTTGTCGAGTTGTTCGCGGTAGCGGCGGATGTTCTGCTCGGTGGTGACGGCCGGATGCTGACCGGTCTGGATGGCGTATTGTTCCGCGGGCAGACCGAAGGCATCGTAGCCCATCGGGTGGAGCACGTTGAAGCCTTTGAGCCGCTTGTAGCGGGCATAGATATCGGAAGCGATATAGCCCAGCGGGTGACCGACATGCAAACCCGCTCCGGACGGATAGGGAAACATATCCAGCACATAACACTTCGGCCGGGAGGGGTCGATGTTCACGCGGTACACCTGGTTGCGTTTCCAGGCTTCCTGCCATTTACGTTCTATGTCACGAACGGGGTACTCCATAAAGGGGGATCGGTGCGGATGAGGAGAAAGGAAACGAGGCTTCCCTTCTGAACATGCGAATGTAGAAAAAAGCGGCGGAGGGAAGCGGATTGCGGACTCCCGCGGGGAGGCTAATGCGTACTTTTGCAGGCACTTCCAGATGGAAAATCCTCAAGACGGTAACCGCAGGCTTCGCAGCTCCTATGTATCCGCGATCATCAGCATCGCGTTGGTGCTGTTCCTGGTCGGCTTGCTGGGTCTGCTCATCCTGGAAGCGCGCCGGCTTTCGGAGTATGTGCGGGAGCACGTACAGGTGAGTATTTTCCTGCAGGATAATCTGAAAGACGAGCAGCTAAACGCGTTCATGCAGGAACTGGAAAGCATGTCGGAAGTACGACAGGCACGCTACGTTTCGAAGGAAGCCGCGCTGGACAGCTTGAAAAAGGAGCTCGGAGAAGAAGCGACCGGTATGCTCGAGGCGAATCCCTTACCGGCCACGATCGACCTGAAAGTACGCGCGGAGTACGCGGATCCTGACAGCCTGAAGGCCTTGCAGACGCATCTGCAGGCACGTTCGGAACTGGTACGGGAAGTGGTTTACCAGCAGACGGAAGTGGAGCGCATCAACAAGAATTTCCGGACGGTCGCCTTGGTGGTCTTCGCGTTCAGCCTGTTGTTGCTGGTGGTCGCGATCGCGCTCATCAACAACACCATTCGTCTGACGCTGTTCTCCCGACGGTTTACGATCAAGAGTATGCAACTGGTCGGAGCGACCCGCGGGTTCATTCGCCGTCCGTTTCTGCTGCGTTCCTTACTGCACGGGATCTATGCGTCTTTGATCGCCTGTATCCTGCTCTCGGGACTCTATGCCTTGCTCTATGCCCGCGTTCCCGAGCTGGCAGGCTTGCTGGATTTCCAAACCCTGGGTCTGTTGTTCGGCGGTGTCGTGGTGCTGGGGATGATCATTTCCGGCGTAAGCACCTTTTTCGCCGTGAACCGTTACCTGCGGCTTCACCTGGACGAGCTGTATTACTAAGGCCGGCATTTTTCCGGAAAACGCTATACTTGCATCCGCAACCGCATTTCCATGGCCAAGAAAGAGACCAAATCCACGATCGACTTCCCCTTCGGGCGGGAGAACTATGTACTGATGCTAATCGGTATAGTGGTGATTTTCATTGGTTTCGCCCTGATGGCCGGCGGCGGATCCGACGATCCTGCCGTTTGGAATCCGGAAATCTTCAGTGCACGCCGCATTACCGTGGCCCCGATCGTTGTCATGATCGGATTCGTCATTGAGGTCGTTGCCATCGTGAAGAAGTCGAAGGAATGATCCGTTCCACGCTTCGACGACCGCTCCTTTCCCACCCGATCAACTCCTTATCTGCATGAACTACGCTCAGGCAGTGGTCCTCGCTATTGTCGAAGGCCTGACCGAATTCCTGCCGGTCTCTTCGACCGGGCACATGATCATCGCTTCTTCGGTGATGGGCATCGCGCAGGAGAGTTACACCAAGACCTTCACCGTGGCCATTCAGTTCGGCGCGATCCTGTCGGTGGTGCTGTTGTATTGGAAAAAGTTCCTGCCGCAGGGCAGTGACTGGGCGGGGATGATCCGGTTTTACCGCAGGCTGATCATCGCGTTCATTCCCGCGGTGATCTTCGGTTTGCTCTTGAAAAAATACATCGATCAGTTGTTGGAGAACGTGATCGTTGTCGCCGTCGCCTTGCTGGTGGGCGGTATCATCTTCCTCTTTCTCGACAAGTGGTTCAAAGCCGCGGAAGAACGCGGCGAGCCCGAGCTGACCAACGACGGTAAGGCGTTCCGCATCGGCTTTTTCCAGGTGCTGGCGATGGTTCCGGGAGTTTCGCGTTCGGCCGCTACCATCATTGGCGGACTCACCCAGGGTCTGAATAAAAAAGCGGCGGCGGAATTTTCCTTCTTCCTCGCCGTGCCGACCATGTTCGCCGCCACGGTCAAGGACCTGTGGGACTTTCACCACGAGGGTGGCGGATTCACCGGCGATCAGTTGCCGGTGCTGGTCGTTGGCAACCTGGTAGCATTCGTCGTTGCCGTCCTGGCGATCCGATCGTTCATCGGCTACCTGACGAAGCACGGCTTCCGGGTGTTTGGTTACTACCGGATTCTGGTCGGACTGGCGATCCTGGTGCTGCATTTTCTGGGCATCGACCTGCAAATGTTCTGATCGCGCGGACATGTATTCTCCCGAAACGGACCTGCTGACAGGGCGGGTTTTACTGATCGACAAACCCGAAGGCTGGACCTCGTTCGATGCCGTGAACAAAGTGAAGCGAGCCTTGCTGCATGCGGCATTGCAGGGTGTGGAACAAGCAGAGGAACGGAAGCGCATCAAGAAAAAACTCAAGATCGGTCATGCCGGAACGCTCGACCCGTTGGCGACCGGATTGTTGGTCGTGTGTACCGGTCCGAAGACCAAGACCATTTCCGAAATTCAGGATGCGGAAAAAGAATACACCGGAACCATTTTGGTCGGTGCGACGACACCTTCGTATGACCGCGAGTTACCTCCGGACCGGCACTACCCGACCGATCACATCCGCGAATCGGATATACTGGAAGCGACCCGTTCGCTGACGGGAATGCAGGAACAATTGCCGCCAGCCTTTTCCGCGCTGAAGGTCGGTGGTAAACGCGCCTATGAACTCGCGCGACAGGGGAAGGAAGTGGAGATGAAACCGAGGACCGTCGAGATCCTGGAGTTTACGATCACTGACAATCGGTTTCCGGAACTCGACTTCCGCGTCCGTTGCAGCAAGGGCACCTACATCCGGACCCTGGCGCATGACCTCGGAAAGCGGCTCGGCTCGGGTGCCTACCTGCTCGCCCTGAGACGGACCCGTATTGGGAATTACCGGGTAGAAGATGCGCGGACACCGGAGGCGATCGCAGCTCAATTTGCTGAATAGCAAATCATTAACCCCATTTTGAACACGACAAATTTTTATCGGCAAACCCTTTACAAGGGGGGTAGCACGATTGTATCTTTGCCGCCCTCTTGATTTTCAGAGGGTTTGTAAAAGTCTACTGCTCCAAAGATGAAGCTGAGTCAATTTAAGATTTCCGTGCCTGATAACCTGATCGCCACACATCCGGCAAAAAACAGGGAAGACGCACGGTTGATGGTGTTGGACCGGAAGACCGGGAAAATCGAGCACAAGAAATTCAAGGACATCCTGAATTATTTCGACGACGGGGATTGCATGATCGTGAACAACACGCGCGTGTTTCCGGCCCGTTTGTATGGTAATAAGGAAAAGACCGGAGCGAAGATCGAAGTCTTCCTGCTCCGCGAGCTCAACCGTGAAAGTCGTTTGTGGGATGTGCTGGTGGATCCGGCCCGGAAAATCCGGATCGGCAACAAGTTGTACTTCGGCGATGACGATCTGTTGGTCGCGGAAGTGATCGACAATACCACGTCGCGCGGACGCACCCTGCGTTTCCTGTTCGACGGCCCGTACGAGGAGTTCAAGAAGACGGTCTTGTCGCTCGGACAAACCCCGCTGCCGAAGTACATCAAGCGCAAGGCGGAGCCGGAAGATGCCGACCGTTACCAGACCGTGTTCGCACGGCACGAAGGAGCCGTTGCCGCTCCTACAGCCGGCCTGCACTTCAGCATGCCGCTGGTAAAGCGCCTTGAGCTGAAAGGCGTACACTTCGCCGAAATGACCTTACACGTCGGCCTGGGCACCTTCCGTCCGGTCGAGGTGGAAGACCTTACCAAGCACAAGATGGATTCGGAGCAGGTGATCGTTCCGAAAGACTGTTGCGATATCGTCAACAAGGCGAAGACGGCCAAGAAACGTATTTGCGCAGTCGGCACGACCGTGATGCGCGGCGTTGAGACCAGCGTATCCACGCAGGGCGAGTTGAAGCCCTTCGACGGATGGACGAACAAGTTCATTTTCCCTCCCTACGATTTCTCGATCGCCAACTGCATGATCACGAACTTCCACATGCCGGAATCCACCCTCTTGATGATGGTAGCGGCCTTTGGAGGTTATGAGCACATCATGCACGCCTACAAAGTGGCGGTGAAGGAGAAGTATCGGTTTTATAGTTATGGGGATGCGATGCTGATTATTTGAAGAAGGGACGAGGGACGAGACCGAGGGACGAGGACCTGCCTGCCGAAGCTTTAGCGAAGGCAGGGGAAGAAGGTGCGAGGAGCGAGACCGAGGAAGAAGGGACGAGGGACGAGGGACGAGGGACGAGAAATTGATATAACTCGAAACCGGTAACAAGAAACCGGTAACTTTCAACAACAAAAAAGCCCCGCTGTGCGGGGCTTTTTTGTTTGGGTGTTACTTGATTACGGGAAGATCCCGAGTGACTGGTAGGATACCCCGAGTTTATTGATGCCGCTGACGAATGCCGCGGTGCGGAGGTCGGAGATGCCGCTGGTGCGGTTCCGGATCTCGCGGATTTCGTTGTAGGCGAAGATCATCGTTTCTTCGAGGCCCGAGCGGACCAGGTCGATCTCGTCGGCGCCGCGGGTGAGCAGGCTACGTTCGCGTGCGTCGAGGTATTTACCGGTGATCTTTTCGATCGAACTGAGCATTTGCAGGTTCGTCATTTCCTGGAAGCGCTTTTCCATGCGACCGAAGCGGACGTGCGAAAGGTTTTTCAGCCATTCGAAGTACGAAACCGTCACGCCGCCGGCGTTGAGGTAAAGGTCGGGGATGATCATCACGCCACGCTGGGTCAGGATCTCTTCGGCTTCTTTGGTGACCGGGCCGTTGGCGCCTTCGGCAATCACCTTGGCCTTGATGCGGGGAGCGTTCTCAGCGGTGATCTGGTTTTCCAGCGCAGCGGGAACGAGCACGTCGCAATCAAGTTCAAGGGTCTGCATGGTGTTCTCGACATTCTTCGCACCGGGGAAGTTGAGGATGGAACCCGTCTCTTTACGGTGCTTGAATACCGCTTCGATGTCGAGGCCGTTCTCGTTGTAGATACCGCCTTCACGTTCGGCGATCGCGACCACGATGCCTCCGCCCTGGCTGATGAACTTAGCCGAGTAGAAGCCTACGTTGCCGAGACCCTGCACGATGACACGCTTACCTTCGATGCCGGTAGACAGTCCGAGCTTCTTCATGTCTTCCGGCCAGCTCATCGCTTCGCGGATTCCATAATAGACACCCTGTCCGGTAGCCTCCGTGCGTCCCTGGATACCGCCCTGTCCGAGCGGTTTTCCGGTCACACATCCCAGCGCGTTCAGGTCGTCGTAACGGAAGGTCGCATAGGTATCGGCGATCCAGGCCATTTCGCGGGGACCGCTGCCGTAATCGGGAGCCGGTACGTCGATGGCCGCGCCGATCATACTCTTCTTAATGAGTTCCGTGGTATAGCGGCGCGTGATGCGCTCCATTTGCCGGACATTCATTTGAGCAGGATTCACCTTGATGCCGCCCTTTGCTCCGCCGAACGGAACATCGACGACCGCGCACTTGAAAGTCATCAGGGTAGCCAGCGCTTTTACTTCGTCTTCATCGACGAACTCGCTGTAGCGGATACCACCTTTCGTCGGAGTCTTGTGGTGACTGTGTTGTACCCGGATGCCTTCGAAGACCTGGATCTTGCCATCGACTTCGATCGGGAAATAGAACTTGTAGGTACTGTTGCAGATCTTGATCTGGTGCAACAAGCCGGGCTCAAAACTGGTGAAAGCGGCGGCCTTGTCGAAGGTGGACAGCACGTCGTTGTAGAACTTGCTGCCGCCCGAATTCGCATTACTCATGATGATGATTTGTCGCGTTTGGAGGCGTAAAGGTAAAAAAGTGCCGGAAGCCCCAAGGTGATGAAACCGCTTTCCTGCGGTTGTTTTCCCGGTAAGGGAGGTGTACCTTGCAACGACCCATGGAATTTCTTGCCCGCCTGATCACCAGCGCTTTAGCCGTCATCGTGACCTCCTACCTCCTGCCCGGAGTACATGTTGACGGGGCCATTACAGCCATCATTGTGGCGGCCGTCCTCGCCTTTCTGAACGCGATCGTCAAGCCGATCCTGGTGCTGCTGACCATTCCGATCACGGTGGTCACCCTGGGACTTTTCCTGCTGGTCATCAACGCGCTGATGATCCTGGCCGCGCAAAAGATCGTACCGGGTTTTTCGGTCGACGGTTTCTGGATCGCCTTGTTGTTCTCGATCGTGTTGTCGGTCGTGAATGCCGTGTTCGAAGGCATCGCCGGCAGCTCGAAAAATTAAGCGTAGAATCTTACGGGATCAGTGGACTTTAATGTCCTTCACATTCAGTTGAATGGTAGTCTTGCCATTGAACGTGTTTTCTTCGATGGTATAACAAATGTCGAAGGGGATCCGGCGGGAGATGAACGGATAGAACTGTCCGAGCTGGAAGGCGATGCCATCCATACCGAAACGGGTCGTTTCGTCCTCCGCCAGGTTCAATTTCAAATGGTTGTTACCGACGATGCGTGAGAGGCCGGTATCGCGCACATTTTCCGTCCGGAATACCGGATTCATATTACCGGGACCAAAGGGTGCAAACTGCTTGAGGACATTAAAAAATGAAGACGTGATGTCGGTCAGGCGCAGGTCGGCATCGATCTCGATCTCCTGTACCAGCATGTGGTCCTGGATCGTGGCTGCGACGACCTCTTCGAATCGTTCGGAGAATTTTTCGAGGTTCTCCTTACGCAAGGTGAGACCAGCCGCGTACATGTGGCCGCCGAACTGTTCGAGCAAGTCGGAGCAGGATTCGATGGCATTGTAGATATCGAAATCCTTGACGGAACGGGCGGAGCCGGTGATGATATCGTCGCCGGACTGGGTCAGGACGATCGTGGGGCGGTAGAATTTTTCCGTCAGGCGAGAAGCAACGATACCGATGACGCCTTTGTGCCAGTCGGGGCGAAAGAGCAGGGTCGCCTTCCGCTTGGCGAATTGGGCATCGCCTTCGATGATCTCCATCGCTTCCTGGGTGATCTTGACGTCGAGGTTTTTCCGCTCCGTATTGTGATCGTTGACCGTGATGCTGTTGGCCAGGGCGTCGGCGGAGTTGTCGGAGATCAGCAGGTTAACGGCGTGGCGCGCATCGTGGATACGACCGGCGGCATTGATGCGTGGCCCGATGATGAACACCAGGTCGCTGACCGTGAGATTATACCGTTGAACAACCGTTCCGTCCTTTTCCGCGAAGGGCTGCCGGGTGAGGTTATTCAATTTCAGGATGGCCTCAATGCCGTGGCGCGGGTGTTCGTTCAGCCGCTTCAATCCCCAGTAGCACAAGACCCGGTTTTCTCCAACGATAGGGACGATGTCGGCGGCGGTGCTGACGGCAACGAGATCGAGGTAGCGTTCCAATTGTTCGAAAGGAATCTGGTGGCGCTGGGCATAGCCGCACACCAACTTGAAACCGATCCCGCAACCCGACAGTTCGTTGAAGGGATAGGTATCGTCTGAGCGTTTGGGGTCGAGCACCGCGACCGCAGCGGGAAGTTGTTCGCCCGGACGGTGGTGATCGCAGATAATGAAATCGACACCGTTCTGTTTTGCGTAATCGACCTTGTCGTTCGACTTGATACCGCAGTCGAGGGCGACGATCAGGGAGAAGCCATTTGCAATAGCAAAGTCGATTCCCTGGGTAGAAACACCGTACCCTTCCTTGTAGCGGTCGGGCAAATAGAAATCAATGTTCGGATAAAACGAATGGAAGAACGAATACACCAGGGCGACCGCCGTAGTACCATCGACATCATAATCGCCGTAGACGAGGATCTTCTCATTATTCTGAACAGCGCGCGTCAGGCGGTCGATGGCAAGGTCCATGTCCTTCATCAGGAACGGATCATGCAGATCGGATAAGGCGGGACGGAAGAACGCGTGGGCTTCTTCGTAGGTGGTGATACCGCGTTGTACGAGCAGGGAAGCGAGCGTCGGGGTGATCCGGAGGGCTTGTGCCAACGCGGCGACAACCCCTTCTTCGCTTGAAGGTTTCGCTGCCCATCGTTTCTCCCGGATATCCAACGTGATCATTGTTTCGCTTAAGGCGTGCAAATTACGGATTAAACCCCCGTTTGCGCACATCATTTAAGCGGGTTATTATCAGATTCTGTGAATGAAAATGAAGTGAAGCATTCATTCCGGCGGTTACGAAATCCTACTAACCGAACGGTCAACGGGTGAATTTCCGTGATTATTATTCTTTTCGACTGATAAATTCAATTCCCCAGGGACCCTGACAGGTAAGCTGGATGACGGCTCCATCCTTACCGCTGTACACATAGTGGTGCAAACCGGCGGGGTTGACATAGAAACAACCGGCGGTAAATTCCCGTGCGGAGGAGGCGTCCAAGGAATCGCCGACACCCACGAATACATGGCCCGATAAGACGGTTACCCGTTCATCTGTGGGATGCGTATGCGGTGCGAGGGAATAATTCGGAGGAAGACGAAGACGCATGGTAAAGATCCCGTCCGACTTCGGGTCGCCTTCCAGCAATTCTGCTTCCGCTCCGGCCGGCAGCGGGGGTTTTACCGGCGTCCAGTGTTCCGGTTGCTGACAATGACGAAGCGGAGCAGTGGTTTGAGCGCGGGCTGAAAGGAAGTATATCGAGAAAGCCGCGAGTAAGATTATCCGTCGTAACATGTATTTGGGGCTGGGTCCCAACAAGGTAAGGAGATTCGGATTGTGAGGGTGTACATGAGCTGTATCCATAAAAAAAGGGGCCGAAGCCCCTTTGACACTTTTGTAGATTCTATTATTCGAAAGCGTTGATGCCCGTCACGTCATAACCGGTGATGAGCAAGTGGATGTCGTGTGTTCCCTCGTAGGTGATCACGGATTCGAGGTTCATCATGTGGCGCATGATCGGGTATTCGCCGGTGATACCCATACCGCCATGGATCTGACGGGCTTCCCGTGCGATCTGTAGCGCCATGTTGACGTTGTTCCGTTTGGCCATGGAGATCTGCTGGGGTTTCGCGCGGTTCTCATTCTTGAGCACGCCGAGTCGCCAGCAAAGGAGTTGCGCCTTGGTGATCTCGGTGATCATCTCGGCAAGTTTCTTCTGTGTCAGCTGGAAACCGCCGATCGGCCTGCCGAACTGGATGCGTTCTTTCGAGTAGCGCAGCGCGGAATCATAGCAGTCGAGCGCCGCGCCGATCGCGCCCCAGGCGATGCCGTAGCGGGCGGAGTTGAGGCAGCCGAGCGGACCTTTCAGGCCTTTGACATTCGGCAGGAGGTTTTCCTTGGGCACCTTTACGTTATCGAAGACCAGTTCGCCGGTGGCGCTTGCGCGCAGCGACCATTTACCGTGCGTTTCGGGAGTGGAGAACCCGGCCATGCCGCGCTCGACGATCAGTCCGCGTATGACACCCTCTTCATCCTTCGCCCACACGACCGCGATATCCGCGAAGGGCGCGTTGCTGATCCACATTTTCGCTCCGTTGAGGAGATAGTGATCGCCCTTGTCCTTGATGTTGGTGATCATGCCGGCAGGGTTGGAGCCGTGGTCCGGTTCCGTCAGACCGAAGCAACCCACCATCTCACCGGTCGCCAGTTTGGGGAGGTACTTGCGCTTCTGCTCTTCGCTGCCGTAAGTGAAGATCGGGTACATGACGAGGGAGCTTTGCACCGACGCGGTCGAACGCAGACCGGAATCGCCGCGCTCCAGTTCCATCATGATGAGTCCGTACGCGATCTGGTCCATGCCGCCGCCGCCGTATTCGGTTGGTATATATGGACCGAAGGCACCGATCTCTCCGAGGCCTTTGATCCATTGCCGGGGGAATTCCGCGCGTTGACAATAGTCTTCGACGATCGGCGAAACCTCCTTTTTCACCCATTCGCGAACAGAATCGCGTACGAGTTTGTGTTCTTCACTCAGGAGTTCATCGACTTGGTAATAATCGTGGTACTGAAAACGGTCTTTGGCCATGATTGACAGGGTGATCTTTGAATACGTCCTGCTTCGGACGGGGCTGCGAATTTACGGAGTTCCGTGGGAGAAACCCCTTGAATGGCTGGAACAGTCAAATTTGTTTCTTTGTTGCGATGCCACTGCCCCGACTCTTGTCCGGTAAAGTCAATTTGTTGAAATACATGTTCTTATGTATAGCTGGTGGATTGATTTTTTTAGCCGGCGTACGACCTGGCTGGCAACGCATGCAAAGTGACTTTCCGAATTATTGGCTTGGCTCACGACTTCTGGTGGAGCAACATGCTTGCGACAGCCTTTATCACAATGATTGGTTTCAGGAGTCCTTGCGGAAACATGGCTTTACAGAGCAAGGCAAGTTTTCTCCGTTTCCTCCGCCGACCACCTATTTGTTTTTGCCGTTGACTCCGCTCCCACCCCTTGTGGCCAAACGCGTGTGGATGGTCATCAGTCTGCTTCTGGTAGCTTGGATCATTTGGCTCTTTGGAAGGATTTCCGGGATGAATGGGCGGGATGCCACCGCCTGGGTGTTGGCAACGGGCCTGGCACTGATCAACAACCTTTACCTCGGACAAGTGTATCTCCTGATGGTAGCCTTCATGCTGTATGGGTGGATTCAATTCCGGAAAGGGAAAACGATCGAACCGGGCATATGCTTCGGCATTGTCGCCGCGATCAAGTATTTCCCGCTCGTCATGTTACCTGAATGGCTGCTGAAGCGACGTTGGAAACTCATCCTGACATTCGCACTTACCATCACCACGCTGGGTTTGGTTTCGCTTTACAGTCCGGGTGTACCAGCCTGTCGGGACTTCCTGAACCGGGTCGTCTTCGCGCATCTGGACGGACGACTGGAAGGGCAATCACCCTTCGCGACTGCTTTCCAATCCTGGAACGCGCTTTCCCATCGTTTATTCCTGTTCGATGCTGCAGAAAACCCACAACCCTGGTTCCACGCGCCAATGTTGTTGCAACTGGTCCGACATGGAATTCCGGCATTGCTATTATTCTTCGGGATTGTTCACGCAAGGCGATTGATTCTGCGAAATGCCAGCGGAGCAGGTGTGGCGATCCTTTGCCTGAGTATGTTGGTTGCTTCACCTGCGTCGGCGTCTTACCATCTCCTGCTTTTACTCTTTCCAATGGCTTTGCTCCTGGAAGATGAAACCGGCAGATCCCGGATGAGTCCTGCTTCCACCCGACTTTCATTTCTCCTCCTGATGGGAATCGGTTGGGCGCCGCTTTTCATTGGAAAATTCTTAGCGCCCGCTACCTGGCCGATACCGTTTCAATTCTATCGATTGTGGTTGATGCTGGTCATCTGGCTGGTCGCCATGCGACTGACAAGTCATCGCTTCCAGGTCAATCCTGACCGTTTCATCCTCTGATTTTACCCGTTCGTCATGATTTTGTGTGGGAATCGTCATGGGCGTGCATAATTCGCAGGCTGGCAACAATTCCCTTGCGGGAAGATTAGTAGCTTTGAAACATTCACCTTAACACTTGTGACCCCTCCTCTGACCACCACGCTTACGGCGCCGGAAGTACAAGTTGTCGCCCAACCCGAACCTAAGCGGGCGGTGGTCAACGCCGTTCTGCGGTGCCTCCTTTACTTCGATATTTTTCATCACCCGCTGGACGCGAAGGAGATTCAGGAGTGCCTCTCCGTTCCATGCGATACCGGCGCTTTGGAAGAGACCTTGTCGTATTTATTGGAACAGGGAATGATCCACCATACGGATGGTTATTTTCGGATCAACCAGGACGCTTCGATCAATTACCGGCGTAAGTCGGGTATGAAACGCAGCACGGCTTCGTTGCAAACGGCGATGCGCTATTCACGCCTGATTGCCGCGTTTCCCTTTGTTCGCGGGATCAGTCTTTCCGGCTCGCTCTCCAAGGGCTACATGGATGAGCAAAGTGATATCGATTATTTCATCATCACCGCTCCCGGTCGGCTTTGGTTATGCCGCACACTGCTGGTCATTTTCAAGAAGATCTTCCTGTTGAATTCCAAGAAGAATTTCTGCATCAATTATTTCGTCTCCGAGGACGCCTTATCCGTCCCCGACCACAACGCCTTTACGGCAACCGAGATCGCCTTCGTTATTCCCACTTATAACTACACCCTGTACCGTAAGTTCCTTCATGCGAACGACTGGTACCGCCACCACTATCCGAATTTCCCGCAACGTGACCAGCGTTACATCGTGCAGGAACGTTCGCCCCGCATTAAACGATCCGTCGAATTCCTCCTGAGTGGTCAACCCGGCACCTGGCTGGACCGGTGGTGTTTTGTCAAGACGCTTGGTTTCTGGAAACGAAAATTCCGGCATTTCGATCCGGGAACGTTCGACCGACGACTACGAAGCCGCCGCAACGTGTCCAAGCATAATCCGTTGGGTTATCAGGACCGGGTCCTCCGTCTGCTCGACGAACGCTTACGTTCATTCGAGCAACGGTTCGAACTGGCGCCCTTCTCGCTATGAAAAGGCTGCTGTTCACGCACAGTTACTTTTTACGCTTCGACCCCAAACAGTGGAAAGCGCAGCAAGCCTTTCCGCCGCTGGGCACCCTCTATGCTGCCGGTGTTGCGCGCGAATCGGGCCATGTCGTATCCCTGTTTGATTCGCAGTTTGAACGATCACCGGAATCGTTGCTCCCGCGACTGGAGCGTGAGCGTCCGGAGGTACTGGTCGTATGGGACGACGGCTTCAACTACCTGACCAAAATGTGCCTCACCAACATGCGCGAGGCCGCGTTGCACATGATCCGTTCGGCCTCGGAACGTGGTATCACGGTGCTGGTATCGTCCAGCGATGCCAGTGATCATCCGGAGTTGTACCTAACTGCCGGAGCAAAATATGTACTGGCCGGAGAAGGCGAACAGACCTTGAAGGAATTGTTGGATCAAGGCATACCCCCGTTTGCCCCGGAGATTCCCGGACTGATCTGGCAGGAAGCGGGCGTTTTGAAACGTTCGGCAGCCCGTGAAGTCCTTCGCGACTTAGACCGGCTGCCCCGGCCGGCCTGGGACCTCGTGGACATGCAATCGTACCGTGAACGCTGGCTGAAATCGGCCGGCAGGTTTTCACTCAACATCAGTACGACCCGTGGATGTCCGTTCAAATGCAACTGGTGCGCGAAGCCGATCTACGGGAATCGCTACAACATACACGGTCCGGAGCGGGTGGTGCAGGACCTGATCTACCTGAAAGAACAGTATCAACCCGATCATCTTTGGATCACCGACGACATCTTCGGGTTAAAGCCAGGCTGGGTGGAAGCATTCGCCGGGCTGATCGAAAAAGCGGGCATCCGCATTCCATTCAAGATACAATCGCGCGTTGACCTGTTGCTGGAGGAGAATACCGTCGCCGCTTTGGCACGTGCCGGTTGTGAGGAAGTCTGGGTAGGCGCAGAAAGCGGCGCGCAACACATTCTCGACGCGATGGACAAAGGCACCACGGTGACACAGATCCGGGAAGCGACGCGATTGTTGAAGTCACACGGCATCCGACCCGCCTTCTTTCTCCAATTCGGTTATCCGGGGGAAACCCTCGAAGACATCCGTGCAACCATTCGGATGGTAGAAGAACTGGAGCCTGCTGACATAGGCATTTCGGTGAGTTATCCCCTGCCCGGAACGGTATTCCATGAACGTGTGCGATCGGACATGCGATCGAAACAGAACTGGACCGACTCCGATGAACTGGCGGTGATGTTTCGCAGCACCTATCCCGGCTCCTTCTATAAAGAATTGCAACGCTATGTTCACCGGCGTTTCCGCGCCCGACAGGCATTAGCAGCCTTGCGCGGATGGAGGGCGGAGCGCTCCCTCTCCCCGAAAGCATTGCGTCGCATCGCGGCATTACCGGTTTACTATACCCGTGCGCTGCTGCACCGGCGAAAGCTGGAGGCGCAGTTGGAACAAAAACTCCTGGCATGAATCCCACCGTGCCGTTCGATGCGGTCGCGCAGGCGTACGACCAACAGTTCACCCGGAGTGCCACCGGCCGACTCCAGCGTGAACGCGTCCATCGTTTTATCGAAACGATGCCGCTGTTGAAGAAGCCCGCACGCGTGCTCGAGTTGAATTGCGGCACCGGAGAAGACGCGCTATGGCTGGCCCGGAAAGGACATCAGGTCACCGCCACCGATAACTCAGCAGGCATGCTGGATGCCGCGCGAGAGAAATTCCGGAATGCCGATCCACTGCACGGTAGCGTTCGCTTTCTTCATTATGATTTGAACGGCCCCCCGGCAGCGGGTTGGCAATCCTCCTACGATTTGATTTTCTCGAACTTCGGCGGACTCAACTGTCTGGACGCGTCATCGATCCAACGGCTGTCCGGAAAGCTGGTCCAGTACCTGCGACCGGGAGGCAAGCTCGTGCTGGTGATCATGGGACGCCGTTGTCTGAGTGAGCAATTGTATTTTCTATCGAAAGGTCATCCGCAAAAAGCCTTTCGCAGGAAGAGCAAACAACCGGTTACCGTGCATCTGGCCGATGGCCATGAACAATTGACATGGTACTACCGGCCGGGCGAGTTGGACCATCTCCTCAACCCGCATTTTCGGCGTTCTCATTTGGAACCCGTCGGCTTTTTCCTGCCGCCGAGCTATCTCGATCATCGGGTGGCGCGGCATCCCCGGTTGTTGCGCCTGCTCAAACGGTTGGAAGACTCCCTTCAAGGCTGGTCGCTGCTCGCCGACCGGGCCGATCACTACCTGGCTGAATTCACTTCGCTGCGTCAGGATAATCCGGTCAAGACCGCTTGAAAATCCTCTTTACCCACGGCTATTTCCTGAGGGAAGATCCGCGTGAACAGCAGATCATGAAACCCTATCCGCCACTGGGCATCTTGTATTTGTCGGCCTGGCTGGAACAGAACGGCTTCATCAACGAAGTCTTCGACTCGACCTTTTCGGATTTCGAAACGCTCTGCCGCAAACTCGAGCAAGAACCTCCGCAGGTGCTGGCCGTGTACACGAACCTGATGACGAAATTGAACGTCCTGCGCCTGATCCGTCATGTACGTTCAACCGAAGCCTTGTCGGGTACGCGGATCGTGCTGGGCGGACCGGAGGTTCGGAATCACGCGGAGAATTTTCTCCGTCACGGCGCCGACCTGATCGTGGTTGGCGAGGGGGAAGAAACGATGCTGGACATTGTACGACGTTTACAGGAACGCGGAGCAGGTATCAGGAACTTCGAACTCGCAACGGGAATCGACGGCTGTATCACGCTTGATGATCGCGGCGAACTGAGCCAATCGCCGGAGCGCCGGCTCCTCCGCGACCTGGACGAACTGCCGGCTCCCGCGCGACATCAGATCCAATTGACGCGCTACCTGGATGCCTGGCGATCCCGTCACGGCTACAGCGCCATCTCGGTGAGTACCATGCGCGGATGTCCGTATACCTGCAAGTGGTGCAGCCGGGCCGTGTATGGCCAGACCTACCGAAGGCGCAGTCCCGAAAAAGTCGTGGATGAACTGGCACAATTGAAACAGCGTTACGACTTCGACACCATCTGGTTTGTGGACGACGTGTTCACGATCAGTCATCGCTGGCTGGAAGGATTTAGGGACGCGTTGGTGAACCGCGGGCTTGACCTCCGGTTCGAATGCATCACCCGGGCCGACCGGATGAATGAAACCGTCATCCGCTTGTTGAAGGAAAGCGGTTGCTTCCGCGTCTGGATCGGGGCGGAAAGCGGCTCACAGTCGGTGATTGACGCGATGGACCGGCGCGTCGACGTGCAACAGGTGCGAACCATGATCCGGGCAACGCGTGCCGCGGGGATGGAGGCCGGTACTTTCCTGATGCTGGGATATCCGGGAGAGACGGAAGCCGATATAGAAGAAACGATCCGTCATCTGAAGGATTCACGTCCCGATCATTATACCATCACCTTAGCCTACCCGATCAAAGGCACCCCCTTGTACGGCGAAACGGAGGGATCCTTCCTTCATGATCCGGATTGGGCTCATTCAACCGACCGGGATATTGATTTTCAAAGAACCTATCCGAGGAAATTCTATGACTACGCGATCAGGAGGATGCACAATGAAGTTGCCTTCACACGCGCATGGGTCGCCGGGGGACGTGGAATTGCCCGTGCTTTGGTATTCAAGATGAAATCATTGGCAGCCAAAGGCGGTATGTTGATACACCGCCGTTGAAACCGGAATAAAGCCGGGGCTTTTTCGTTTCTTTAACCTCCACATTCACCCCTTACCAGTGGTTTCCAGAAAGACGATTCCCGAACAGGAACTGATCGAACTGCTTGCATCCCGCGATGTCAAGGGACTGGAATACCTGTACGATCGCTATTCGGCTGCCTTATACGGTGTGATACATCGCATTGTGGGCGTGCAGGAACGTTCAGAGGAGATCCTGCAGGAAACTTTTTTGCGCATTTGGGAGCGGGTCCGTCATTATGATCCTGCCAAGGGCCGTTTGTTCACCTGGATGTTGAACATTGCGCGCAACCTGGCGATCGATGCCGTTCGCTCACGCGAATTCAGGGAACACCGGCAAGACGATCCGCTGGAAAAAGCGGAACATTCCCACACCCGAAACGGCTTTAACCCGGAAACCATCGGGCTACGAAACCTCGTAGATACCCTTGACGCGGATTACCGGGAGATCATCGATCTGCTGTATTACCGCGGTTTGACCCAGGCCGAGGCGGCGCTGAAACTGAACATTCCGCTGGGAACCGTCAAGACCCGATCGCGGGCGGCGCTGCTGAAGTTGCGGGCCTTGTTTGAAACAGAAATAGAGCATTGAACGGAAGCATGGACGTGAAGGAGTACATAGAATCCGGAATTGTGGAGCTGTACGCGATGGGCAACCTCTCGTCGACCGAGCGCATGGAGTTCGAGCAGCGCCTGCTCCTGTATCCGGAATTGCGAGCTGAATTGGATCGGGTCCAGCAGGCACTTGAACAGTATGCCGAGGCGCATTCCATCAATCCACGACCCTCGACGCGTCGACGGCTGATGGATCACGTGCGTGAACAACAACGTTCCGAATCCGGGGAAGCACAGCGTGACCGCTCCTTCTACCTCACCTATAAATACCTGATCGCGGCGAGTCTCGCGGCCTTGTTCATCAGCACCTTCGCATCCTGGTTCTTTTATTCCCGCTGGAACGATGCCGAAGAGCGCTATACGGCGGTGCTGCAGGAAAAACAATCACTTTCGCTGAATCTGAATACGCTCCAGGCTTCCTTCGATAAACTGTATGCGGACCACATGATCGGACGTGATCCCGATGTCAGGATCCTGACACTTGCCATGGCCGACTCCAGCGCGAAACCGATGGCACGCATCTACTGGAACCCGCGCTCCCACGAGACCTGGGTCGAAGTATTGGAACCCATGCCGGCCGAAAACGGCATGCAATACCAGTTGTGGGCCATGGAGGCCGACACGCCTGTCAATGCCGGCATGTTCGATATGCCGGAGGAGGACGGTATGTTCCGGGTAAAGGACGTCGCCATCGCGACCGCCTGGGCCGTCACCGTGGAGCCGAAAGGCGGAAGCGAACGACCCACCATGGAACGAAAGGTCATGGTCACACCGGGTAGTTAAAGCCTACCGACGCGTTTACCTTTTTCTATCTTTGAAGGAGTCATGCGCCTCCTGTTCACCGGCCTGCTCCTGCTTAGCTCGCTTTGGTCGTGTACCAAGGATAAGCAAACGATCTTGTTCGTCCGGCCTGCCGGATGCGACAGCAGCCTGGTCAGTTACAGTCGTCAGATCCGTCCGATCATCCTGAACAACTGCGCTTTCAGCGGTTGTCATGTGGCCGGAGGCGAGGGCGCGTACGACTACCGGACCTACGGGGTACTGGCCGACCGCATCCGGAGCGGTCGATTGTTGCAGCGACTTCGGTTGGATCCGGAAGACCCGATGAAGATGCCGGAAGATTTCGAGATGAATCCCTGCGACCGGTACACGCTTGAATTATGGATACAACAGGGATTTCCAGACAACTGAACCATGCGGCTCTCCCCTCTCGCCATCATGCTGCTGATTTCCTTCCTGTTCGTTTCAACATGCACAGAAGGGCAAAGCGTCTACATTACCGATAAAGGATTCGTTTCATTCTTTTCCGAAGCGCCGATTGAGAATATCGAAGGCCGCCACCTCGGACCGCAATCGATCCTGAACCTTCCCAAACGTGAGCTAGCATTCATCATTCCGATCCGGGGATTTCATTTTGAAAAGTCGCTGATGGAGGAGCATTTCAACGAGAAGTACATGGAGAGCGACCGGTTTCCGAACGCCACCTTCACGGGAACCCTCAGCCAACCGATCCATCCGGGCCTTGACACGTCGATGGCCATGGAAGCCGCGGGAAAGATGACCATCCACGGCGTCGAGCAAAGCCTGCAGATTCCCGGTAAAGCCGAAGTTCGGAATGGCGTGATCCGTCTGACTGCCAGCTTTCCAATCGCGGTCAAGTCTTACGGGATCTCCATCCCAAAACTTCTTACGGAGAACATTGCGGATACGGTCCGCGTGGATCTGGACATTACCTACAAGCCATTTCGTAAAAACGACTGATGGTCAAACGACTCCTTCTGCTATCGTTGCTGGCCGCTTTGTGCGCACCGGCGTTCGCGCAAGACGACCTGTTGAATCAGTTGCGACTTGAGAGCGGGTCGGGTGAGCACGAGCGCGTCATGGCCACCTTCAAGGGCAACCATGTGGTGAACATGCAGAGCACCGAAACCGTCCGAAAGCACAACCTGGATTTCCGTGTCAGTCATTTGTTCGGCACCATGGGAACGGAAAGCGGCGGAGGAAAGCACACCTTGTATGGGCTGGACCAGTCGAATGACATCCGGATCGGGCTGCATTTTGGCATCACCGACAAGTTGATGGTCGGTGTGGCCCGCTACAAACGCATGGAGAACTTTGAAGGATTCCTGAAGTACCGCATCCTGGAGCAAACGCAGGATGATCACGTTCCCCTCGCGCTGACCGCATTCTCCAACGTAGCGCTTTCGGCTGTCGCCGGGGAAGTGATTGAGCGAAACACCGACCGGTTGACCTATCACAGTTCGCTGATCATCGCCCGAAAATTCTCTCCCGGCTTCTCGCTTGCTGCCGGTGGAGGTTTCCTTCATCGCAACATTACTGCGGATGGCGATCCTTCGGATCTGTTCAGTTTTCAGGCCGGTGTTCGCTGGCGATTCACCAAAAGCGCATCCGTTCTCGCCGATTACTCGCACGCCTTCGGCCGCGAAGAACTTCTGCCGGATTATCAGGATGTGATCGGTGGCGGGCTGGAACTGGAAACAGGCGGGCATGTCTTCACGATCATGCTGACCAATGCAAGTGGATTGATGGAAAACGATTTTCTCGTGAACACGCTTGATTCCTGGAGCAAGGGGGGAATGAAATTCAGTTTCATCATCTCGCGCGTTTTCGGGTTGAAGAAATAATCCGGGACAGCACATTCCGGAACGGGAAACTCTTCCAGACGGTATTCCTGACAGCGCGTAAACTGCTTACCTTCGCGGCATGCCGGACACCTTGAGCCTGATAGGTTTGCCGAACGACAGCCTGGCCTTTGCCGACTCTGTCGGGGTGAGCGCTACCGACAGTCTGGTTCGGATCGTGCCGGCCCCGCCGGTCAAGACCAGCCCGGCGATCATCAATCTGTACGGTGACCACGCGCTGCAGCCGACACACAACGGACCGATCGACCGGCCGTATGTTTCGCCGGATTGGTTGTTTCCAATCCTGCTGCTGATCGCGGCGGTGTTCACCTGGCTTCGCGTCTTCTACAACAAGTACTTTACGCAGCTCTTTGAGGCGGTCGTCAACAACAACCTGACGAACCAGATCGTACGCGACGAGAACATCCTGGTTCAACGCGCTTCGGTTTATCTCAGCATCGTCTTTTACCTGGTAGGCGCCTTGTTCCTGTACGAATTCAGCCTGCATCGGAACTGGCCGCTTGCCGGCATTGGCAGTGGATTTCCCCGCTTTCTTTTCTTCGCGATCCTGGTGTCAGCCGTCTATGCTTTGAAATTCCTGATATTAAAAATCGCCGGCTGGCTGTTCGATGTAGAAAAGGAGACCGCCCTCTACATCTTCAACGTCTTTCTCCTGAACAACCTGTTGGGCATCCTGTTACTGCCTTTCATCGCATTGCTGGCCTTTCACGGAGCGCTGCCGGGAGACCGCTTGTTCCAGGCCGCCTTGATCCTGATCGGCCTGGTTTATCTGTATCGGCTGTTTCGCGGATTCCTGGTCGGGATAGGAACCTCCGGATTCTCACCGCTTTATTTGTTTTTGTATCTTTGCACCCTTGAAATCGCCCCTTTGTTGGTGCTCCTGCGCCTGGCGTCAAGGAGTTGATTTCGACTGACGACCGAAACGGAAATTGCAGCCCATGAGCCTGAAAGTGAAGACCATTCTGGTTACTCAGCCGAAACCTGAAACCGATAAGTCTCCTTATTACGATTTGGCGAAGAAGTTCAGCCTCAAGATCGACTTCCGTCCGTTCATTCAGGTCGAGCCGATCCCGGCGAAAGACTTCCGAAAAGACAAGGTCAATCTCGCTGAGCATACGGCGGTCATCCTGACGAGCCGAAACGCCGCCGATCATTTTTTCCGGGTTTGCAACGAATTGCGCGTCACTGTGCCCGAAACGTTAAAGTACTTCTGCATTTCGGAATCGACTGCTTACTACCTACAGAAATTCGTTGTCTACCGGAAGCGGAAGATCTTTTTCGGCAAGCAAACCATCAGTGATCTGATGGACGTCATCAAGAAGCACAAGAAGGAGAAATTCCTTGTTCCCTGCACCGATATCCACAAGCAGGAAATTTTCGAGACCCTGGACACTCATCACATCGATTATACCAAGGCGGTCATCTATCGAACCGTTGCCAGCGACCTATCCGACCTGGCCAATGTGAACTATGACGTGCTGGTATTCTTCTCCCCTTCCGGCATCACTTCGCTCCTGAAGAACTTCCCGAAGTTCAAGCAGAACAATACCCGGATCGCCGCTTTCGGACCGACCACCGCGCAGGCTGTGCTGGATGCGGGTCTTCGTCTCGACATCCAGGCTCCCGTACCGGCAGCGCCTTCGATGACGATGGCGTTGGAGCAGTACATCAAGAAAGCCAACAAGTAATTCCCGGGCGGCATGGCAGCGCTCCGCCGCAATACGTTCCGTAAACTGGAGCGACTCGTCAGTCGCAAGTCCTTCGAAACCCTCGTTCAGGAAGGTCAATCCGTCCATCATCCCCCTGTTCGCCTGACCTGGCAACGACAGGTCCTTTCCACGGGATTTCCGGCAGCCACGGCCTTTTCAGTACCAAAACGAAACTTCCGCAGGGCGGTGGACCGGAATCGCATCAAGCGGCTGTTGCGCGAAGCCTTCCGGAAAAATAAAGCGGAACTTTACACGTTGCTGGAAGAACGCAAACAAGAGGTCGCGCTTCTGTTCGTGTTTACCGGCCGGAAACTCCCCGACTACCGACAGGTGGAAACCCAGGTCATGCGTTGTCTGCAACAACTGACCGGTCAATTGCGGAGCCATGATGAGTAGACTATTCATCGCGATCATCCGTTTCTATCAGGGTGCCTTGTCGCCCCTGCTCCGTCCGAGTTGTCGTTTCACGCCCACCTGTTCGCAATACGGCATTGAGGCGATCAAAAAGCACGGTGCATTCCGAGGCGGATGGCTTACCTTGAAGCGCATCGCCCGGTGTCATCCCTGGGGAGGACACGGTCACGACCCTGTTCCCTGAAAAAAATCGTTGGAATGAAATACAATCTGCGCCGTCTAAAAACCGCCCTGCTGGTCCTGGGCACGGTAGTGGTCACGCTGGTCAGTTCAGCATTTGTTGACGACTATTTCGAGGTGTCAAAGAACCTGGACATATTCTCCACCCTCTACCGGGAGGTGAACATGTACTATGTGGATTCTACCGATCCGGGCAAGTTGATGCGGAAAGGCATCGACTCGATGCTGGAAAACCTGGATCCTTATACGAATTACATTCCGGAATCCGACATTGAAGATTATCGCTTCATGACTACCGGGCAATACGGTGGAATCGGCGCACTCATCCGGCAGCACGGAGATTACATCCAGATCAGCGATCCGTACGAAGGGTATCCGGCGCAACTGGCCGATTTGCGGGCGGGCGACGTCATTCTTGAAATCGACGGCCGCAGTGCAAAAGGAAAGAAGACCGACGAAGTGAGCCGGGCGCTGAAAGGATCACCCAATACGGACGTCAAGTTGCTCATCCGACGCGAAGGCGAAGAAAACCCGATCCTGAAAACGATCACGCGGAAAGAGATCAAAGTGAAAAGCGTTCCCTACGCCAGCCGGATCGGTGACAATATCGGTTACATCCGCCTCAGCAGTTTCACGGAGAATGCAAGCGGGGAGGTCGGCGATGCGCTCAAGCGACTGAAGCAGGAAGGCGAGCTAAAAGGCGTCATACTTGATCTCCGCGGAAATCCCGGCGGTCTCCTGAACGAAGCGGTCAATATTTCCAATCTGTTCGTGGAACGCGGACAGGAGATCGTCAGCACCCGCGGTAAGATCCGCGAGATGGACAAGAGTTATAAGGCCCAGAACAATCCGCTGGACCCGCAGCTACCGGTGGCTGTACTGGTGAACAGCGGCTCAGCGTCCGCCTCGGAGATTGTCAGCGGTTCATTGCAGGACCTCGACCGTGCCGTCGTGGTCGGACAACGCACATTCGGCAAAGGCCTTGTACAAACGACGCGTCCACTCTCCTACAATGCGCAATTGAAGATCACGACCGCCAAATACTACATCCCGAGCGGCCGGTGTATTCAGGCATTGGATTATTCCCACCGCAATGAGGACGGCAGTGTAGGCAAGATCGCGGATTCACTGACGCACGAATTCAAAACCAAAGCAGGGCGAACGGTCCGCGACGGTGGCGGTATTCTGCCCGACCTGATCGCGGAATCGGACAAGCTCAGCAACATCGCGCAAAGCCTGCTGAGCAAAAACCTGATCTTCGATTACGCGACCCGCTATCGTCGCAACCATCCAGACATACCGGCTGCCAGGGATTTCCGATTAGGCGATGCTGACTTTGCCGACTTCGAGGCCTTTTTGAAAGACAAGGATTACGATTATTCCACCCGCAGCGAAAAGACGCTGGAGGAATTGCGCAAGATCGCCGATGAAGAGGCTTACCTCACAGCTGTAAAGACGGAATACGAAGCCCTGAAGGCCAAACTCTCCCACGATAAGCAAAACGATCTTCGGAAAAACAAAGCCGAGATCCTGGAACTGCTTCAGGAAGAGATCGCTTCCCGTTATTACTATCAGGTTGGCCGTATCGAAGCCGCCCTGCAACACGATCCGCAGCTGAATGAAGCTTCCAACTTGCTCCGCGATGCCACCCGCTACAGTGGAATATTGAAAGGGACCATCCGCGCTGAAGCGAAATAAGTTGGTACCGCCTGCATGAAAGCGCCCGGCTATTTCCGCGACAATCGACTTTATACACTCGGGCTGGTGCTGCTGGCAGCGGGCTTGCCGCTATCGCTCTTTCTGACCAGCGTATCCCAGTTCGTACTGGCCGGCGCCTTCTTACTGGACGGCGGCTCCGTTCGTGAGAAGTTCCTCCGCTTTTTCCGCAACAAGGCCGCAGTTGCGCTTGCCGGGATCTGGTTGCTGCACGTGATCGGATTGGCATGGACACACGACCTGGCAGAAGGTTGGAAGGATGTCCGCATCAAGCTCCCGTTGCTGGTGCTTCCGTTGATTTTCTCCGGTCACTCGCCCCTGTCGCGAAAGCAATTCCGCCTCGTGGCCGACATCTTGCTATTGTCATTTCTCGCGGGAAGTTTGGTCAGCGTAGCGGTGCTCCTGGGCTGGATCGACCGACCGGTGCATACGGTTCGCGACGTTTTCATTTTCGGCATCTCGCACATTCGCTTTTCACTATTCCTGTGCGTAGGCGTTTATCTGCTGGCTGACCGCCTGCTTCGAAAGGAACCGGCCGGCCCGATCGCACGACTCTTTGAGTTCCTGCTGGCCGTATGGTTCATCGTCTTTCTCGTGATCATCGAATCGATCACCGGCCTTGTGATCCTGCTGTTGACGGCAAGCTTCTTCCTCCTCCGCGCCTTGTTTCAGCGGGGACGAAGCTGGACCAAAGCACTCGCGTTGATCGTCCTGATCGCCATTCCGGTGGTGGTGATCAGCACCGTCCGGACGGCCTGGCAGGAAACCTCCGTGCGTCATCCTTATCCGATCCGGCAATGGGAAAAGACGCAGTACGGGAATCTTTACACCTTTGATCTCGAGCAGCCGACCTATGAAAACGGTTATCCGGTCAATGCGTACGTATGTGATATCGAATTGCGCGAACATTGGAACAAAAGGAGCCTGCATGCATTCGACTCCACCGACCTGCGCAACCAACCCTTGCGTTGGACGCTCGTCCGCTTTCTCGCGTCAAAAGGTTGGCGAAAAGACGGCCGGGCCGTGGACGCGTTAAGCGCGACCGAAGTCGCGTCGATAGAACAAGGTGTGGCGAACGTAAACGATCAGGAACGGAGCAGTCTCAGCGGACGCATCCGTCAGATCGTGTGGGAATTCGAACGTTATCAGCAAGGAGGAAACCCCAGCGGCCATTCGGTCACCCAACGCCTTGAATTTTGGAAAGCCGCCATGGGTGTGATCCGTTCCCATCCGCTTTTCGGGACGGGCACCGGCGACCTCAAGGAAGCATACCAGGCAGAATACAAACGAATGGGAACACAACTCCGGCCGGAATTTCGTTTGCGTGCGCACAATCAATACCTGGCTGTAACCGCGGCACTTGGCATATTCGGTTTGGCGGTATTTCTCGCTTGCTGGATTTATCCGGTGTTCGCATTTGGAAAAGCTAAGGGATTACTGGTTCAGGCAGCCTGGCTGATCACCACGATTTCCATGCTGACGGAAGACACGCTCGAAACCCAGGCGGGCGCCACGTTTGCGGCTTTGTTCATCAGCTTGTTCCTGTTTGCACAACCCGGGAACCCGGCGGAAGAGCGACAGGAGGAATCCTGATCAGGCCTTCTTCTTTCGCTGCAATTCGTACAACTTGACGTACTTCAGAAAGTTGGCGTGCGCTGAAATTCGTGCAGCGATGAATCCGTAGTAGCCATCGAGAAAGCCCGCCAGAAAAAAATAGTCGCGCAAAAACTTAACCGCGGGCCGGAACAGCAAGGCCAGCCAGGTTGTGCGTTTTCCGCCGCGATAGGCTGCTTCCGAAGCGATGTCCGTGAAGCGGTTCATTTGCCGGATGTGTTCGGAGACACTGAAGTACGAATAATGCAGGAGGTCGCCCTTCAGTTTACCGACTCGTGCGGGATCGTGCGGAATGAACCGATCGTGTGGGTTCTCCCCACCCCAGGCGCCCTTGCCCCGGACGAAGAGGCGCACTTTCGTATCGGGATACCAGCCACCATGTCGCATGAAACGTCGGCAATACCAGGTCAGGCGGTTGAACGAGTAAGCATCCAACTGCCAGTTCGCCTTCAGGTCCAGGATGGAAGCTCTTAACTGAGGGGATAGTGCTTCGTCAGCATCCAGGGAGAGCACATGATCGTAGTGCGCCAGGCGCAGTACTTCGTTCTTCTGTTCAATGTAACCGCCAAAAGGATGACGAATGAAACGGACTCCGTGCTCCCGGCAGATCGATTCGGTCTGGTCGGTCGAGAAAGAGTCCAGCACGACGATCTCGTCCGCCACGCCCTTGAGCGACTCCAGGCATCTGCCGATGTTCTTTTCCTCGTTGAAGGTGATGATGACGGCGGAAAGTCGGATCATGACTTATGAACCCCGGCAAGTTAGGGATAAATACAGGAAGGGATTGATGGCAAACGATCCGAACCTTTACTTTGTCGAGATGCAAGAACCCGGATACGATGCCGCTGCCGACCTGTCCGCCATTCGGGGCGGAGACCGTAAGGCACTCGCACGCGCCATTACCCGGGTGGAAAATGAACTTACCGGATATCGGGAACTGCTCCATTTGCTGACACCGGAAACAGGTGTGCCGGTCACAGGATTTACCGGACCGCCGGGTGCTGGTAAGAGTACCCTGATCAATGCATTGGTACGCCATTTACGTAAGGCCGGTAAAACGGTAGCGGTCATTGCGGTAGATCCCACCTCTCCGTTCAACTACGGTTCGCTGCTCGGTGACCGGCTCCGGATGCAGGAACACTTCAACGACGAAGCTGTCTTCATCCGCTCCATCGCTACCCGCGGTTCCCTCGGTGGGCTATCGGAAAAGGTCATCGAGCTCGTTGACCTGATGCGTTGTGCAGGTTTCGACCACATCATCGTGGAAACCGTCGGCGTCGGACAATCCGAAGTGGAAATTGCCGGACTTGCGGACACCACCGTAGTGGTACTTGTACCGGAAGCGGGCGACGAGATCCAAACGCTTAAGTCCGGCATCATGGAAATCGCGGACGTATTCGTAGTCAACAAAGCCGATCGCGAAGGCGCGGAAACCTTTGCCAACAATCTGCGCAAACTGGCTGCGCATCCGCGTCCGGATGGGTGGGAAGTCCCGGTCGTTAAAACAACCGCCAACGCGGATGTGGGCGTACAGGAAGTCGTAGACGCGATCGAACGTCATCATACCAGCAGCAGCATGAATGCCAAACGCCCTTACCTGCTGGCTGAAAAAGCTTTCCGGCTCATCCGCCGCGAACGGATGCGCGGGCTGACCAAAGCCCAATTGAAAGAAGCTTTGGAAAAGGAGCTCCACGCCCCCCGCTTTAACTTGTATCAGTTTGCCGATCAATGGGTTAGGCGAATTGCCCGGAATGACAATTAGTTGTAAATTGAACCGCTTTCCACGATTGATATGAACCTACGCTCCCGCGCAGGCAGGGTTTTCCGTTATCTCTTCCAGACCTTTCTGGTGCTGCTTTTTGCCGGCATGAACAACGCTGTGCAGGCACAGTTTTTCTGGGTAGAGGATTTCGGAGACAACGGCGGCATCTGCGACTCCTATTCGTTTGCGAACAATTACGTCACGGCAAATGGAATGTGGGAAGTGGCGCTGATCGGCGTCAACGATACTGCAGCCAACGACTTCTTCATCAGTGCGGGTGAACCCGGTAAACCGGAAGGCGACTGCAGTTCGGAAGGTTGTTGGAGCACAGCCATTTTCGAATCCAACCGAACCTTACACGTCGGCAACGTCACCAATTCTCCCAACGCCTTGATCATTTGTCCCGCGGGCGACTGCGGCGCACTCTACGATCCGGGTGGATTTCAGAATGCTGTTGAAACGAAAAAACGCGCCCAGTCGCCGGTCATCGATTGCAGCAGCCAGAACAACGTCGTGCTGACGTTCCTCTACATCGAGAACGGCGATGGCGCTACGGACAACGCGCTGGTTGAATACTACGACGGCACCACCTGGTCCGTCATCGGCGACATGCCCAAGTCCACGAGTTGTGGCGGTTATTCCACCTGGACGCGTTACACGGTCGCACTTCCTACTTCTGCCGATTTCAACCCGAACGTTCGTATAGGTTTCACCTGGGTGAATGACAACGGCGGAGTCGGCCTCAACCCTTCGTTCGCAGTCGACAGCATCGCACTGGCCGGTGTCCCGGCCCCGGTCGCCGACTTTGAAGCCAGCGATACGTTGATCTGCGTAGGCGATTGCATTGATTTCTACGATCAGAGCCTCAACTTTCCGGATGCTTTCACCTGGAACTTCTTTGGCGGCACTCCCGCAACTTCATCTTCTCAGAATCCGACGAGTGTCTGTTTCAATGCGCCCGGCACCTATACGATCCAATTGATCGTTGGCAACGCTGCCGGCAGCGACACCCTTACGCTTGCCAACTACATCCGTGTTGAACCCTGCGTCGGACCTACAGCCGATTTCTCGGTCAGCGACTCTTCCGTCTGTGAACGCAGTTGCGTTGACTTCACCGATCAGAGTGTGAACGGCGCGCTCAGTTGGTTGTGGCTGTTCCCCGGCGGAACACCCTCCACTTCCACGGACCCCAGCCCTACCGGCATTTGCTACAATACTCCGGGTTTGTACGATGTCACGCTCATCGTATCGAACGCCTTCGGAGCCGATACGCTCACGAAGTCCGGTTACATGAACATTGAAACCTGTCCGTTACCGGTCGCCAATTTCGCCACCTTCACGCCGGCGATTTGTTCGAATCAGTGCGTCGACTTCTTTGATCAGTCGCAGTTCACCGATACTTCCACGCAGTGGTTTTGGTATTTCCCGGGTGCCACTCCCGACACCAGTACGCTCCGCAACCCGACCAACATCTGTTACCCGCAGGACGGACTGTATGACGTACAATTGATCGTAACGAATTCCTACGGCTCCGATACCACCTTAAAATATTCGTTCATCCAGGTTGAGAGCGTCCCCACAGCCTTTGTCGGGCCCGATACCTCCATGTATTACGGCAGTTCCTACCAGCTGACCGCCGGCGGCGGGGTGACCTACCAATGGTCACCGGCGGCGGGGCTGGACAGCGTGAACAGCGCGACACCGATCGCGACGCCGAATGAAACCACGATCTACACGGTTCAGATCGGTGACGGCACGGGGTGTACCGCTGTCCGTCAGGTGTTGGTGGAGATCCTCTTCAACAACAACTACTTCGTCCCGAATGCCTTCTCTCCGAATGGCGATGGAGCGAACGACTACTTGTTCGTACGGGGGAACAACTTCTTCAGCATGCAATTCACCGTCTTCGACCGCTGGGGCGAACAGGTCTTCGAGACCAAAACGCAAGAGATCGGTTGGGATGGAACCTATAAGGGTAAGGATGCCGTATCAGGTGTTTATACCTGGGTGTTTAAACTATTCTATGCAGACGGTAAAACGGTCAACCAGACCGGCACCGTCCTGTTGATCCGGTAAAGAGGAAAAGGCATGCAACGCATTGATCAAATCCTTCGCGAATTCGGGCGCCGCTTTCTGGCGGTGGCTGCAGGATGCCTCCTGACCGGATCTCTCATTGCCCAGGATGTACATTTCTCCCAGTGGCAAACGACCCCCATGCGGATCAACCCGGCCATGACCGGAGTATTCGACGGTACGGTACGTTTCTCGAATAACTACCGGAGTCAGTGGTCATCGCTCGGTAAGGGTTACAAGACCATCCATGCCTCACTCGACGCACCGATCGGAAAAGGCAAGCTGAACAACGGCAGCTTCTTCGGCGGTGGCCTGCTGGTGATCCAGGACAAGGCCGGATCTGCGGAACTGACCTCCACGTATATTGAAGGTTCTCTTTCCTACACCATGGCCATGGACGATGCCGGGGATCACTGGTTCTCGCTCGGTTTCCAGGGAGGGCTCAACCAGTTATCGCTGGATCTCACGAAAACGACCTGGGATGCGCAGTGGAATGGGGACAAGTTCGATCCGGCGCTGCCTTCCATGGAATCGATCCAGTTGCAGCAGTTCGCCTACCTGGACTTCCACGCCGGGTTCATGTACTATTTCGTTCCCAACGAATACAATGCCTTCAATGCCGGCGCCAGTATGGCGCACATCGGCAGCCCGAACATTTCGTATTTCGTCAACGGAGAGGACGCGCTTCCCAGCCGGTACACCATTCACAGTTCAGGTCTGCTTTCGATGAACCGCGACAACTTCCTGTTCTTCGAACCCCGCTTGCTTGGGCAACTGCAGGGAAAACAGCTGGAGGTCGTGGGTGGCGGTCTCCTGCGTAACAAGCTCCAGTTCAAGTCGCGCTACACGAATTTTCGTAAGGAGATGTATTTCAGCTTCGGCGGCTACTACCGGTTCAAAGATGCGATCATCGCCGCGGCCCGGTTCGAATTCAAGTCACAGAAATCCGCCTTTGGACTGGGTATCAGCTACGATTTCGGCACCTCGCGTCTTGCACGCCTGGGAGGTTCTGCGAACGCGTTCGAGATCAACCTCAGTATCGCCGGTCTGGTACCGCGCGGCCAGCGCGGCAGTCAGTTCAACAAGATGCCGCTCTTTTTCTAAGCCGGCACTCGATTATTCCTGATAATACACCCGCTTTACCCGCTGGGAAATACCGGCGAGTACTTCGTATGGGATGGTACCCAACGACTCTGCCAGTTTCGTCACGGGCAACTCCGGACCGAAGACAATGACCTCGTCGCCTTCGCGCACGGGAATGTCAGTAACATCCAGCATGCACATGTCCATGCACACATTGCCAACGATCGGCGCCAGGCGTCCGTTGACGAGGAACTTCCCGATGCCGTTGCCCAGTCGACGGTTGATGCCGTCCGCATAACCGATGGCAACGGTTGCGATCACCGAGTCCCTTTTAAGACGACCTTTTCTGGAATACCCGACGGTTTCGTTCAACGGCACGTGTTTGATCTGCGACACGGTCGTGCGCAGGGTCGCGACCTGCTGCAATTGCTGTTGCTCATGGCTCGTAGAGGCGATGCCGTAGAGACCGATCCCCAGTCTGACCATGTCGTACTGCGCTTCGTTGAATCGGAAAATACCACTGGAGTTGAGGGCGTGCCGGAGAAACGGCTGCGGGAGCGCTTCTTCCAACACGGCGCTCATGCGCTCGAATCGCTCGAACTGAAGGCGGGTAAATCCGTCGTGCTCCGACTCGTCGCTGGCGACCAGGTGGGTGAAAACGGACTGCACCCGGATGTTCCTGTGGTTCCGCAGACGAACGGCCAACTCATGGATGTCTTTCTCTTCAAACCCCAGACGGTGCATGCCGGTATCCAGTTTCACATGGATCCGAAAAGGATCGCCGTCGTGTTTGCGCAGCATGTCGACCAACTGACCCAACAGGCGGAAGCTGTAAATCTCCGGCTCCAGGCGGTAGCGCAACATCGCTTCGAAATTTTGCACTTCCGGATTCATGACCATGATCGGCAAACCGATTCCGGCTTTCCGCAGCTCTACCCCTTCATCGGTGTACGCTACCGCTAGCCAGTCGACATGATGGAACTGCAAGGTATTGGCGATCTCGTAGCTGCCGCTGCCATACGAGGCGGCTTTGACCATCGCCATGATCTTCGTGCTGCCGCGTAGCCGGGACCGGTAATAATTCAGGTTATGCACGAGCGCATCGAGATTGATCTCCAGCACCGTCTCGTGCGCCTTTTGCTGGAGGAACTTCCCGATCTGTTCGAATCCGAAAGGGCGTGCGCCCTTCAGTAAAATAGTCTCATCGCGGAAATCGGCCGTGGTCACTTCCCGCAGGTAGGCTTCGGTAGAGCGATAGAATTGCGCCGGCATGCGGAACAATTCGCGCTGCCGGAGCAACGCATCGCCGATCCCGATCAGCCGGTCGATCTTGCGGGCTTGCAGGAGCGCTGCCACTTCCTCGTAGAGCGTTTCTTCATTGCGCCCGCTTTGCAGGATATCGGACAGGATCACCGTCCGCTTCGCGTGCTGCTTCTGCTGACAGATGAAATCCAACGCGATCGTCAACGAGCCGAGATCGGAATTATAGCTGTCGTTGATGACCGAACAATTGTTGATGCCATTCTTCAGCTCCAGGCGCATCGCCACCGGGCTGAGGTATTGCATGCGTTCCGCAATCGATTCCTGGCTGAGGCCGATGACCAGCAACACGGCCCAGCAGTGAATGGCATTCTCGATGGACGCATCGTCGGTAAACGGAATGCGGATGCGTACGAACCGGTCCTGCCAGATACCCTGGATCTCCGTATCGTCGTCCTGACGGGTGATACGACCGATCTGCAGATCGGCTTTGACCTTCCGCGACCAGGTGAAACGCTTGCAGGCAGGATCGCGGAATGGCAATTGTCCTACCGCAGCATGGATCTCCGGGAAATCTCGACAATAGATCAAGGTGTGAACGGATGGGAAGAGCCGGAGCTTCTCTTCCACTTTTTGGACCCTGTTCTCGAAATTTTCGTCGTGCGGGGCGCCGATATTGGTGATCAATCCGATCGTCGGCTCAATGATCGCCGCCAGTCGGGCCATTTCGCCGGTCCGGGAAATACCCGCTTCAAAGATTCCCAGGGCGTGTTCGGGCTCCATTCCCCAGACCGACAAGGGTACGCCGATTTGTGAGTTATAGCTTTTCGGACTACGTACAATGTTTTTATCCGTGCGCAGCAATTGATATAGCCATTCCTTGACAATGGTCTTTCCATTGCTGCCGGTGATGCCGATGACGGGTATATTGAATCGCTTACGGTGAAAGGATGCCAGTTTCTGGAGCGCGACCAGGGTATCGGGCACCAATGCAAAATTGGCCGGAAGGTCCCGCAAGGCGTCCGTAAGCCGGCTGACGACAAAGTTCTTTACACCTTGTCCGGATAGTTCATGGATAAAGCGATGGCCATCGTGCCGTTCGCCACTGAGGGCGAAGAAAACGGTCTCTTCGGGATGAACGAGTTTTCGGCTGTCGGTCAGGAGTTCGGTAAATCCGTCGCGGTCCGGTGCGTTCAGCAACAGTTCCGCTCCCGCGATATCAGCAAGTTCCCGGAGTGTATACGTCGTTGCGCTCATGCATCAGGTTCCGGGCGTGTTCTTGAGTTCTTCGTTGAAGCAGGCTCTGCACAAGGGAACATACGACTCCTGTTCGCCCAGCAGGATCCGCGAAGAATTCTGCACCGTGCGGTGCGAATAGTTGGCCAGGTTGCCGCAACGGATGCAGATGGCGTGAACCTTGGAAACATACTCCGCGATGGCCAACATCTGGGGCATCGGGCCGAACGGACGGCCCAGAAAATCCATGTCGAGACCGGCCACGATCACGCGTATCCCCCGGTTGGCAAGCGCCTGACAAACCGCCGGCAGTTCATCGTCGAAAAATTGTGCTTCGTCAACGCCCACGACTTCCACCTCGTTCGCGAGCAGCAGGATATTGGTGGAGGAGTCCACCGGTGTGGAAGGAATGAAATTCGAGTCGTGCGATACGACATTCACTTCATCATACCGGGTGTCCAGCTTCGGCTTGAAGATCTCCACTTTCTGGCGGGCGATGCGGGCGCGCTTGAGGCGACGGATGAGTTCCTCCGTCTTGCCGGAGAACATACTGCCGCAAATCACTTCGATATGTCCCCGGTGGGGATCGGAATTCCTGAGGTGCTCGAGAAACATGGGAAAAGGCCGAACAAACCTACCGATTTCACGGAAAACGGCCAAGATGAATGCGCCCGGGAGACACGATACACGGGGGTTTGTTCGTTATTCAGCCATACCACGGCCTTTCCGGTCGGGGCGTTACGTAACTTTACATGAAGTACCGAAAAATCATGGACCAAATCACCCTTCATCGCCTCATCCAGGAACACCTGGAACGGATGCGTGATCTTCACCGCAGCATGCAGCTTCATACCGGCAGCATCCCCTCATCGGAGATCGACCGGTTTCTTGCCGAATTGCGCGGGACCTACGAATTGGCGCTGACCCTTTACCACCGCAACGCCATCCGGAGCATGGATGATCTCGAGGCGGTAATCGGAAACCGCTATACGGCGGAGTCAGGCCCCTTACGGGAGATCGAACAACGCGCAGGCGAACGCATGATGGGTAGTTTTAATATGCCAAAAGAAACGTCGCCCGAAGCTGTGCCAATGAAAGAACCCGTCGCAGAAACCCCGGCTCCGACGCCTGAAGCCGTAGCGGCCACCCCGTCCACGCAGCACATTTCCTCCGATCAGTTGATGGTGGATGCCATGACGCATGCAGAAGAACTTCAGTCACGCGCGACACGCGACCTGAACGAGAAATTCGAAGAACAGCCGACGCTTGCCGACCGGTTCGAAGAGAAGACCACCCTGGCTGAACGCATCGCTCCTTCGAATTCCTCCGCGCGCGTCGCGGAAAAGATGCAACGTAAACCGATCCGGGATTTGAAGGCAGCGATCGGGATCAACGAGCGTTTTCTTTTCATCAATCACCTGTTTGCAGGCGATTCGAATGAGTACCACAAAGCCATTGACACGGTCAATGGTGCCGCAGACATCCAGGCTGCGCGCAAGTTCGTGGAAGAGCAATTGATCGCCCGGTATAAGTGGAACCTGAGCGGTGATCCCGCCGACGCGTTCATGGACCTGCTCGAACGCCGTTTCCTGGCCTGACACCCGGCATGGCAAAACTGGTGCTGGTACCCACGCCTATCGGCAACCTGGAAGACATCACCCTCCGGGCTATCCGTGTACTGACCGACGTCGACCTGGTTCTCGCCGAGGACACCCGCACCAGTGGCAACCTGTTGAAGCACCTTGGTCTGAGTAAGCGACTCCAATCGTACCATGCGCACAACGAACACCGGGTGGTGGAAGAACTGGTCAAGCGCATTGAGCTGGGACAATCCGTAGCCCTTATCACCGATGCCGGAACTCCGGGCATCTCCGATCCGGGTTTTTTACTCGTACGGGAGTGCCTGCGGCAAGGCGTAGAAGTGGAAACCTTACCGGGAGCCACCGCGCTGATACCAGCACTGGTCAATAGCGGACTACCCTGTGACCGGTTCTGCTTTGAAGGATTTCTTCCTCAAAAAAAAGGACGTCAAAAACGGCTGGAACAATTGCAATCAGAAGAGCGAACCCTGGTCTTCTATGAGAGCCCGTATAGACTTGTCCGGGCGTTGGAAGAGTTTGTCCAGCATTTCGGAAAAGACCGGCTGGCAAGTTTATCCCGTGAATTGAGCAAGTTGCACGAAGAAAACAAACGCGGCACGCTCGAGGAGTTGCTCGCCTATTTTGGAAATAAAGTCGTTAAGGGAGAAATCGTGATCGTTGTCGCCGGTGCACGCTATCAGGCCGGTACTGCCCCTTCCGAGACGGAATCGGATTGACCGTTCTTCATCGGCGACTGATCTAATACCATGCATCGCCTCCTCATCCTGCTGTTGTCCGCGCTCCTGCATACAGGAATATCGGAGGCGCAACCGGTCGTGAGCTATTGCAAACGCCGACCGATCGATACCACTATTCCCTCCTCACTTGTCAGCCGCAACCTGGATCTTTTGCACCAGGAATGCAGATTCCGGGTCGACCCCCAGGTGGCCGCAATCAGCGGATCGGTCAGATCGACTTTTCGAACAACAGCGATCGTTGATGCGATCGAGTTCGATGCCTCGGATGCGCTTGTGGTCGATAGCGTAGTGTATCACGGTATCAGGCTTCCAGCAATTCGTCCCGGCGACGACCTGATTCGCATTGAACTTCCCGCAACACTGGCCAACGGCTCCTATGATTCGATCGACGTCCACTATCACGGCACCCCTTCCTCCGGCGGATTCGGTTCATTCGAGACGGCGCAACACGACGGGCAACCGGTGTTGTGGACCCTGTCGGAACCCTATGGCGCCCGCGACTGGTGGCCCTGCCGGCAGACCCTCGACGACAAGATCGACTCGCTCGATGTCATCGTCACCAACCCGGCCGGTTATCGCAGCGCGTCGAACGGCCTCCTGGTCCTCGATACGATCATCGGTAACGAACGCGTCACGCATTGGCAGCACCGCTATCCTATTGCCACGTACCTGGTGGCGATCGCCGTTACCAACTATGCGCGCTTCAACCTGACTGTTCCGCTGCCGGGTGGCGACGTTCCCGTGATTAACCTTTGCTTTCCCGAGGACAGCGTCTATGCCGCCACGGGCGCTTCCGTAGTGATCGGTCAGATGCAACTGTTCGATTCCTTGTTCGGCGCCTATCCCTTTCGGCAGGAAAAATACGGACAGGCGCAGTTCGGCTGGGGTGGCGGAATGGAACATCAAACCATGACATTCCTTGGCAGTTGGGAGAAAGAGCTGATCGCCCACGAACTTGCCCATCAGTGGTTCGGCGACATGATCACCTGCGGGAGTTGGGAAGATATCTGGCTCAATGAAGGCTTTGCCACGTACCTCAGCGGGCTCTGCTATGAATTCCTCGAACCCGAGCTGTGGAAACCGTTCCGGGAAAAACTGGTGGCAAACGGCACGCAGCTTGACGAAGGCAGTGTATTCTGCGATGACACCACTTCCGTCAGCAGGATCTTCAGTGGCGCACTGAGCTATTCCAAAGGCGCGATGGTACTCCACATGCTGCGGCAACTGATCGGAGATTCGGCTTTCTTCACCGGTGTCCGTCACTATGCGCTGGATCCGACCCTCCAATATTCCTTTAGCCGTACGACTACCTTGATCGCGCACGTCGAATCCGCCTGCCAATGCGACCTTGACCTGTTTTTTAATGAATGGTACGCAGGTAGCGGCTTCCCGCGTTACACCGCCTATTGGGAGAACCTGGAACAAAACAAGGTCCGGGTACAGTTGTTTCAATCCGGAAGCGCCGGTGATGGCCTATTCTTTCACAACCCCATCGAACTGGGGTTTTCAGGAGCAGCTCAGGATACCGTTGTACGCATACTACCACAAAGCTCTGGTGCGTTCTATGAATTCGAACCGGGATTCCGCGTAAGCGATATCACGATTGATCCACACGTGAATACCTTTACTGCCGGGAACAGGGTGTATCGGAAAGCTGTAAACGCTGAAGATGAACTCGTACTATTTCCCAATCCCACCGACCGGGAAATCACTATTCGCTGTGACCGCCCGAGCCTGTTCAACCGAACTGTATCGGTCAATCTGTTTAGTACGGATGGGCGATTGGTGTATTCCGAAAAAACAGCGTTCACCCCCACTGCATCCTGTTCGATATACTTAGATGATCTTCCTTCCGGCTTGTACCTCGTGGAGTTGACCGATGACCAGGGTCTGCGATGGACCCGGAAGTTGGGTGTTACACATCCTTGAAAAAGCCCGCTGCGACCGTATCGGCGAAGAATTTTCCTTGCCGGGACAAACGGAAACCTCCGGCATAGGACTCCAGCCAACCTGTTTCCCGCACTTTCTCCAGTTGTTCCATTACCTGCTTTAATGCGGCTGATCCGAATCGCGCCCGAACATCTTCAAAGGGCACTCCCCATTGCGTACGCAGACGGGTCAAGAGATACTCGTTGAATACTGAGGCCGGAGCGATAGACTCCCGTTCAAGCGGCAGTTGGCCGGCTTGAATGCTGCGGATATATTCATGATTGTTACGAATGACGGCCGAACGGATGCTGCCGTCGAAGGAATGAGCGGATGGCCCGACACCCAGGTAGGGCGCTCCGAACCAATACGCGGTATTGTGCTGCGAGTACCTTCCGGGTCGAGCGAAGTTGGAGATCTCGTAGTGTTCGAACCCGTTGGCCTCCGCCCAATCCAGTAGTAGTCCGAACTGGCGTGCCGCCTGCTCTTCATCCGTATCGTGCAGTACTCGTTGCCGGATCAATTTGTCAAGGGCCGTGCGGGGTTCTACCGTCAGCGAGTAGGCGGAAAAATGATCCAGCCCGAGTCCGCGCAACACTTCCAGGTTCTCCAGCCACTTTTCATCATCCATTCCTGGCGTGCCGTAGATGAGATCGATCGTCAGCAACTCAAAACTCGCGGCGCGTGCCCGTTGAACCGCTGACAAGGCTTCCTCCGCCGTGTGGACCCTGTTCATGTAGCGCAGATCGGCTTCGTGAAAACTCTGTATCCCGACCGAAAGCCGGTTGATCCCCAAGGATCGCCAGGCTTCCAGTGCAGCAGGATCAAGATCATCCGGGTTGGCCTCCAGGGTGATCTCCGCCGTCTCGGACACATGGAACAATTCCCGGATAACGCGAAACGTCGCTTCGAGCTCACCGATTGGAAGCAGGGAGGGCGTACCTCCGCCGAAATAAACGGTATCGATCGTTGGTCCTGGAAGTTCGGCCGCACGCATCCGCAACTCCTGTCGCATCGCGCCCATCAGGTCGGGAAGAGACTTCTGAACCGTACTGAAATGGAAATCGCAATAATGGCAGGCCTGCCGGCAGAAGGGAATATGCAGATAGAGACCGGACATCACTTCTTCAGCACGATCCGGAAAGTCGTTCCCTTTCCGATCTCCGAACTCTTCACGAAAATCTGTCCGTCGTGGTATTCCTCGATGATCCGCTTACTCAGGGATAAGCCCAACCCCCAACCGCGGTTCTTGGTCGTGAACCCTGGTTTGAAAATAGTCTTGTAGCTCGATTTGGGAACACCTTTGCCCGTGTCGGAAATGTCGATGTAGACGAACTGTTGCTGGTCGGTGATCATCACCAGGATTCGTCCGTTGCCCTCCATGGCGTCCAGGGCATTCTTGAGAATATTCTCCACCACCCACTCGAACAAGGGAACATTCATCGGCGCCTGGATGTCGTAGGCCGGCGCTTCGAGCGAGAAGGTGACCTTGTCCGACGAACGTGTCCGTATGTAGTCGATGCTGTGCTGCATGACCGTGCGCACATTTTCCTTCTTGAGACTCGGAGCGGAGCCGATCTTCGAAAAGCGGTCGGTAATGGTTTGCAGCCGTTGAATGTCCTTTTCTATTTCATTCGTATACTCCGAAGAAGTCCCTTTTATCTTGAGGAACTCCAGCCACGCCAGCAGCGACGAGAGCGGTGTACCAAGCTGATGCGCGGTCTCCTTCGCCATTCCGACCCACACCTGGTTTTGTTCCGCCTTTCGGGAACTGGAGAAAGCCAGGTACGAAACGAACAGGAAAAGCGCGATGACACCCAACTGGAAGTAAGGATAATAACGTAATCGGATCAGGAGATCCGAATCACGGTACAAAATGTATTGCTTCAGATTCTGGCCGATCCTGATCTCAATCGGATCATGCTCCGTGCGCATGATCAGGGCTTGCCGGTTGAGGTAAGTCGAGTCGAGTGCTTTGAGTGAGTCGAGATTCCGGTATGAAATGACCTTGAACTCCTCGTCGGCCCAGATGACCGGGATCGAATTGTTGTTGCTGATAACGGAGGAGAGGAAGTTGATGTCCGTATTCATCTCCGTCACATCGGCGAGCCGACGGGTCGCCTCCGCCCAGAGCTGGATACGCTTGTATTCCTCTTCCGACAGTTTATTGACCAACTTGTTGGTATACCACAGCGAGGCGGCGCCGATGAGTAGCGCGGCCACCAACAGCAGCAATTTCCAACGTTGTTTTTGGGTGTAAATGTTCACCGTGGAGGACGGTTTTTCCCCGTTTTCAGGCCTAAAAGGCCATTCGGACAGGTTGGCAAAGATGGCAGAATTTCAGAAAACGGGAAATCAATCCCCGTTATTATCCCAATCCACCTGCAATTCCTCCTTTTTCCTTGCAGGCGGGGCCTTTGCGGTGTCCTTGCGGAACAGCCCGAACTCCTCTTTCAGCATCGACTTGATGGTCTGCTTTTCACGGGCCAGGTCAGACCGCACCTTCTCCCCTGCACCTTTCCGGTCGTATCCGATCTTGGGATCATCGACCGGACCTTTCATGCTAAGAAAAAGGCGGGTACGTCCCAGGCCGTCGTCTTCGACCTCTCCGAATTCCGAATTCTGTTGCTTGACCTTTCGACCCAATACATCCGATAAAAGGAGCTGAAGGCGGTAGTCAACGATGTTGTCGAAGTCATGCACACCGCTCAGGGAAAGGTTCAGGGCGCTGGATTGCACTTCCATCTGCGGGATGTTGATCCGCCTGCGCTCGATGGTGATGGTATTGCGGAGTGTGGAAAATCGGATGCGGTTCAGATCGGATAAGTGAATGTACTTCGCAACCGGTTGTAAGGGCGCGAAGTCATTGAGCTCTCCGTTCTCGATGGTCAGTTCGATGGCGGATCGGGTCTTGCGCGGATCATTCACCAGCCCGCTGGTCCAGGTGGAACTGAACTGTACCGACGCGCTGACCAGCCCTTTGACGTTCTTATCCGTCATCGTTTCCTGATCGAAGTTTTCCAGCTCGTAGAACAATTCCCGAATGTCGATGCGCTTGATATCCGCCACACAGCGCATGTACACACTGTCGTCGCGTGCCGCGTCAATCGTAGCGTCCATCGTACACGTTCCGTTCATCGAACGGAAACGCAGCTGTCGCCCGGTGATTACTTCGTGATCAAGCAGGATCCTGCCGGCAATGTCCTCCGCTTTGAATCTCCTGAACGTAAGTTGACCGACTTCAACGTCGAGGTCCGCGCGCAAACGTGGATTGAATTTCAATTTGTAACTGGTATCCTCCGCACTCGTGGCACTCTTGTCGGACAAGAGTTCATCCAATTCCAGACGCGAGCTTTCCAGTCGCGCCCGCATGTAACCGGGTTGATTCGGGATGAGCAGAAACGTGATGAAATTGTCGAACGTTCCGCTCATCCGGAGATCGCTGGAAGAGATCCTGCCGCTGAGCGACTCCACGTCCACTTTGTTATTGTCGAGATGGAAGGAGCCGTCGAAATCCCGGAACTCCAGCGGATTCCGCTTCAGGGTGAAGGCCACATCCGTCAGGCGAACGGATCCCGACGCCTGCACCTTGTAGAGATTCTCTGCGTTCACGCGCGGCAGGTCGCTGACCTTACCGGCAAAGGATACATCCAGGTCCATGCGCCCTCCCAAACTGGCGAGGGTATCCATCGGTATGAAGCTGCGCACCTGTGCGAGGTCCAGCCCGCAGGAGGCATGCAGCGTCAGGTACGGATGCTCCAGATCGTCCAACCGAAGATCGGCCTTGATCGGATGACCGCCCAGCTGCGCGGCCAGTGCCGGTATGACCAACTCGCTGCTCCCCTTCGCATTCCTGCTTCGAAACGAGCCGTTGAATTGAATCCGCTCGAGTGCCACGTCTTCTCCCTTTGGTTGCAATCTTCCGTCTCGGATGGAAAAGTCGACCACAATGGCGGGGGATGATTGTTTGTTGGCAGTTCCACGGATCGTTCCCCGGAATAGAAAACGGCCCGACGTCTTGTAATCCTTAAAATAGACCTCGTACCCGGCAGGCAACAGGCTGATGAATTCTTTCAGTCCCGCTTCGCTTGCTTCTACCGTCAGGTTGAGTTTCGTGGCAACGGAGTCAACGGTGAAATCTCCGCCGACATTGAAATCGACCGCCGCGACTTTGAGCCGGGTCGGTTCGAGCCGGTATTGTCCGGTGGTCGTGTTTACATCAAGTGCTCCCTCGAGGCGCACCGCTTTCTCTTTCAGGTAAACCGTTGAGTCGGATACGAACCGTCTGCAAAGCAGGTCACCTTCCGCTTTCAGGTTGAAGCGGTCGGAGGAGAATTTACCCGCAATGCGGGCGTCGCGGAAATTGAAGTCGTAATCCTGCCGGTTCTTTCGATCATCGTATCGCACATCCATGCGCAGCAGGTGCACAAGGGATAAATCGATTCCACCGCTGCCGGTCGCGGCCGTTGAATCCGTTTTCCAGATAATGTAATTCGGTTCCCCTTGTTCGTCTATCCGAAGCCTGATGAATCCGTCGTTGGCGGTGATGCGGCGGATGACAATGTCTTTACGTAACAGACCGGCCAGGTTGAACTGCAGGGAGATCCGTTCGGCCCGCAACAAGGTGTCGCTTTCTTTCCCCGCGACCGCGTCCATTGCCGTCACCTCCTTCATTTCAAAGGAAGCAAAAGGGAAGTGGCGCAGCAGGGAAATATCGAAATCACTTACTTTGATCTCCGACCGCAAATGCCGGTTCAATTCCGAAATGATTTTCTGCTTAACCTCCGCTTCGTAAAATACGGTGACCACCAGCACCAACGCCAGGAATGCGCCACCTGCTACCAGCAGCAGGCGGAGGAATATGCGCAACAGGCGAGAGCGGGCGAACTGCATCCGATCGGATGAACGAAGACATCCTTCAAAGGTTGCATAACGCCGGGGAGCCGGGGGAATTGTTATCCCGGGGACAAAAAAAGCGAACCCTCGGGTTCGCTTTTTAAAGCAAGTTTGCTGGAATAATCACTTCATCGCAGCAGTGAAACGACGGGCGACTTCGTCCCAGTTGACCACATTCCACCAGGCGGAGATGTAATCGGGTCTGCGGTTCTGGTAATGCAGGTAGTAAGCATGTTCCCAAACGTCGAGTCCGAGGATCGGCGTCCCTTTGAGATCCGAAATATCCATCAAGGGGTTGTCCTGATTCGGGCTGGATCCAATGGCCAGTTTCTTCTCGGGCGTTACGACCAGCCAGGCCCAACCGCTTCCGAAACGTGTCGCGCCGGCCGTGGCGAACTTGGATTTGAATTCATCCACCGAAGAGAACGTGCTTGTGATCGCGTCCGCGAGCGGGCCGGAGAGCGCGCCGCCACCCGGCTTCATCAGTTCCCAAAAGAGACTGTGATTGTAGTGGCCGCCGCCGTTATTGCGTACCGCGACCGGAAGTGTCGAAATCTTGCGGCAGATCTCTTCGATGCTGAGTTTCTCCGCATCGGTTCCTGCAATCGCGTTATTGAGATTGGTTACATAAGCCTGATGGTGCTTACCGTGGTGGATCTCCATGGTACGCGCATCGATGTGCGGCTCCAGCGCGTTGAACGCATAAGAAAGGACGGGAAGTTCGAATGCCATGATGTGTCTTTTTTAACAATAGTTGGACGGGAAATCCGGATGATTTCCTGATGCAAAAATACGAGAAATGAACCAGTAATATCCTGCCAATACAAGGCAGAAAAATCAACTCCCCTTGACCGCTACCTGCTGCTTGCCGATCAATTCGAGTGCCTGTCGAAGTGTCTGGTCCAGCGAGTGGATAACCGGATAAAAGCCATCGTTCTTCCAGATCTGTCGGGCAATGAGGGCCTTGAGCTGCGTCCGGATGATGGCCGATGAAATACGCGCCCCGGCAGGGTCCGCCTTCATGCCGGACTTCCGGGCATAGGTCAGGAATTCGTTGTAGATCTTATCATCGACATGGAAACCCTGGTTGAAGGCGTCGAAATCCTTGTACCCGGTAATTTCCTTGCGGTGCAAGTCGAGGTAATCGTAGGCAAACTGGTTGATCAGCCCCTTACCGTTCGCTTCACTGTAGTAATCGGATGTTCCGGCAGTGTCGAGTGGAACGAATACATCCGGCATGATGCCACCGCCACCGTAGACGATCTTCCCGCCGGGTGTTGTATATCTTAAAGAATCCGCGAATTTGATGCTGTCCTGCGAGAGCAATTCTCCATGCTGGTACCGCGAAAGCAGTTCGGTCTCGTACTGCTCATAACCGGCCGTGTAGGGCTTTTGAATGCTACGTCCGGTCGGTGTATAATAGCGTGCGACGGTGAGCCGAACCGCTGAGCCGTCGGGAAATTCGCTTTGCTCCTGGACCAGGCCTTTACCGAACGACCGACGGCCAACGATGGTGGCACGGTCCCAGTCTTGTACGGCTCCGGATACGATCTCACTCGCCGAAGCGCTGCCTTCATCGATCAGGATCACCAGCGCGCCCTCTTCAAAGAAACCGCGGGAGGTTGCCCGGAAGGTTTCCTTGGGACGGTTCCTTCCTTCGGTGTAAACGATCATTTTTCCGTCCGGGAGATATTCATCGGCAATCTGGATGGCCGTTTTCAAATATCCTCCCGGATTTCCGCGCAGATCGAGGATCAGGTTTTGCATACCCTTCTCCTTCAGGTCGGCGAAAGCCTTGAGGTATTCATCATAGGTCTTGTCTGCGAAGTGGCCGATCTTGATATAACCGGTTTCACGGTTCAGCATGTAGCCTACGTCGACACTGTAGATCGGAATCTTACCACGCTTGATGGTGAAATCGATCGTTTGTCCGGTTGAACGACGGAGAATCGTCACCTTGACCATGGTCCCGCTTGGTCCGCGCAACAATTGCATGACCTGGGTGTTCGTGATCTTGATCCCGCCCACATTCTTTCCTTCGACACGGATGATGCGGTCACCGGCCTGGATTCCCAGTTGCTCCGAAGGTCCTCCCGCAAGGGCGGAAACGACCATGATCGTATCGTCCTGAATGTGAAACTCGACGCCGATTCCGTCGAAGTTCCCTTCCAGCGGTTCATTCATCGCTTGCAGGTCTTCGCCCGGTATGTAAGAAGAATGCGGGTCGAGCTGGTGCAGCATATCCTCGATCGTACTTTCGACCAGCGCGCGGGAGTTCACCGTGTCAACGTACTCGTTCGAGATGTAATTGATCACATCGTTGAGCTTGTTGAATTGCCCGGTCCGGAACGTGAAAAAGCCCCGCGAGCTGCGATACGGTTCACTCATCCGCATACCGATATATATGCCGGCCGCCAGCATGATCGCCAGCAGTAAGGGTTGCCAAATCCTGGAACTACGCACGGATGATTACTTGTAAATGAGCGATAACGTAAAACGCGGAAAAAGGTTCAACTATTGAGTTCCGGGGCTGGTGCATATTGCCGCACTTCTACCCCGAATCGACGCAGGAAATCAACGCCTTCGTCGGTTCCGATGCCCTTATAGGTCGCGTAGGACTGCAGGTAAAAGACCCGCTTGATGCCCATGGTATAGATGATCCGGGCACAAGCCAGACAGGGCGACAGGGTGATGTACAACGTACAACCGTCCACTGAAACATTGTTCTTGGACGCGTACAGGATGGCATTCTGTTCGGCATGAAGGGCCAGGGAGCAGGAGCCTTTGCTGTCGCGCGGACAGCCTGTCTCAGGCCATTCTTCGTCACAGTTATGGGTCCCGGCAGGCGGACCATTGTAACCCAGCGAAACGATGCGGGTGTCTTTGGTCAATACGGCACCGACTTTGATCTTGACGCAATGCGACTTACGGGCCAGGTTCTGGGCCAGATCCATATAGATCTCATCAAACGAGGGTCGGTCTTGCATGCTGTAAAGATAGCGAGAATTCCACCTTTCGACTTTCCGGCTGTAACGGAATAGGACAATCCCCGTACTACCAGTTTAAATCCGGTTTCGGCCTTGAGCCGATTGCTGCGCGATGAATCCATTCGAAGCTCTTCTACTTTGCCTGGTAGCCTTTGGCGGCAGCCTGCTGACCTTCTTTTCCGGTTTCGGCCTGGGTACACTCCTGATGCCGGTGCTGGCCGTATTCTTCCCGATCGAGATCGCCATCGGGATGACGGCAATCGTACACCTGAGCAATAACCTGTTCAAACTCGCGCTTGTCGGCACCAAGGCGAAAAGTGATATCATCCTTCGTTTCGGAATCCCGTCCGTATTGGCCGCCTTGATCGGTGCATTCCTGCTGAATTTCCTCACCGAGATCGCGCCTTTGCACACCTGGCAGTGGGGAAGCCATACCTGTACCATCACACCGGTAAAATTGGTGGTGGCGATCCTGCTTGCCTTCTTCTCCGTCTTCGAACTCGTGCCCCGGTTGCGTCACTGGCAAGTCGATCAGCGCTATATGATCCACGGAGGACTGTTGTCCGGTTTCTTTGGTGGCTTGTCGGGGCATCAGGGAGCCTTACGCTCCGCCTTTTTGATGCGGGCAGGCATGGACAAGGAAACGTTCATTGGCACCGGCGTGGCGATCGCTTGCATGACCGACCTGGCCCGTATGTCGATCTATCTCGGTCATTGGACACAACTCCCTCCTGAAACCAGCATTACCCCGATCATTCTGGCCATCCTTTCTGCTTTTGCAGGCGCTCTGATCGGCCGGCGCTTCCTTCGGAAGATGGGAATGAAGACCGTTCAAAACGTCGTAGGAATCGCGCTGTTGCTGTTTTCCGGCTTACTCGCGGCAGGCATCGTCTGATTAGAGGGAGTACCCCTATTGTTGATTTTCAGGATTTTTCTTATTTTCATCCTAACAGGAACTGGAACATCCTATGCAGCTGAGTCCGGAACAACTCAGCGCGAATGGCTATCGCTTTCAATCCAGTATACGGTTTGAAAGCATCAATCAATTCGTGCAAGATCGATTGCAGCGAGGTGGTGCATTGCTACGCCTTTACTGGCTTTGCGTGGTTGCCTCGGTATTTGCCATGTCGCATGTCCTTTGGAAGCAGGATATCGTGACCCTCGACCTGCTGGCGGGTGGGATCGGATTCGGACTTGCAGGATTTCTTGTCATCGTGTTACCGGCACACGAAGCCATCCACGGTATCACCTATAAATTGCTTGGCGCCCCGAGCATCAGCTTTCATGCCGACTGGAAACGCATGTTTTTCTTCGCCGCGGCCGATCGCTTCGTACTCAACCGACGCGAATTCATCCTGGTTGCCGCAGCTCCTTTCATCCTGCTGACCATCGGATTGCTGGCTGCGCAGTTTTTCACCAACGGCATGTTACAGCTCGCCATCGCGACCAACCTGGTGCTGCATACCGGCGGCTGCATTGGTGATTTCACGCTGGTAGCCTATTCCATGTCACTCGGCGAAAAATTCTGCACCTACGACGACCTGCAGAAACAGGAAACCTTCTTCTATCAGAAGTGAGTTTATTGCGACTTTCCTGAAAAACGGTGACGCAACCAGGTGATGATCATCGGAAGGATCGAGAGGAAAATGATTCCCACCACGACCGCCTCGAAGTGCTTCTTGACCCAGGGATTCTGCCCCAGCGCGTAGCCGGCAAGCGACATGGAAGCGATCCAGAGGAAGCCTCCGGCGATATCGTACGGAAGGAACTTTTTCTTGTAGTTCATCCTGCCTACACCGGCTACAAATGGGGTGAACGTGCGTACGATCGGAACGAAGCGTGCCATGATAATTGCCTTGGTCCCGTACTTTTCGAAGAACGTATGCGTGCGGTCCATGTACTCCTGCTTGACGAGTGCTTTCCCGCCAATTTTCATTTTTAATGCGCGTTGTCCGAAAAATCTCCCGATCGCGTAGTTGGAGTTATCCCCCAACACCGCCGCTATGAACAGTAGCCCGATCAGGAATCCGATCTGTAAAGGCGCATCCGGCTGATCGGCCGTGCGTGCGCATAACGCCCCCGCCGCGAACAACAAGGAATCACCGGGAAGAAACGGCATGATCACCAGACCCGTCTCCACGAAAATGATCAGGAACAGGATGGCGTAGATCGTACTGCCATATTGAAGGACCAATGCATCCAGATGGTCGTTGATGTGCAGGATAAAATCCAGTAAGAATTTGATCGTTTCCAAGAAGAGCCGGTTGAATTTGCGTAAAAGTACTATTCGGGACGCACATAACCCGGTAGCCATGACGCCGGTCAAAGAAGCGCCTACGGTTCGGCAGAAAGAATCAGCCGGCAGAGCAATACATTTGCCCGATGATGGCCTGGTTGATCTTCTTTCATCTGGTCGGTGCAACGATCTGGACAGGCGGTCACCTCATTCTTGCGACGCGTATCCTTCCGGAAGCGTTGCGGAAACGGGACCCCGCGATCCTGAAAGTCTTTGAAGAGCCGTTTGAAAAAATCGGCATACCGGCCTTGCTGGTGCAAACGATTACCGGCTTATTGCTTGCCGGACATTACCTGAATCATTGGTGGTATGCATTCAGGTTCGAAACGCCGATGCATACCTGGATCGCCTGGAAACTGATGTTTCTGGGAGCGACGATCCTGATTGCCGCACACGCCCGCATACGGCTGATCACGCGACTCAAAGAAGAGAACCTCGGCTACCTCGCGGCCCACATTATCGTGATCACCCTGCTGTCCATCGCATTCCTGGTGCTGGGCACAACCCTTCGCATGGGCGGATGGAGTTGATCACCCGGTCGTAAAATGCCGGATCAACGTTTGGAAACTCTTGCAAAGAACTGCAGCAAGCGGCGTAACAGGTCGGTGTAAAGGGTAACGAACAGCAACAGGCACATCGACCAGATGACGAGCAGGTTGGACGCATAGGTCGACATGCTCGTGCCGGATCCAACCGGCTTATCGGCAATGAAGAACGGGCTCGAAAAAAAGCGCTTGTTACCCGGATCCTGAAAGACCGGCTCATAACGCTGATAGATCCTGTTGTTCACGACTTCCACCCGCTCTTTCACGGTGGCACCCCGCACCAGGTCCGAGAGGCTCTCGTTAGAGCCTTTGCGGCGGACTACCTCCAGGGACTCATCGCTTCCAAATCGTTTTACCTGGGCGGCATGAGCACGTTCACGCGCTTGTTCGGCGTTGTTGTATTGTCGGATGTACACGTCCTTCAACTGCTTCAGGAGATTCCGGGCCGCTTCAATGGCCGCCATGTTCGCTTCGCCTGCGTTCCCTTGCAGGAAAGTCGCGGTAGCCAGCCGGTAACGCGTGGCTTCAGGACCCAATTCCTCCCTGACCAGTTGCCAGGACTGTGTTGCTTCTTTGTCGCGCTTGCCCGCTTTGAGCAACCGCTCGCTGCGATCAATCCGTTCCCGCACCACCGGCATCCACCAGTCCTTTCGATACGTCGCCCGGCTCATCGCCGCGTCGGAAGCAAACAGGGGTTGCTCGAAATCGTTCTCCCGAAACTGCGCAACCGCCAGCGCTTCAAACGCCCAGCGGGAAGCCATGATATCGCCGATGACCGGTACGGAAGTAGCGGCACCAATGACCGGATTGAGTTTATCAAACCGCACGATCACGCCGCTCAGCAAGATTTGCGGAATGATGAGAAACGGAATCAGAATGTAAACGGTCACGGCGGAATCGAACGCCGAGGAGATATTCAACCCCAGGAGATTGGAAAAACAGGAGACCGCGAAAAGTATCCCGAAGTACGTCATGCCCATCCCCTGAATATCCAGGATAAGATTGCCGACCAGGATGAATGTTGAAGTCTGAATAGCCGAGATGAGGAACAGGATGAAGATCTTCGACAACAGGTAGGCCAACGGACTCAAATGAAGGAATGATTCCCGCCTGCGAATCTTCCGGTCACGCAGTATTTCTTCAGCACTGACCGATAATCCCAGGAATAAAGCCACGATGACACAGATGAACAGGTACGCCGGTACGTTCGGATTGGCTGACATGCTGTAGTCCGTATCGGCCGGCGCATACCGGAGTATGAACCCGAGTACCAGGGCCAGGATAGGCGCTTCCAGCAGGGTGATGGCCAGGTACGAAGTATTGGCCAATTTCGATTTGATGTCGCGCAGGAAGAACACCAGCCATTGCCCGAAGAACCCCGCCTTCCTCCAGGGCGGAGGAGGGAATAGAATTCTACGCGACTCCGCTTTGGGGCGCGCTTCCACTTGTTGGCGGTAGGGCGCGTACCACTCTTCCGGTTGCACCTTCCGCTGTTGCGTCGCGAAGCCCGCGTCATCCAGTACCGGCGCTTCGAGTATGTTGAAGATCTCTTCCGGATTGAGGTGACCACAAGTGGCACACTCACTATCGTCCGCATCGGCTTGTCCCGACAAACGCCGGAACCAGGCAACGGACTCTACCGGATTACCGTCGTAAACCGGATATCCTCCGCGATCCAACAGCAACAGCCGGTCGAACAATTTGAATATCTCCGACGATGGCTGGTGAATGACGACGAATACCAGCTTGCCGTTCAGGGCCAGTTGCTTCAACAGGTCCATCACGTTCTCCGCGTCCCGCGACGACAGACCGGAGGTCGGTTCGTCTACGAACAGGATGGACGGTTCCCGGATCAGCTCCAGCGCGATGTTGAGCCGCTTGCGTTGCCCGCCGCTGATCGTCTTATTCAGCGCATTGCCCACTTTCAGGTCCCGGGTCTCGCTGAGACCGAGCGCCTGCAACATATCGCTCACTTTCCGGTCGATCTCGCTGGAGTCAAGCTGACCGAAACACAACTTCGTATTATAGTAGAGATTCTGGTAAACCGTAAGTTCTTCGATAAGCAAATCATCCTGCGGGATGTTTCCGATCAGTCCCTGAACCTTGCGGGCATCCGCGTAGAGGTCCAGTCCGTTGATGCGGATCGCGCCTTCCGCGGGCTCGGCAGTCCCGTTCAGGATCGACAACAAGGTCGACTTACCCGCTCCACTGCCACCCATTACACCGACCAGGTTACCCCCGGTCACTTCAAATCGGAAGGGATGCAAACCGGTCTTGCCACCCGGGAACAGGAACCGTACTTCGTCGACGAGATATTGAATGCGGTTTTCCGCTTCGCCCACCAGGAATCGTCTTCTCAAATCGGAGAAGTAGAGCGGTTTCATCCTGCCGCCCCGTATCACGGTCCCTTGCGACAGCGCGGCGATGGTATTTTCAGGAAGCGGACTTCCCCCTGCGGATAGATTTTCCAGGCCCTCATATCGCAGGTACAGCAAGCGCGTTCCGGCGATGTACAGGACCCAGAGTCGCCCGCCCAGTCCTTCGTGGACTCCTGACTGAATCAGCGGATTGGTCACCTCATGCTCCTGCAAGAGCAGGATGTTGGGTTCTTCCTGCTCGCCCAGCGACTTCAACGGATCCCGCCTGGCGAAATGCCGGCAGCGCAACCGCTCTTTCTTTCCAAGGCGAAAAGCATCCTGGATCTGATCAAGCCAGTCTTCCTCCGCCGGCTTTGCATCCCGGTCGAGTAGTACCAACTCACAGAGTTGCAGGAAGACGGTATACTTCTGACGGATACTCAGTTCGCGAGCCGTCGATTGCAGTAATTCCGCCCGCAGATCCGACGCGAGCGAGGAGCCCCAGTTCTTTTGCAGAAATACTTCCGCGGCCGTCCGGCTCATCTGCTGTTGTACCAGCGATTCCGCCGCACGACGCGATGCGTCCACCCGGTCTACCAGGGTTCCGGTGGTGACAAAAAGCGAAAGCAGCTTTTGGAGTACCTGCTCATTCATAAATTGCGGTAAGGCTCCCGAATGTAGTAAATTCCCCTGAAGGACTTAATTTCCGATGTAGGGATTACGGGGTAACGGTTCGAATACGTAGCCGGCAGCTTTCAATGTTGAAACGGTGGCGGCAGCTGGCTGTTGTTTGAAAATGACAAAGGTGATCATGGTCGGAAAGTTTGTTCCCTTCGATACCTGACGATCCCGTCTCCGGATGCCTGCCGCGATCTTCTGATACAAGGGGCCTCGATCAACCAACCGTTCTTCGGCAGCGCCTTCCTCATAATGGTCATTGAACCCTTTCCAGGCGATGGCCGGATAGTTCAGGGCGATGGCAACCTTCTTCAACTCATGATAGTTGAGCGTAAAAACGAAGTTTCCTGCCGGTTCATAGAAAAGAGTATAATCGAGTGCGGGTTTATCCGAAGGGCGCAAGATCCGGCTAAGGCTTTTCTTAAGCGTACGGACGAACCAGAAGAAACCATTTTTCAGGTTGAGATCCGGTAAGGAGATCGTATCCTGATCATTGGGTTCGATTAACACCACACCCTTTTTCGCCACCCGGAGCATCTCGTAAAGCGCGATGTACGGGCGGGGAAAATGATGAAACGCTTCTTTTACCAATGCAAAATCAAAGCTATCGTCACCGAATGTCAGGTGTTCCGCGTTTTCGATCTTGAATTTCCGAATGAATCCCAACTCGAGCGCAAGATCATAAGAAGGATTATTCAGGTCTGTTGCGGTCGCATCAGCACCTTGACTTAGCAGATAATTTGCATCCTTTCCGAAATTTCCGTCGCCGATCGTGATCCAACTTGCACCCGGATAATGTTGGAGAAGCGGCAGCAGGGTGCTGTACATCCGCTCATGCCGCCAATAGTCGACCGTGGATTTATCCATCACCAACTCTGCAGACTTGCCGGAGAATTTCCGACCGTCCTGATGTGCTTTATAGCTGGCTTCTTTGAAATCAACCATGGACTCCATACAGGTGATCTGGCCTGATCCGGACAACCCGACAGGTACTGCCGGTTATTTCAGGATGATAAGCTGAAAATACTCCTTAATTGGTCATGCGGTTGCGGACCTTATCGACCGTGACCAGCAGGTTCGTGAGACGATCCTTGGTCAACTCATCCGCCGATTTGACCGCGTTAAACGCCGCCTGCAATTCCTGGAGGTCTTTCAGTAGTTTGCCGCTGTCCGGATCCTTTTCAAACTCCTTGAACAGGTTGACCAGATTGTCCAGGTACATCCGCTGATTGAAGATCTTTTCAAAGATCGCAGCGTTTCCGGGAGTGCGCTCCTGTTCCTTCATGAGCGCGATGCTCAGGTGTTGAACTTCGATGATCGCGCCGGCAAGCACGTGGGCAGCCGTCATGTACCGGCCGTTGTTGCGCAGATAATTATCGGTCTCCGCATAGGCTTTATCGATCATCCGAACCAGGGAATCCTGGTTGTCGGAGTTCTTCTGAAAGCTCTCGGTATACCGGTCGAAGGTTTCCTGAACATTCATCTTTTCGGCCAGGGCTTTTGTCGTAGAATAATAGGAAAGCAAGTCCTGGTTCTGACCATAAAAGGCGGCATAAGCCATGTCGATGCCGTAGATGCCGTAGTTCACCGATTTTTTATAGGCGCTGGTGTATTTCTCCTCATGGTCGGTCGAATTGAGCAAATCGCTGTTGAATGGCACCTCATTCTTGTAGATATCGTTGATCAACTCCATGGGAGAAGGCAAATTCGCCAGGGTGAAGAAGAATTTGAAATCAACGAGTTCCTTCTGCTCCTTGGACATCGTATCCTCAATGGTCGGCAAGGTGTCCTGCGAACTGGCAGAATCGGTCGAAGTCTGCTTACAGGCGGTGGCGGCACTCAGTAGGACCGAGGCTACAAGCAAGACTCGTTTGTGGAGTTTCATACGAGAGACGGGTTTCCTGCAAAAATAGGAATAGAGGGCGGAAATGAAAGTAAAATGTTAATCCCATTCTGCGCCGAATCAGCTCAGACTCGGGGCGGTAGGCGATTCCGGGTGAGCACCGGCGCCGGGAACTTACAGGATTCCGGCGCCGGCAGATGCGTTACGGCGCATCTCCTGGATGGTTAGTGGCTGGAGGTCATTGTTCTTGGTCCAAATCACGGTGTAAACGCCGGGTGAATGAACCCTGCCTGAACAACTGGCAGGTTTCCCGGATATCCGGCGGAAGGCTGAGCAGTTGCTTCACACAACCTGATAAAAACATGACAATCATCCGGGAGTTTTTTCGCCAATTTGTACAGAAGCAACGGGCCAGATTCACCGACCAATAACTTCCGTATACCGCTCATTCAATTTCATTCGCCCGAATTTCATTTTGACATTAAAATGTCAGGGTAGATTAGGCGTTCTTCCACCATTGCTTCACTGATCGGTTTACATCCCCGGCTACTCAAGTCCTCACTGCCCTACCTATGCAATTGCTATTGAAACCCAGAGTCCCTCTACTTTGGGTGTTTCTCCTGCTGCTGGTGGCATCAGGGGCTTCCTATTATGTAGCCAATCGGGGTAAGACAACCGTTAAGAGTGAAGTCGTTCCGGTACCTGCCGGTAACGATGTCAAAATGAACCGGAATACCGCATTTCGGTTCATCCGTCCGCTGCTTTTTACGGATTATAGCCTGGAGGATGAGAAACTGATGCCGCTGAAAGGCGATATCATCCGCTATATCGAAGGCCAGAAGAGTTCCGGGAATATCCAATCCGCTTCCGTTTACCTGCGCAGGTTGAATTCGGCCTCCTGGATGACCATTAATCCGAAAGAGGAATATCCGGTCGCCAGCCTTTTTAAAGTACCCGTCATGATTGCCATCCTGATGACGGCTGATCAGGACCCGAGTTTCCTGAATAGGAAGATCTTTTACCCGGAGTTCCCGGCAGGCGTATTTCAGCACAATGTCGCTCCACTGCCAACGAATAAACACTATACGATCCGGCAACTTCTGGAAAGCATGGTGGCTCGTTCCGACAACGAAGCCTATGACCTGCTCTGGAAAGCGATGGATCAGCGCAACTTCAACAAGATGCTGTTCGACTTCCAACTCAAGTCGTTTCAGATCCAGGATACTACCGATTACAGCCTGAGTGTGGTAGACTACTCCCGATTCCTGCGTGTACTTTACAATGGCGGTTATCTAAGTCATGAACGAAGTGAGATCGCGCTCGACATCCTCTCCAAATGCGATTATAAGGAAGGACTGATCCGTGATCTTCCGGCTGATCTGATCTCCTCCCGAAAATTCGGTTATCGTGTCAAGCCTGATCTTGCTGCTCTCAGCGAGTTCGGAGTTTTTTACCTCAAAGGTGAGCCGTATCTCCTTGGAGTCATGACCAAGGGTCTTAATTACAACCATCTTACCGAGACCCTGGCGCATATTTCGAAGCTGGTATATAACTCCCAGTTACCCAACAGCTGAGTCGGCACAGGATTTCAACAGCTGTTTCCTGCACTCCATCCTGATTCTCCTACATTTCCACAAGGAGATCGTGGCAACCTGCCCAATTGCCAGTAACTTGGCGTGTACGCTGTAAGGCCATGCCCCGGATCCTGTTACTTACCCTTTTGCTGGCTCTGAATTCGATCACGCTACTTCGAGCCCAATCCTACTTTCTCAAAACTTACGGAACGACTCAATCCGAATACGGCACCTCCCTGCTGGCCATGCCCGATTCCGGATATATCCTGCTGGGGACCTGCTTCCTGACTCCCAGCCGGATCGCGTTGGAAGTGGTGCGAACCGACCGAAGAGGAGATACGCTCTGGACCAGCACCCTCCTGGTCGATACGACCAACGTGCCCGTAAAACTCCTGCCTACGGAAGACGATGGAGCTTTCGTGCTGGCCAACTGTTGGTCCGACAACTGGAACGATGCGTACATGGCGCTGTTGCGGATGAATTCGGACGGAACGGTTCGCTGGTGCAGAAAGATCGATGCCAGCGCAAACGACCTGGCGAATGATATGGTGCGCAGCGGAAATGAACTGGTCCTCCTTTCCACCACCGACTACAACCTGGGTACTTACCCCGGTATGCTGCTGACCGGCCTGGATACCGCCGGTAATCTGCTCTGGTCACAACATCATCTGGGTAACCTTATGACACTGCCAGGGGGTATCGCCGTTCAGGATGACGGCTCACTGGCCGTCGTTGCCAGCCAAAACGGTTTCGGTACCGGAACCCCCAGTTTTTACAATGGCCTCTTGCTCCTGCTTCATCCGGATGGAACACTTCGTTCCAGCCTCAGCTTCGGAACCTATTACGACGAAGACTGGCTGCGCGTCGCTGCCGCTCCGGGTGGCGGTTGGGTCGTCAGCGGCAAAGCCTATTTCATCAACCACGAATGGGATGGCATGCTCTTTCATTTCGATGCAGACGGAGGATTGCTGAACAGTCGGGCCTACGATGCCGGCACCAACAACGGCGAGATCTTCCGCAATCTACTGATTGAGCCGAATGGCAACCTGGTTGTCATCGGCGACAAAGGCACGTTCGACGAACGCAACATCTTTCTCACGCGCATCGATCCGCAATTGCAGCCGTTCATCACGAATGAATATCCGTTCTCGGTAAACTTTACCAACTATCCGTTCGATGTCAAAGTCACGACCGATGACGGATATGCCATCACCGGCGATATGCGACCGCCTTCCTGGTACCGGGATATCTTTCTGCTCAAAATTGACCGGAACGGACGGGCGCCTTGTCAGACCGTAGGATTCGATTTTACGACCCGATCCGAAACGGTGGAAGTTACCGCTGCCGCAACGACTCCCGGCAATGCAGTACCGGTACTAACCGCCGTTGCAACCCTCCGCATCCGGCCACTGCTGCGTCAACAAGTAGTCTGTGAATCGCATCAGCCGTTAGCGGTCTTTTCGGAATCGCCGGACGATAGCTGTAGTCTGTGTTTCGACTTTACGGACAATAGCATCAACCAGCCGACGAGTTGGAGTTGGGAATTCCCCGGAGCGACGCCTTCCACCTCCGATCAACAGGCTCCGACAGGCATTTGCTATCCGGAAGCCGGCGAATATACCGTCCGCCTGACGATCGCCAATGCCACCGGAACTTCCGTAGCCGAACGATCGATCAGCATCGATGCGTGCGATGTCTGGTTCATTCCGAATGTCATCACACCGGGAACGGATGGCAAGAACGACCGTTTTGTTATCAAAGGGTTGAAAGAACCTTACGAGTTGAAGATCTTCAACCGTTGGGGAAACGAAGTCTTCCGCTCACAGGAACTGGCATCCACCTGGGCAGGTGAAGGCCGACAGGATGGAAACGTCAGTGCCGGTGTCTACTTCTACGAACTGAAGGTGGTGTCCGGGAAAAATGCCGGACAGTATCACGGTACGATCGAAGTACTGCCCGAAGACTGACGACTTAACCGTGCGCTTTACGAGGCGCAGGCTTCCGGTGCCTGGATTTATTCGCGCTCTTTTTCGGTGCAGCACTCTTCGAAACCGGCCGGGACGTATGTCGGTGATGACCGCCGGCTGAATCGGTTACTGGTGGAGGTGCAGGCAAGTCGGGCGTAGGCAAGATTGGAATGGTGCGCTTCAAGAGTTTCTGGATGTCGCGCAGGTACTCGATCTCATCCGGACAACAGAAACTGATGGCGACGCCGTTAGCACCCGCGCGACCGGTGCGACCAATACGGTGCACATAGGTCTCCGCAACTTCCGGTATCTCGAAATTGATCACGTGTGAAAGCTTGTCGACGTCGATGCCGCGTGCTGCGATATCGGTTGCGACGAGTACGCGCACCTTACGGTCTTTGAATCCTTGCAATGCCTTTTGGCGTGCCGTCTGGGATTTATCACCGTGGATGGATTCCGCACGTATGCCGGATTTGGTCAAATCCTTTGCAACTCGGTCGGCGCCACGTTTGGTGCGGGTAAACACCAACACATGATCGATGCCCTGGTCTTCGATCACCTTCTTGAGCAGGAAGCGCTTTTGCAACTTTTCTACCAGGTAAAGGGATTGTCGGACCGTTTCCGCCGGAGTTGAAACCGGTGTGACATTCACTTGCACAGGTTTCTTGAGAATGCTGTCGGCCAGCGAACGGATCTCCTGCGGAACCGTCGCCGAGAAGAAGACCGTATGTTTCTGCTCGGGAAGTTTCGGCAAGATCTTGCGGATGTCGTGAATGAAACCCATGTCCAGCATACGGTCCGCTTCATCCAATACAAAGTACTGGACCTTGTCGAGGCGAACCAGCCCTTGCTGCATGAGGTCCAGCAAACGACCGGGTGTGGCGACCAGGATGTCGACGCCTTTTCTCAGTGCCTGTTCTTGCGGAACCTGCGAAACGCCGCCAAAGATCACCGCATGACGCAGTCCGAGGTGCTTGCCATACGCTTCAAAGCTTTCACTGATCTGCAAAGCCAGTTCACGCGTTGGCGCGAGCACCAGCGCATGTACGTGGGGATTCTTTGCCGGATGATTCTTGGCGTGCAGCAGTTGGAGGATCGGCAAGGCGAAAGCTGCCGTTTTACCGGTTCCGGTTTGCGCGCAACCAAAGACATCATGTCCCTTTAAAATGTGCGGAATGGATTGTTCCTGAATCGGGGTTGGGGATTCATACCCTTTTTTGTGCAATGCCTCCAGGATGGGAGGGATTAAATGCAATTGCTCGAATTTCATCGAATTTGGAAGGATTTGGATAAAAATTGCCGCTGCCGGCAGGGCCGGTAAGGATGGCTGGCAGGAAATTCAAAGGAAGAAGAGGCCCTAAGCCCGGTGAATTCCAAAGCCGCTGATCTCAGCGTTTTGCAAAGATACGAAATATCAGGGACTTGGTTCCAGGAGACGAGGAACGCGAGGACAGTCGGCAGTAGGCGGTGGGCAGTAGGCGGTGGGCAGTAGGCGGTGGGCGGTGGGCAGTTGGCGGTGGGCAGTAGGCGGTGGGCGATGAGCGGTGGTTCAAATTATAGTTTCCAGTACCGTTTACTGTTCACTGTTTACTGTTCACTATTCGCTATTCGCTATTCGCTATTCGCCATAAAAAAAACACACACCAATAGGGGTCACCGCCTCTTCGGGTGTCTTTCCTTCAAACAGGGCTTTCGTACTTTCGTGACCGACACAGATAAACGTGGCCGTTAACGAACAGGATATTCGAAATGCTCTGGTGCAGGGCGACCAGCGGGTCTTCGGGGAATTTTTCCGCGACCACTATGCCCGCCTCTGCACCTTCGCGCACTCGTTCGTCAAAGACCCGGATGAAGCCGAAGAAGTCGTTCAACAGGTCTTTATCCAACTCTGGGAAAAACGGCTTCACGTGGATATCCAACTCTCTGTCCAGGCGTACCTCTTCCGCGCTGTCCGCAATTCTTGCCTGAACAAAATCCGGCACGAACAAGTGCGGCGTGCGTATGCCGATGAGCAGCAGGCACTCGCCGCGGAGTCTCCTTCCGCATCCGGTCTGGCCTTCAAAAATGAGTTGCAGGAACAGATCTTCAAAGCCATTGAAAAATTGCCGGAACAATGTCGGTTGATCTTCCGCTTGTCCCGTTTCGAAGAACTCAAATACGCGGAAATCGCCGAACAGCTCGGCATCTCCGTCAAGACCGTCGAAAACCAGATGGGAAAGGCGCTTCGCATCCTGCGCAATGAATTGCAGGAATACCTTGTGCTCGCCATCGTCTTCCTCCACCTGCTCGACTGACTCCATGGATCCCCGGTTTGAACATATCGACGACGTAATCGCCCGCTTCCTGGCCGGAGAGGCTGGAGCGGACGATCTGCGCCTGCTCGAAGCGTGGAAGGCTTCGGATCCGGCTCACGCCAGGGAGTTCGCCCAGCTCGAACGCATTTTCTCCGAAAGCGCTTCGTTGCGAGAAGTGTTGCCGGTCAATACCGATAAAGCCTGGGGAGAAGTACACGCCAAACTAGGCGGCGGTAAGGTGATCACCCTCCGTCCTAACTTCTTCGCCTCTCCCGCACTGCGTATCGCAGCCATGGTGTTGCTTGTGCTCGGACTTGGCTTGCTGATCCGCTTCCTCGTCGCGCCGGTAGCCGGACCTGAGACCATCCTGGCGGCTGCGGACTCTTCCATCACCCGTGCATTACCCGACGGGTCCACCATTTCCCTCAACCGGGGCAGTACGCTTACTTATGCTTCCGCTTCCTATGCCAAACAACGCCGCGTCAAACTGAAAGGCGAAGCATTCTTCGACGTACGCCACGATGCGGAGCATCCATTCATCGTCGAAGCAGGCGGGCTTGAAATCCGCGACGTTGGTACGGCCTTCAACATCCAGGCCCGTGAAGACAATCGGTTGGTCGTGATCACCGTGACCGAAGGCGAGGTCAGCGTCAGCATTCCGAAGCATGGCGATGAAGCCCTGTGGCCTGGCCAGGAACTGGTCTACGATACCGAAGCGGGCAGCGTTGAACGCCGGGAGAATAACGACCCGAACATCGCCGCCTACAAAGGACAAAATCTTCATCTTCGAAGACGCCTCCCTCGGCGTGGTGATCCATACGCTCCAGGATGTTTATTCCGTACGGATGTACCTGGAAAATGAACGACTCGGTGACTGCCGCATCACGGCAACTTTCAATGACGAACCGATCGAAGAAATCACTCAGATCATCGCTGAAACGCTTGGCCTGGAAGCCAGTCGCACCGACAGCGGGTATGTTTTCAACGGCAATGCGTGCTACTAACCTCCTCCTCCTTTTTCTGTTGACTTTCTTTTGTGCAGGCGTTTCGCGTGCACAGCAGATACCCTTACTGGAACGCAAGATCAGCATTCGGGCAGTCAATCGCCCCGTTGATGAATTCCTGCAGGAAACCGGCGTCGTCGCGGGCTGCACCTTCAGTTACGCCGTAACGGTGACCCGCGGCATGCAACCGGTGACCCTGGATCACCGCGACCGTCCACTGCGGGAATTGCTCGACCGAATATTTTCCGGAAAGGTCAACTACAAGGAGCGCGGAACACATGTCATACTCCTACGGGTGCAGCCGATTGATCAGGAACCGGAGCCTACCCTCTTCTCCGTCGCCGGTTACGTGACGGACGCGTCAACGGGAGAACGCATTGCATCTGTGACGGTGTACGACAAGTACAGCCGCGCATCCGCCGTTACGAACGAATACGGCTATTATTCACTCGACATAAAGAATAAGGAACGCTTACGGGAAGTCACCTTGTACATCAACAAGGAGCAATATGACGATACGATCGTTTACATCCGGCAAACCGGCCGCAGCGTGGTGAACCTGACGCTTTTTCCATTGCACGTTCAACCCGTCAGCATCGACTCTACGGCGATCCACGACAGCTTGTTCGCCGTCAATCAACTCGCGCTGGTCAAATTGATCCCGAGTGAAGACGAACAGACCAATACGCGCAACGTCCGCGATACGCTTTACCGGAAATTCCAGGTTTCGTTCATCCCCTATATCGGCTCCAACCTGAAACTGAGCGGGAATACGGTCAATGACTATTCCTTTAATATTCTAGGCGGCTACGCCATGGGGACACGCAAGCTGGAAGTGGCGGGACTTTTCAATATCGATCGCGACTCCGTAAGCAGCGCTCAGTTGGCCGGACTGTTCAACATGACCGGTGGTCCTGTCAAGGGCGTACAAGGTGCCGGCTTGTTCAATCTGAACCTTAAACCGGTGCGGGGCGCGCAGTTCGCAGGATTGGTCAACGTGAATTATGACAGCATCAGCGGTGCGCAGGCGGCAGGATTGATCAATGTCAATTTCAAACCATCGAGCAGCGTCATGATGGCGGGGCTCACCAACGTCTCGCTGAAGAGTACGGCAGGTCCACAGTTCGCTGGCTTGAACAATGTCGCCTTGGAAGAAGTCAGCGGCGGACAATTTTCCGGCTTGCTCAACACCGCGTTGAAACGCGTCGGCGGCGCGCAGGTAGCCGGCTTGTTGAATGTCGGCTTGCAGGAAGTGAACGGAGTACAGGTCGCCGGCTTGATGAACGTGAACGGAACCGATGTGCGCGGCGCCCAGGTCGCCGGTCTGCTCAATGTAGGACGACGCGTTCATGGAACGCAAGTTGGTTTCCTCAACGTCAGCGACACCTGCGAAGGGGTTCCGGTTGGCTTCCTCAGTTTTGTACGCACAGGATACCACCAATTCGAACTCTCCGCTGACGAAACGTATCCGCTCAATGCCTCACTGCGCACCGGCATGCGACAATTCTACAACATCCTCAGCGCCGGAATGAAACTCGACAGTACGCAACATCATACCTGGGTCTTCGGTTACGGACTCGGCAGTGCGATCAACCTCGGAAAGCGCTGGCAAGTGAACCTTGATCTGACCATGCATCAACCGATGCAGGAGAATCATCTCCATCAATTCAACCCCTTAACGAAATTTAACCTAACGGCTGAAAAGCGTCTTTCAAAATACTTTTCGCTCGCAGCGGGGCCCAGCCTGAACGTTTTTTACGCCCACCTCGACGACCCCGATTATGCGCAGGTTTTCAGCCAATTGCCGCCTGCGTCCCTGCTCGACCGACAGACGATCGGGAACTACGATCGCAGCATCTGGCTGGGAGGGAAAATAGCGCTGCGCTTCTTCTGATTTTTTTTCGCGAGGGATAGGGGTAAGACCCCTTGGACTTGTCTTCTGTATATAAACAGAACAAGCCCATGAAACCTACCCGCCTTTTCATCAGCATTTTGCTCCTAGTGTCCATTGCAACGCTCAGCTCTTGCCGTAAAGACTGGAACGGCGTTCGTGGTGATGGTCCCATCCTGACGGAAGACCGCATCGTCTCTTCCTTTCACGGTGTCGAATATCACCTGGAAGGTGATGTAAACATCCGCCGTGATTCCATCTTCTCCGTAACCGTTAGCAGCTATGGCAACTACCTGCCGCTGATCCGTACGGAAGTGATCGGCGGGAAACTGATCATCAACTCGTCAAAAAGTCTCCGCGACAACGAGATCACTGTCGATATCTCAATGCCCTCGCTCGATCACCTCTCGCTTTCCGGCTCGGGCGACATCCGTACGATCGACCGTTTTTCCGACGCGTCCCTGTATGTCAATCTTAGCGGATCGGGAAAGGTGAGTTACTTCGGAGACGTAGACGACCTGCGTGCCAACATTTCCGGCAGTGGCATGATGGACCTCGACGGTACTGCCAACGACGCGACCATGACCATGAGCGGTTCAGGAAAGATCGCCGCGTTCGGCATGATCACCAACAACAACTCCGCTACCATTTCGGGCTCCGGCAACATTGAAACGTTTGTCAGCAATCACCTCGACGCCACCATCTCCGGATCCGGCACGATCCGCTACCGCGGCAACCCTTCGGTTACGACGCACATCTCGGGTTCTGGTTCGGTGGTGAGAGTGCCTTGAGGGAGTGAACAGTAAACAGTAAACAGTGAACAGTGAACAGTGAACAGTGAATAGTGAATAGTGAATAGCGAATAGTAAATAGTAAATAGTGGATACCAAAACGAATACTAGTTACTAGTTACAAGTTACTAATAACCAATTACCAATCCCCCCCCTCCAATCATGAAAAACAAACTTCTTCTGACGATTCTTTTAACCTTCTTACACTATTTCTCCTTTGGTCAGGTCTTGACGCAGACGGTGCGTGGTACGGTCGTGGACATGATCTCGCAAGCTCCGCTTCCCGGTGCGACGGTGGTGGTGTTGGGTGTTGAGCCGATCATCGGTACTGCCGCTGATATCGACGGCAATTTTCGTTTAAACAAAGTGCCGGTTGGAACGCGTTCGTTGAAGATCAGCTTCCTTGGTTATAAGGAACGTGTCCTGCCGAACATTACGGTCACTTCAGGGAAAGAAGTGGTTCTGCAGGTGACGCTCGAAGAAAACGTGGTGCAGGGAAAAGAAGTCACCATCGTCGCTCAGGTGGAAAAAGACAAACCGCTGAACGAATTCAGCACTGTCAGTGCCAGAACATTCTCCGTCGAAGAGACCCAAAAATACGCGGCCGCGGTGAATGACCCCGCCCGAATGTCGTTGGCCTATGCCGGTGTGGTGGCAACGGACGACGGCAACAACAACATCGCGATCCGCGGCAATTCCCCGAACGGATTGTTATGGCGTATGGAGGGTGTGGAGATTCCGAATCCAAACCACTTCAGCAATGTCGGAACTTCAGGAGGAGGAATCTCCATCTTGAGCGCGCAGACGCTTACCAACTCCGATTTCATGACCGGCGCATTCCCTGCAGAATACGGCAACGCGAATTCGGGTGTTTTCGATTTGAAGCTTCGCAAAGGGAACAACCAGAAGACCGAACGCACCATCCAGGCCGGATTTCTCGGAACCGACCTGGCGATCGAAGGGCCTTTCAAGAAAGGGTATAATGGCTCCTATCTCATCAACTACCGCTACTCCACCCTTTCCATGCTCGGAGCCCTGGGTGTTCCGGTTGGCGACGCGATCACCAACTTTCAGGATATCTCTTATAATGTCTTCCTCCCTACTGAAAAAGCCGGGAACTTTTCCCTCTTTGGATTCGGCGGTTTGAGCAACCAGAATTTTGACGCCAAGAAAGACTCGTCTGCCTGGAAGAACAACTACGACCGCTACAGTTGGAACTTTCGCAGTAATACCGGCGCGGCGGGACTTACCCACTTCTTACAATTGGATTCCAAAACTTATCTGCGAAGCGTTTTCCTGGTCGCGGGAACTGGAAAAGGCTATGAAGAAGAACGGCTCGATGACGAATACGCAGCCGTCAGCCAGGGCGAGCTCGTGTATGACCAGCACCGCGTCACGCTCAGCACATCGTTGACGCGGAAGATCAACGCGCAACACAGTTACAAGACGGGCATTATCGCGAATGAATTGTTTTACGATTTCCTGAACACCGACCGAAAGGACGAGGAAGACAGGATCGTCACCGTCATCGACCAGAAAGGTCAGGCAACATTATTACAGGGTTATGGTCAGTGGAATTACAAGCCGAGTGAACGCGTAACCATCAACGCCGGCTTGCATGCACTGACGCTGACCACCAACAAGACCTACTCGATCGAACCACGGGCATCGGTAAAAGTGGATATCCGCCCTGGCCAGGCGATCAGCTTCGGTTACGGTTTGCACGGACAAGTCCAGCCGCTGGGTGTTTACTACTCACGGCAATACACCTCTGACGGAACCTATACAGAACCGAACAAGGATCTTGGCTTCACGAAATCACATCACTTCGTCTTGGGTTACGATCGCTCCCTGAACGAATTCACCCGGGTAAAGGCGGAAGTATATGCCCAATTCCTCTACAATGTTCCGGTCGGCACGGAAGCGAACAGTACGTACTCCATGTTGAACAGCGAGGGCGGGTTCACGGACAAGGAACTGCGTAATAGCGGACTGGGTCGCAACTACGGGTTCGAGCTCACCGTCGAGCGGTTCCTGCACAAGGACTTTTACTTCCTGCTGAGCTCCTCGGTATACGACTCCAAGTACAAAGCACAGGACGGTCGTTGGTACGATACGCGCTTCAATGGGAATTTCGCCGGAAGCTTCACTGCAGGTAAGGAGTTCCGCACAGGAGAAAAATTCAAGAAACGCATCGTGGGCGTCAACCTGAAAGCGATCTACACCGGCGGGCTGCGGAACACTCCCATTGATGTACCGGCTTCCGTTGCAGCCGGAGAGACGAAGTATCAGGAGGACCGTCCGTTTATATTACAAGCACCGAATTATTTCCGCACCGATGTAAAATTCAGCCTGAAGCGGAACCGGGAAAAGAGCAGCGTCACCTGGAGCCTGGATCTGCAGAACGCGACCAACCGGAAGAACGTGTTTGGTGATTACTTCGATCCGAAGACCGGTACGACCAAGACCGCTTACCAAATGACGATGATCCCGGTACTGTCCTACAAAGTGGATTTCTGACCGGATCAGGCAGCAATAAAAAAAGAACGGCCCTTCCTGGAGAAGGGCCGTTCGCATTTCCAATCGTAGGAAATTACTTCTTGGCAGGCGCGGGTGCGGCGGCAGCAGGAGCGGCGGCGGCGGCGGCGGGTGCAGCGGCTGCAGGAGCAGCGGCTGCGGTATTCCGGGTCGTCTTCACGCCGGTCACAACGCTCGAAGCCGTATCGAGGAAAGTGACGCCCTCGAGCTTCAGGTCGCGAACGCGGATATCGTCGCCGATATCGAGGTTATCGACCTTCACTTCGATGGAATCCGGCAGGTGCTTCGGCAGGGCCGAAACTTTCAGGCGGCGCAGTTTGGTGATCAGGGCACCACCGGCGCGAACGCCGATTGCATTACCCGATACCTTCACCGGCACTTCCATGACCACCGGCTTGTCGTCGCGCAGCTCCATGAAGTCGATGTGCTGCAGCGCGTCCGTCACCGGATTGAATTGCAGTTCTTTCATGACAGCCTTGTAGGTCTTGCCAGCAATGTTTAGTTCTACCGTATACACGCTCGGGGTGTACACCAGGTTCTTGAAGTCAAGGACCGGTGCGCTGAAGTGGACCTGTTCGGAGCCACCATACAACACACACGGAACTTTACCCTCTGCTCGCAGTTTTTTCAGCTCCTGCTTAGACTGAGCTGCTCTCAAGTCTCCGTTAAGTGTGAATGATTTCATTTTGATGTTGGAATTAGTAATTGGTTACTAGTAATTAGAAACTAGTTATTGAATATTAATTATTGAGACTACTGTTTACTGTTCACTATTTACTGTTCACTCCCCTCACACCAGGAACAACTGGCTGATACTCTCATACACATACACCCGTCGGATGATGCGCGCGAAGAGTTCGGAGGAAGGGAGTACTTTGATCTTATCACATTGTTCGCGCAGCGGGATCGTGTCGGTGACAACGAGTTCGGTTAAACGCGATTTGTTGAGGCGTTCGTAGGCGCTTCCGGAAAGTACCGGGTGGGTACAGAAAGCACGAACGCTGTTCGCTCCTTTATCGAAGAGCATATCCGCGGCCTTGGTGAGGGTTCCGGCAGTATCGCAGATATCATCCACGAGAATGACATCGCGACCTTCCACTTCTCCGATTACCGTCATTTCCGCGATCTCGTTGGCCTTCTTGCGGTGCTTGTCGCAGATGACCATGTCGGCGTTGAAGTACTTCGCGTAACCCCGTACCCGGTTCACACCGCCCATGTCGGGAGCTGCGAAACAGAGGTTGGGCAGATTAAGCGATTCGATATAAGGGACGAACAACGAGGAAGGTTCGAGATGGTCGACGGGGATGTCGAAGAATCCCTGGATCTGCGGAGCGTGCAGGTCCATGGTCATGATTCGCGTAACGCCGGCAGCGGTCAACATGTTGGCCACCAACTTGGATGCGATGGAGACCCGCGGCTTGTCTTTCCGGTCGGAGCGTGCGAAACCGAAGTAGGGAATCACCGCGGTGATGTAGTGGGCTGAAGCGCGCCGGGCGGCGTCGATCAGCATGAGGAGCTCCATCAGGTTATCGGATGGCGCGAAGGTGGATTGGATGATGAATACATCACAACCGCGCACCGACTCATCAAAAGCAGGAGAGAATTCGCCGTCGGAAAAACGGGCTACATTGACTTGCCCGAGGGGCAGGCCGTAGGCGCCGGCGATCTGTTCGCCCAGGTACCGCGTGGCGGTACCGCTGAACAGTTTGACATTACGCTCCATGATGCTCGTGGGAACCCTTTTTTCGGGGATGCAAAGGAAGGCAAAAAAGGGCTAAAAAACAAGGCCGAAACGGCATAAAAGCCCTGAAAATTAAGGGATTTTGCCAATTTAGGCCTGCCTGCGCTGCTGAAATCCGGGGGGAACCCGAACCGTTCCTACCGCTTACCTTCGCATCAACATGATGGCGTATCAACTGAGCGTACTGGTCCACCTACTCGCCGGAGCCTGCTGGATCGGGGGTATGCTCTTCCTTCCCCTCGTCCTTTTGCCCGCCTTAAAAGGTCACCCGGAGCGAAGGCGACTCCTGCTCTCCACCGGTTTGAAATTCCGGACGGTCGGTTTAGCGGCGCTGGGAATATTGTTCATCTCGGGCCTGACCAATATGCATTTCCGTGGAATACCCTTTTCCCTGGATTTCTTCCGACAAACTAACTACGGAAATTTGGTCCTCTGGAAAACCGTCTTGTTCCTGCTGCTCATTGGATTAAACCTGGTTCACGACCTCGCTTATGGCCGAAAAGCAGTAAGAGAATCAGCTGTGGAAAATCCACGACTGGTCCGATTGGCAAGGTGGTCGGGACGACTAACCTTGTTAATTTCCCTCCTGATGGCATGGCTGGGCGTGATCATTTCACGTGGCGGCTGAGGATGTAGATTTTTCCAACGATTAAACCGGATTACTTATCTTCGCGTCCCTGCCCGGGTGGCGGAATTGGTAGACGCGCTGGTCTCAAACACCAGTGAGCTAACACTCATGTCGGTTCGATCCCGACCCCGGGTACGCAAAGAGGAGTGACGATTACGTTCACTTCTCTTTTTAATTAGACAGGGGTTGTAAGTAGCTACTTACAACCCCTGTGCTTTTCTTAATACTGGTTGTTCTATTCGATGATCACGCGCTGTACCGATGGTGTACCGTTCGTGGTCATGAGTGAGAACAAGTAAATGCCGCGTTCGAGTCCGCTCAAGTCGATCTCGTATTCATTACGACCTTCTGTAGCGCTCAGTCGATGGATCGCGACTTCTTTTCCAAGGAGGTCGCTGACCTTCAACAGATACTCCAGCGTACCCGTGGAAGCAAACTGCACCCGGATGCGATCACGCGCCGGATTCGGGAATACCGTCATCGCGGTCGCTTGATCGGGCTCGCCCGCTGTGCGGCAGGCGAGGTTAACGACGACGGCCAGGCTGCGAGCCGGACTGAATCCACAGGCGTTGCCGGTGCTGACTTTCACTATGGCTGAACCCGATAGCGCCGAATTGAAATTCACAATGGCTGAAGTTCCCTGAGGCGCTATGGCAGCGCCACCGGTGACCGTCCAGTTATAGATCGAAGCGCCGCTTACCGAAGCAACCGAGTAGGTCTGCGTGCTCGACTTACATACCGAAGCAGGTCCGGAGATCGTCGCAGGCTGCGCCGGTACGAGTGTGACGGCCAGACAACGCGCCGGGCTGGCACCACAGGCGTTGTTCGCGATCACGCAAATGTTACCGGCTACACTTCCGAAGTTCACCGTAATGGCTGTTCCGGAGTTGGTTACGATCGTTGAACCGGCAGGCACGGACCACGAATAACTCGTCGCGCCGGCGACCGGAGAGATCGAGTAGGCGACATTCGTACCATTACAAAGCGCGCTGGCCTGACCGGTGATGCCACCGGGCTGAGCAGTCACCGAACGGATCGTAAAGGTCCGCTGGAAAGCTCCGCAGGTATTGGTCGTCGTTACCGTGAGGTTGCCACTGGTCCACGACGGACCGAAGTTCACCGTAGCCGAAGGGCCGTTGCCGTTCACAACCGTAGCATCGCCGGTAATGGTCCATGCATACGTGTCAGCGCCGGTGACGCTTCCGATGGAATAGTTCACGCCGTTCGTTCCGGCACAGACGTAGATCGGTCCGGTGAGTGAATAAGAATGGAACGGCAGACCCGTGATCGCCATGGCACGGCTCGGGCTGTTTCCGATACAGTTCACGGCATCGACACGAACACTGCCCTGTCCGAAACCGGCCGGAACCGATACCGTGATGCTGGAAGTACCCTGTCCGCTGAGGATGCTCACACCGGTCACTGTCCAGCTATAACTGGTCGCTCCGATCACCGGAATCACCGAGTATACGGCTGTCGTACCGCCGCAAACAATCGCCGGTGCAGTGTTGAACACCGGTCGTGCAGGCCGTACCGCTAGGAGCGGAACGTTGATGCACGAAGATGCTCCAGTGCCGCATGGGCTGATCGGAGTGACACAGATGAAACCTCCTGCATAGGAAGGTCCAAACGAAACAGAAATGGTGTTGCTGGTTGAAGTTCCACTCGCACCGCCAGGGAGCATCCACTGATACTCGCTGGCATTCGCGACCGGATCGATCGAGAAGACGATCGTCGAGTTACGACAGGCGCCGGAAGGCCCAATCACAGGTCCTGCCGCAGCCGGTGAAGTGCCGGTTCCGGTCACCTCGATGGAAGCAGTGCCACTGCAGCCGGAGCCGTCAGTGATCTGAACCGTGTACATGCCGGCGGTCAGACCCGTAGCCGTCGCGCTCGTTTGTCCGCCCGGACTCCAGAGGTAGGTATAACTACCCGTACCACCGGTGGCTACTACCGTAGCAGTACCGGTCGCACCACCACAATCCGAAGGTGTAGAAGAAGTGGAAAGCGCTTCGACTTTCGCAGGCTGACTGATCTGTCCGGTGCAACCGCTGATACAACCGTTTGCATCGGTTACATTGAAGATGTAATACTCACCGGCGGGTACCGAGAAGGTTCCGGTACCGGTCGTAGCCCCTACCGTTCCGGTCGCCTCGACGAGCACGGTTCCGTTCTCGCCATAACACGTCGGTTCGGTCACGGTACAATTGACCACGATGGGATCCGGTTGTGTTATTGTCACGGAAGCCGAGGCGGTACAGCCATGCCAATCTGTGACCGTGAAGGAATGGGTACCGGCAGGCCGTAGGATGGTGCCGGTTCCGCTGTAGGAATAGCCCCAGCAATTGAAAAACGGAGTACCACCTGTTGCCGACACGGTTACGTTCGTCGTGCCGCCAGCACAAGTGATAGTACCTGCCGTGGCAGTAACTGAGAGCGGAGCAGCGGGTTGTGAAAGTGATACAGATGTGGAAGCTACGCAACCGTTGGCGTCGGTAACGGTGTATACCGTAGTGCCGGCCGACTGGTTGTAAGTACCTGCTCCCGTGTAAGGTCCTGTGCCACCAATCGCTGAAACGGTGATCGGCACTGAACCGCCATAACAAAGGATCGGCTGCGGCACATCGTATCCGCCGTCGCAATCCGTTCCCGGCAGGAGGAACAGCGGACGGGAGGTCGTAACCTGCAGTTCGGCAGGCTGGTTCACCGTCGCGCTGCAGGAGGCCGTACAGCCGTTCGCGTCGGTCACGGTGTAATTGTAGGTACCGGCAGGAACCGAGAATGTACCGTCGCCACTGTAAGGCGACGTTCCGCCGGTGGCCGATACCGTTACCGAACCGTCACCGCCAAAGCATACAGCATCCGTTGCCACGCAGCTAGCTACCAGCGATACCGCCGGAGCGATGGTCACCGTAGCTGAGGCGGTACAACCATACCAATCCGATACGGTGAACGTATAGGTTCCCGCCGGGCGGGTGAAAGTACCGACGCCATAATAACCAGGACCGCAATACGTCGGAGCTCCGCCGGACGCGGTGACGACCACGCTCGTTGTACCGCCAAAGCAATTGATCGTGCCTGGGGTCACGGTGATCACGAGCGGTGCAGGTTCGGTGAGCGTCAACGGGGTCGATGCGACACAGCCGCTGGCGTCCGTTACCGTGTAAACCGTAGTGCCCGCCGACTGACTGAAGGTGCCGGTACCGGTATAAGGTCCGATTCCTCCGGAAGCCGATACGATCACCGTTGTGGAACCTCCGTTACACGTAATCGGTTGGGGAATGTCATATCCACCATCACATCCCGTGTCGAACAGAAAGAATGGTGGGCGTGTGACTACAGCCTGGAGTTGGGCAGGCTGGTTCACCGTCGCGCTGCAAGAGGCCGTACAGCCATTCGCGTCGGTCACGGTGTAATTGTAGGTACCGGCAGGTACGGTGAATGTACCGTCGCCGCTGTAAGGCGACGTTCCGCCGGTGGCCGATACCGTTACCGAACCGTCAGCGCCATAGCACACTGCATCCGTCGCTACACAAGAAGCGATCAGTGGAACCGGCTCTACTACTGTAGTAGTGCAAGTGGCAGTACAACCCAGGGCGTCTGTAACCGTATAGGAATAGATACCAGCGGAGACCGTGAAGATGCCTTCACCCGTGTAAGGACCTGTTCCACCACTGGCTGTTACCGTGATGGTGCCGGTATTGCCAAAGCAGTTCATACCGGACAATACACAGGATACGATCAGCGGCTCGGGCAATGTCAGCGTTCCCGGCTCGTAGGTAATCACGTAATTCGAATCTCCCGGGAACGTATAACCGTACGGCATGATTTCATACTGGCCGGCTGTGGCGGGTTGTGTCACGAGGTCGCCGTTACTGTCACGCAACTCGAACTGCGGCGGGGTTCCGTCGTAGAGATGCAGGGAGTCCTCGTATTGAAGTCCCATGATCGAATCACGGAATGCCGGTACCACGAAACAATCCGGAGCGGTATCCAGCGCATATACCGTAACCGGTGCAGGCTCGATGGTCAGGCTGCCCAGTCCGTAGCTGATGGCGAAGTTGTCGTCGAAGAACGCTCCGGGTACGATCAGCCAGGTTCCGACCGTCGTACCGGTGATGAGGTTGGCCGACTTGAGTTCCGTGCTGGTGTCCGGCTGGGTCACGTCATCCTCGTCGAGGATGACCGCGATGTTGTCGCTCGAGCTGGTGTTCACATCGAAGCTATCGACTTCGGTGCCGCCGTTGGTCACCACGCGCGGGTTGGTCACCACGCGCGGATTGGTTACCACACGCGGGTTCGCCATGGCACGACTGCGCATACCGGCAGTTGGCGTTTCCAGGATGATGACCGATGAATCGTTGTCGTAGTTGAACACCGATTGAGCGGACAGGTCGATCAACTCCATGGTATCCACCATGAAGGTGGCGTTGGTGACCACGCGCGGGTTCGTGACGACACGCGGGTTCGTCACCACGCGAGGATTCGCCAGCGCCTTGTCGGTCACGACCATCGCCAGGTTGGCGAAGTCGGCATTGGTGACCACACGCGGGTTGGTTACCACACGCGGGTTCACCAGGATCAAGGCGTTCGAGAGTGTAAGCTGGTGCGTCTGGCTGATCGAATCGATCAGGAACGGACGCATGGCCGGATCAACATTGCTTTGGTCGAAGTCGTAATTGAATTGGATACCGCCAATCTTGTCGCCAAACAACAGGGTGGTGTCGCGCGGCGTGATGGTGATCGGCATCTTATTTATCTTCAAGACTCCCGGGAAGAATTCATATTCGTAGGTGGTATCGCGCGCGATATCATCGCCGTCGTTCAGGTCCAGCGGTTCCATCTCGGCAACGACCTGGTAGAAGCCGGTAGGACTGAGTTCGGTCGCCTGCGTGAGGAAGTGCATGTCTTCCAGACCGAGATCTTCCAACGACAATCCGGTTGAATCCAGCGGCTGACCATCAACAAGGATCGTGGCCGTAAACTCCGGCAGGGATTCACCATACCGTTTGGTCGTATTGTCGACGCGAACGGTGACAATCGCTTCCGGATTGTAATAGAAGTAATACCCGTTCGAATAACCGCCGTCAGTTCCATTGGAGGTAGAGGGCGAATTGAATACCTGCAACATCGGATTGCCGATGAAGGTCGGAATCTCTGTCAGCAGGTGTTGCTCGTCCTGATAAACGGTCGGCAGTGCTGCTCCATCAAGATAAACCTCCGCTCCATTCACGAAGTGGTCACCGACCACCGTAACCGAAACCGGCGCCTGTCCGAACACAGCCGAGGGCAGGTCCGGAATGACCGTATCGACCTGCGGAAGCGGACGCGCGAATGTGCGTACGGCGGCCATCGGGTTGATGAGGCCTGCACCGGTCGTAAGATCGAAACCGTCGCCTCCGATATCAACTGCCGTTGCCTTCATCAGGTTGCGGAGGGAATCGGGTGAGAGTTTCGCATCGTTGAACTTCTTGGCGGCTTGCTGGATCAGCGCGGCTGCACCGGCGGCATGAGGAGCCGCGCAGGAAGTACCATAGAAGTTGTAGAGGCCGTCACTCTCCAGATCGCGCGAGAAGAAATTGACCGACGTGTTGACACCGTTTGGTGCGCTGAAGTCTGGTTTGTTACGCACGACGCCGCGAACTGCCGTACCACCGCGAGAGGTAAAGCTCTCTGGTTCCGGCACCTGGCCGAACGCGGGGGTCTTGGTATAGCGCACCGCGCCAACAGACATGGCTCCATCACAGTTGGCTTGTCCGATGATGGTCGAGCTGCCGGCCTGGTGCTCCAGAATGGTAGCGTCGCCGCGGAAGATGATGTACTTGATCTTCATCGGCGGGCCCATCGGATCGTCGGTCCAGGTGCGGGTGATCACGATGTTGGCCAACACATCCGCCGTTACGGTAAAGGGCAGTACTTCGATCGGGTCACCCCAGTTGTTCTGGCGGTTTAATCCGAACAATTTGGTACCGGTCAGGTCGGTGAGGTAAATGTCAAAGTTGTTCCGTGCACCCGGCAATTGTCCGAGTGAATACAGGGAATCATCCCATTGCATGACCAGCGTGTAGGTACCGCGCTTCAGGCTGATGGCCTGGAGATAATCTCCTCCACCGAAATCGTGGACCATGCCCGGAATGCTTGCAGGTCCCTGCATCGGGTTGTAGTAGGACTCGTAGGATACTCCACCGAAGTTACCTGCTGAAGTGAAATAGGCAACGCCCTGATCACGCACTTCATTTACTGCGCGGGAAACGATACCGTCCTGGAAGTAAGGTTCGGTGATGTAGGTGACGTCGTCCACGATGATGTCGCAGCTATCCTGCTCCGCCAGTGCGTGGATACCTTCAGCCATGTCGCCGGCGGTGATGAAACCGGTGCGGAAGGAAAGTTTCGCTTTGGGCGCGATATCGTGTACGATCTGCAACATGGCACGACCTTCGTCAAGACCACGTCCATACGGATAATCGAGCATGACGTTGACCGGGTTGGCGTTAACCGGGTTGCCGGCACCGGGGAGGTCGCGGTTCACGATATCATTGCCTGCCGGATTACCGGGAAGCGTATTGTAACTGTCGGAGATCACACCTACCCGAATGCCGTCGCCATCGAGGCGGAAGAGCTTGCGGGTGGAATCGGACTTCATGGCGCGGTCACCCTGCGAAAGGATGAGACCGGCACTGTTGACCGGCGCGTACTTCGGTCGGGCGAAGTTGACCAGCGCCGGGATCGAATCCAGTTTGCGCAGATTGGCTACCGGATAAAGACCCGTGATGATCAGCGTGGAATCACCGTTGTCGATCAGGTTGGTCATGCCATAATCAGGCGACTGCAACAAGGGTAGCAGGGTATTGTACTGTCCGACATTGGCAATGACATCGATGAGGACGGAACCGGCATTGACCACCTGGAAGACCTGGTTATTGCTCGACGGGCCGGCGGAATCGGGATCTTCATACAACTGCGTCAGCTCGGGACCAAGCGGAGTAGTGACGATACCGGAATCCGGCGGATTATAGTAAGGAATGATACAATTCGTGAGAATGACCTGCGTGGAAGCAGTGTAGGAACATCCATTCGCGTCGGTGACCGTATAAGTATAGGTACCGTTGCCGAGACCGGTGGTATCGTCGCCCGTATAAGTATACGGCGGTGTACCTCCAGAAGTAGAAAGCGAAACCGAACCGGTGATCGCGTTTTCCAGACAAACAATCGTTGAATCCGTCACGCCGGTCAGTACCAGCAGGTCGGGTTGGGTTACCGTTACCGGGAACATCACCAGGCAACCTACTGCATCCGTCACAGGGTAGAAGAAGGATGTATCGCTGCCGGCAAAGCCCGGGAAGGTCTGAAGGCCATCGCCCGTGTAGGGGGGCGTACCGTCAAAGACGTTGAAGTTGATGGAATAACCATCCCCATGGCAGGTCGGCGGAGTTGCCGAGTAGGAGCCTGCCAGCGACGGATGAACGGTGATGGTAATGGTACCGCATGCACCATCCGTAATACAGCCGCCTTCGCCGCGCACATAGTAGGTGGTCGTCAGGAGCGGTACAACCGTCAGTGAATTACCCGTCGCTACAGGTGTTCCACCGCCACAGGAGCCCTCGTACCAGGTCCAGTGATCGGAGCCATTGAGGTTACCACTGGTAACGGAAATGTACACGTTGCTTCCGGCACAAATGGTGGTCGAGGTGGCGGAAGCGATGGGTTGATCGGCAACCGTACAAGCCGGTGCGCAGTTCGTACCGCTCACTACACCACCCGGAGCAATGAAGTTGCCGGTGGAACCGGTCAGCGGGAAGTTGACCAACGCGCCATCGTTACCCAGGCCGCTCGCATCCGTGAGGACAGAGATGGCACTGTTGTCGCTGCTTGCCTGGCCCTGGTTGAAATAGTAATTGGCCAGTAAGCCATTACCGGTAGCCGTCACTTCACAGTTCATGTTGGCCTGGATCTCGGCCTGGGTAAGGCCGCGGTCCCAGATACGAAGGTTGTCGATCCCGCCGATGAGCGTATATCCGCCCGGATCACCGCCAATGAACAGGTTCTCGGCGCTGGTGCTGACCGGTCCCGTATAGTTCAAGGTGGCATTCAACGAACCGTTGACGTAGATCTTCACCTGGGAACCATCGTAGGTACCCGCGATGTGGTACCATACGCCTGTACTCATCGGTGTGGTCGTTTCTACCATTCCGCTGCCCCAGCCGTTCATGTAGAACTGGTAACTGGTATTGTCCACGTTCGCAACCAGGCCGTAACCACCGGCAAAGGTGACCGGTTGCGACTTCATCGCGATGACCGAATAGGAAGTGCGGGTATCCATGCGGATCCAGCCTTCGATGGTAACACCGGCGGTGGGATTCAGGCTTGGGTCATCCGTTACTTCGACACGGTTGTTTCCGTCGAATTGCAGCGCGGCTCCGGGAGGCGCACACGATAAGCTGAAAATCGTTCCCGGATCAATGGCCGAACTCCAGTTGGCATTGGCAAAGGAAACGTTGGAAACCTCAATGCACGAAAGACTCGGAAGCGAAGTGGCCTGCAGTGCGCCGACAATCGCCACGTTGCGAAGGTTCAGGCTGGCAAGCTGGCTGTTGTTGCTGCAATAGAGCAAGCTCAAGGCAGGGCAGCTGGATACGTCCAAAGCAGTCAAACTTGTGCTGGAGCAGACGATATCCTCTAACACGGTGTTCTGCGAAAGGTCCAGGCTGGTTATCGGGTTGTTCTGAATGTTGAAGTGCCTCAGATTCGTCAGGTTCGTGATGGTGAGCGTACCAATGTTATTGTAGCCCGTGTATAAGTAAACCAATAAAGGATTATTGGATACATCCAGTGCGGTGAGCAGGTTATCGTTGCAGGTCAGGTTATCAAGCAACACATTCTGACTTATATCAAGTGTCGTGAGTTGGTTCTGAGAACAGTTCAACTGCTCCAGCGCGGTGTTGGCGCTCACATCCAAATTCGTCAGTTGGTTGTTCGAGCAGTTCAGGGACGTGATATTGACGAACGCCTCAATGCCGGTAAGATCGGTGATGGACAAACCGTCTACCTGGATCTGTCCGGTGTAAGCCGCAGCTTCGTAACACTGAATCTCTCCATCGCTGTTAGTGTTGATGGAGTTGTTCGCCAACAGGGCGTTCTTGAAGTTCGCGTCGGGAATGCTCACGATGCAGGAACAATCGGTGCTGAATGACGCAGAGGCGTCTTTGGCAGCACTCCAGTTCGCGTCCATGAAGGTTACGTCGTCGACTTGTATACACGTCAGGGACGGGTTGCTGGTTGCGCTGAACGTCGTGAGTAAGTTGTTGCTGCCGTTCTGCATATTCAAACTGGTCAGCGCGTTGTTGGAGCAGTCAAAATAAACCACACCTGGGTTCGCCGACAAGTCGAGGCTTTCAATCAGGTTACCACCGCACTGGACACTCAACAAGGTATTGGTTGAAGGCAGGCTGAGGCTGCTGAGTTGATTCGACTGACAGTTTAATTGGATAAGCGCGGTATTGGTTTGCAGATCGAGCGTGGCGAGTTGGTTGCCGGAGCAGAGGAGGTCGGCCAGTGCGGTGTTCACAGACAGATCCAGGCTGGTCAGTAAATTGGCTCCGCAATGCAGGGAGTAGAGGCTTGGGTTCGTAGAAAGAGCCAGGCTGGTCAGTTGATTGTTGTAACAAGCCAGATTAACCAACTGGGTATTCATGCTGAGATCTAAAGAAGTCAGGCTGCAGTTGTGGCAATCTAAGGTAACAAGTGAGGCGTTAGAGGAAAGATCGAGAGTCCCCAAAGGATTACTATAACAACGCAGTGTCTGGAGTGCCACATTGGTGGAAAGATCCAAACTAGAGAGACAGTTCTCACTACAATCAAGTTCTACCAGCGCGGTATTGTTGCTGAGGTCCAGTGTAGTCAGACAGCTCATGTAGTTGCAATGCAGGATCGTCAAAGCAGTATTGGCGGAAACATCGAGCGTTGAAAGCGAAGTGTTGTTGTCGCAATACAATTCGGTAATGTTGACGAATGCTTCGAGTCCTGTCAAATTGTTGATTCCAAGATTCGAAATCGCAAGCGCTCCGGAATAAGCGGTCGCTTCCGAACATTCGATTTCACCGTTGCTGTTGGTGTTAATGGCGGGATTGGACAGCAGGGCGTTTCGGAAATCCGAATCCGGGATATAGACCATGCACACCGAACAGTTGGTGCTGAAAGTAGCCGAGACATCCTTCCCAGCGCTCCAGGCAGCATACGCGGCGTAGGTATCATCTACCTGTATGCACGACAACGAAGCGTTGCCATTCGCCAGGAAGGAAATGAAGTTGTTATTATTGCCGTTGTTAACCAGCAGCGACGTCAGGCTGTTGTTCCGACAATCGAGTTCATTGAGCAATGGGAAACCGGACAAATCGAGAATTGAAAGCTGGTTCGAGGAGCAATTCAGATTGGTCAACGACAGGTTGGTAGAGAGATCGAGACTGGTGATCTGGTTGTTCTCCAGAATGAGCGCCACCAACTGGGTATTGGTAGTGGTATTCAGGGCCGTCAACTGGTTGGCAAACGCAGCCAGACCCTGTAAGGCGGTATTGCTGCTGATATCCAATGCGGTCAACTGGTTGGCTCCCACGTTCACATTCAACAATCCCGGTGCTCCTGAAAGGTCGATCGTGGTCAACTGGTTGCCTTCAATGTTCATATCGGCAAGCACGGGGTTGTTCGAGATATTGACCGAAGTGAGCTGATTGTAATAAGCCAACAGCTCCGTCAGGTTCGGGGAGTTGGATACATCCAGCGTGCCGGTGAGGAGGTTGCTGTAACAACGCAGGCTGGTCAGGCCGGTGAAGGCTTCGATGCCGGTGAGGTCGGCGATGTTCATGTTGTTCACATCGATGCCGCCGGTAAAGGCCGCGGCTTCCGAACATTCGATCTCGCCGTTGCTGTTGGTATTGATGGAAGGGTTCGCCAGCAGATACGATTTGAAGGTGGCGTCAGGGATGTTTACGAAACAAGCCGCCGCCTCCCCAATCTGGAATTCACTGAAGGAGGTAAGGTCGAGCACTGATAAGCTGGTTCCGGTCACCGTATTCACCGGTGGCAAGGACCAGGTACCGTCTTTCTTCGCCAGTACAAAGTTGGCGGGTGTTGCGGCGCCGTCTACGTTAGCTGGATCCCAATTGAACACGACATCGCATTGACTGAAACCGAGGCTGAGGTTTGTGATCGTCCAATTCCGGTTGACGGTCTTGTTCGCGTCGATTCCGGAATTTCCAATATCAGGATGGTCACCCGCATCTGTACGAACCAAGACGGACCCTCCTCCAGTAACATCAGGATCCAATGTAACCGGTGTAAAGGAAGTACCGTCGCCGATGGGGAACTCCAATGCCCCAGGGGCTGAGAAGAATCGTTCAACATTTCCGTTCACATAACTGGCAGCGGAAGCGTTCGTCACCGTGGAACCGGAACCCAGCACGACCCGGTGGGCACCGGTTTGAACCACACCATTGACCAGGTCCAGGGTCTGCAAAACGGTGGCATTACCGATCAGCTCGACACCACTTGCCGCATCCACCCGAAGATTATTGATCGAGCCTGTACCGCCCAGTCGCTGCAGGTCAGCACCGTTCATGTGCAACAGCGGCAAATTGATGGCGCCATCAACCTGTACCGTATCGCCGGTGAATGCAATTTGAGCTGTACCGTCCACGATGCCTGCAGCGTCCACTTTGATATTGCCGCCGTACTCACCGGCCGACTCGTAAAGCGCTAGCGTACCATCCTGAACATGGATGGTTCCTGCATTGATAAGATGTACATCGGAGGTGATCGTACAGGTGGTGGACGGACTGTTCACATTCAACCTGCCGGTATTCCTGAAGATGCCTCCCGGCGGGTTGCTGCTACCGATATACATCCCGTTAATCAGGTTCAACTCATTTTCGTTTATGACTTCTGCGCCGGCCTGTATGTATAACTGGAGGCTCGGGCGGGTAATGCTTGCCTGGTTATAAAGCGTGGACTCGAGGTACAAGAATCCATCGGTGGCGTTGATGAAGTTGCATCCATTCAGCAGTGTCATGTCTCCCGGCCCGCCCAGAAGGCCGTCCGCGGCCCATTGAAACGTGCCATCAACTTCAATCATCCCTTCGTTGATAAGGGTCGAGGCCGACAACTCCAGTAAGCCATGGACAGAAAGATCCAAATCGTATCCATCAAGAATCGTTAAGCCGCCCAGTCCGACGAAGACTTGTGCACCGGCTTCGATGGTCATTTCATCCGCTGAAGCCGGGATGTTATCGTTGATGATAATCGTATGTCCGTTGCGGATTGTAATCGCTCCGCTATTGGATCCATCCGGTACATGGGGAGCCGGCTCGAACAAGCCGGTACCGACATTGTACACCTCCCAATTCGCGACATCTTCCCATGGTCCCGAATTGGTTGTAAAAAACGCCCAGGTGGAATAATCGAACTCCAGGCCGAGTTGAATATCCCGGACGGTGGTGGGATTGAGATCGTCGATAATAAGGTCGATGTTTCCGGAAGCGTTTTCATTAACCGAGAGACTCGACCAGCTGCCACCTGCATAAGCATAAGCACCGAGTAGCATCGGATCGGTTAAAGGGTCAAGGTGCGAAGCATCGAAATTGAACACGCAGTTGAGCGTGCCCGACATCGGGTTGGCTTGTTCGATGCGCCAGTGCAGATTGCACGATTGATTCGGGTTGATGGTTGAACTTCCGATCGAAGGATGGTCGCCAGGGAACAGGGAAATCGTTACATCGGCATCGTCATCCGGGGTCACCGCAACCGGCAGATAATGGGTACCATCACCGAGCGGATAGACCTTCAGATCCTGGTAGTTCAACTGCTGTTGCAGGTTGCCGATGACGTGGCTGTTGTCGTTGCCTCCCGTGAGGGTTGCCGACGAGCTCAGGATCAGCCGATAACCGTTGGTAGTTATCAGGCCCTGTGTCAGTACAAGGCTTTGGCTGATGGTCAGATTATTTCCAAGGTTGAGGCCGGCTCCGTCGATTTCCAGGTACTGAATGGTTCCGGTACCGTCAGACAATTGGGTTGAACTGCCCGTCAACTTCAGCAAATCAAGGAATACGCTGCCGTTATTGGTAAAAGTATGACCGGAGAAACTTACCGTGTTGGCGCCGGCTAAATTTGCACCGCTGTCAATGATCAGGGTGCCGCCAAAATTGTGCGTTGTAGAAATAAATGCAACGCTTCCGTTTATGATGTGAAATGTGGAAGAGGAACCGCCATTGAAGATAATGTCGGCGTTGATCGTGAGTGTAGCGAAGTTGTTGACTTCCAGGGTTCCGTCATTCTGGAAGGTTCCACCCAAGGTGGTAGCGAGATCGGCGCTATTAGAAAAAATTACCGTTCCATTATTTTGAAATACCGCGCTGTTGTCGATGGTCAGTGCATTGCCGAAACCGATGTTGTTGAAATCAATGCTGGTATTGTTCACGAAATCGGCATTGATCGTCCTGTTACCCGTCGCGGCGAAATCAACCGCTGAGCCGGCATCTAGGGTATACGTTCCGGCTCCGCTGAGTACGGAATTGAATCCCCAACCGAAGGTGGAACCCGATTCGAAGCGTACCACGCCGCTGTTCGTCATGGTTCCCTCCTGGGTATAGAGGGTTCCCTGACAGACCAGGTCCTCACCTGCTCCGTTCAAGACATCAAAATCCGTTTCCGCGATGTACAACGTAGCACCCGATTCAATGACCAGTTCGTCGGCGGTGACCGGAACCGTAGTGGTCACCGATACTGTCATCGGACTTTGAATCGTAATCAGGCCACTGTTGGTGCCATCCGGAGCAGCCGAGGCCGGCTGCCAGGAAGCGCCGTCGTAGGTTTCCCAAGTGGAGATCGTAGACCATTCGCCCGTGGATGCGCTGCGGTAGTCTCCGGCGTTCTGCGCGCGAAGGGTGTTGACTCCGAGCAGCAGCGTGGCAAGCAACAGGGTGTAGATGTGCTTCATGTATTGGTTGTGTGTGTGTTACAATAGTTCATTCCATCCGATTCCGCTCCGTCTCAGCAGATGACCGGCATGGTACTTCCTGTCGTTGCATCATCGTCGCTTCAAACTAGGATGCAGCGTCAGGTACTTTGGTTCTTGTTATGAATAGATGATATCGGAGTTGCTCACTCCGCGATGCTGTGTGTTTGCTGACATGGATAAATGTTAAATACCTTTTACAATCATTTTTTATAGCAACAGGACATGATTAGAAGCCATGTCCCAATCAACCGCCACATTAAAACATCAATAGGGGTTCAATATATCCAAAATGCATGAAAATCAAAACATTTTTGGGTGAATGTTAGATTATCAATTCAACTTTATGCCTCGAATTTGGTCATTTTTAATGTCAAATTGGTTAATAATGCCCTTTTCGTGGTTAATGATCGGTTGTAAACCTGGAATCCAAGAAATTATCCAACACTTGTCTTACCCTGACAGGCAGACGCTGGAAACCATATAAAACATTTATTTTACTTATTTTCAGTCACTTATAAAAATCAATGTAACTGCTGACCCGTATCGAATTCGTTAAAATTTCTGTATTGCGCTGTATTTCAGCTATATAACATCGTTTAGCCAACCCCGGCGCGGTGAATTCACGGTAGATCGAACTAATGAAGACCCGCCTACGGGCCATACTAGCTCCTGATCGAGGGTCCGTTGTTGCGGTACTCCGCAGGAAAGAGCCTGTTTGATAATACCCAAACGTCATACCTGATTTGCCGGGCTTGTGCGCGTGACTTCCTCCAATTGATGGCTGATGGCAGACAATCGACTTTTCCTTTCAAAGAATCAATCATCCGTTTCATCCGGTTATTCCGACCGTCTGTCGGACCGCAGGCGCGAACTTCCATTATCTGCCTACCTTCGGCGAATAAACCAGTTGCAACTAACCCTTATGAAAAAAATCCTCCTCTTCGCACTTCTGCTGGGCGGCACCCTGACCGCTTCCGCACAGGAATTCAAGATCATCACCATCATTGAATCAATCGTACCCGGCGGTATGGGACGTTCCCGCATCGTGGAAAATCAGGGCGCCGTGAACATCGAGGCCATCACCACCGAACGTGACGGCAAGAAAAGCAATGCCGACAAAGTGGATCGTGGCGATCTCAAGGATGCTGCTGACAACCTGAAAGAGACCAAGCTGCTCAACTTCTACTCGCTCGTCGGTATCAACTTCGGCAACATCGCTTCGAATGACGCGATCATCGCCGCCAAGATCAACGAGATGATCGGCAAAGGCTGGAAAGTCTCCTACATCACCAGCGGCGTCGAAGCCGATGCCGGCAAGGACGACGGTACCGGTATCTTCATTACCCGCATCTTCTTTACGAAGTAATACGTTCCCGCATCTTTTCAAAGCCTGTCGCCACTCAAGGTGCGACAGGCTTTTTTAGTTATCACAACCATCGGGCGACCTGACTATCTTTGTCGGCCACCTGCAATCGTCATGAGTAAGTTCTTAATCGCCGGACTCGGTAACATCGGAGAAGAGTACACGCGCACACGGCACAACATTGGCTTCCTCGTTGCCGAACGCCTGGCTGCCGACCTGAACAAGGATGAAACCGGCGGGAAATTGTTCTCTACCGACCGCCTCGTTACGATCCATCATACCCGGTTCAAAGGGAAGGGCGTGGTCGTCATCAAGCCCACCACCTTCATGAACCTGAGCGGCAAGGCTGTGCAGTACTGGTTGCAGGCTGAAAAGATCCCGGTGAATCACCTGCTCGTGGTAACCGACGACCTGGCCCTGCCTTACGGCACCTTACGGATGAAAAAAAGCGGCGGCGCCGGTGGCCACAACGGTTTGACCGATATCATCGATACGCTTCAAACCGAAAACTTCCCCCGGCTTCGGTTCGGGATCGGTAGTGAGTTTCAACGCGGGAAACAGGTGGATTATGTTTTGGGCGAATGGAGCGAAGACGAGCAAAAGATCCTGAACGAGCGGATCGATCAGGCTGTTTTGATGATAAAAAGCTTCATCGGCATCGGCATTGACCGTACGATGTCGGATTTTAATAATAAATAAGGCCTTCTCGCCAATACTTGACATTTCCATAACGGGCCGCCCCTTTTCCGGCATCGTGGGAATGCTTAATTTTATCCCCCAATCCAAATTCGATGAAAAAGATCTTTACGCTACTTGCAGTACTAATTGGTCTGGGCGCACAGGCTCAAACCATTCTCGTTCAAACCGACTTTGCAGGCTACAACGGCCTTCCGAATTCCGTTCCTTTCGGCTGGTTCATCAGCAACAACGACACGAGCTCGACCGGTAAAACCTTTTACACCGGCGCCAGCACCTGTGGTGTGACCTGTCCGGCTTACAAATTCAACCTGACGGGCGCTGAATCCTACATCATCACCCCGCAGTTCAGCAATGCCGACTCCGTTCACTTCTACATGAAGGGCAACGGCACCTACAAGCCGAATAAGTTCCGCGTGTACGGCGGTGCCGACACCACCACCTGGACGCTGATCCAGCAGTTCGATTCCGTCTCTGCAACTTCCCGCACCGTGAGCCTGCCCGTCGGTCCGGCTTACAACTACCTCAAGTTCGGCTACCTGAAAGATTCCACCGGTTACAACGTCGGCTTCGATGATGTCATCATCTTCCAGGGTTCGCTTAGCTCGGTACCGGTGACCGAAAATTTCTCGGCCAACCTCTACCCCAACCCGACCAACGGTGCTCTCACCATCGACCTCGGCAGCCTGCACACCAAGAGCCTGAACGTGACCGTCATCAACGTGATCGGCAAGGAAGTGAAAGCCCTTACGCTTAACACCTACTCCTCCGAATACACGATCGACCTCGGCGACCTCGAAGCCGGCGTCTACATGGTACGCGTCCGCTCCGAATACGGCGAAACGACCCGTCGGGTGGTTTTGAGGAAGTAACAGCGGTTATTATTTCATTCGCAGACGCCTGAGGTAGATTCCTCGGGCGTTCTTTTTTATAGTAAGGAACGAGACCGGGGAACGAGACCGAGGAAGATTGGGAAGTCGCGAGACCGGGTAACGAGTCCGAGGAAGATTGGGAAGTCGCGAGACCGGGGAACGAGACCGAGGAAGGTAGGGAGTCGCGAGACCGGGGAACGAGACCGAGGAAGGTAGGGAGTCGCGAGACCGGGGAACGAGACCGAGGATTTTGCGTGTATATTTTTCTATGTATTCCTTACCTGTGATCTCTAATTATAACTTTCTCTCAATGCTTTTAATGATTCCATTTTGCATGCTGATGATCTCATCAAGGAGTAAGATTCTTTCCTTCACAACGTCCTTTGGTAGCAGTAATTGACCACGCAGGTACCAACCTCGGCTTTCGCGTGCAGACCCTCTTGAATACCTCAGGAATTGCATATACTCTTTGCCAAATCCTCGTCCCAGCCCTTCTTCAATATTAGCAGAGATTGAGCCTGCTGAACGGGTCAATTGCCTTGCAATCTCGCGCCCTCGCAGATCGGATTTCAGTAGATCAAAGTCATCCCAAAAGTTGGTCCATAATGTCATTGACTTGGTATGGCATTGGTTGTTCTCTAACAGATCCTTCATCTTTTTACCGTAAATAAACTGGCAACTCAAGGATCTGACAACCAATAAAAGCGGGATAATGTGAACGGGTAGACACTCCAAATCTCATTCAATTACCACGTCTAAATAATTGCCCATCTCGCGACTCCCTGCCTTCTTCAGACTCGTTCCCCAGTCTCGCGATTACCTACCTTCCTCGGTCTCGTTCCCCGGTCTCGCAACTTCCCGTCCTCCCTCGCACCTAAAAAAAAGCCCCCGAAGCAAACTCCGGGGGTGTGTATTGCCGGGAGTCGTCCCGACCTATGGCAAAAGCAAAGATCAACTGCCGCAGGCAATACAACTATCGGGATCGTCGAGGGAGCAGGCGACTTGCGCCATGGCTTCTTCGTGACTGATCGTGGCGGTGGCGGTGGCCGTCGCGACGGTGGCTGCTTTACCGCCCGTCTCGGCGACTTGCTTGAGGATGTCGCGGTCGACGGTGAATTTGATCGCGTCGGCGGCCGACTTCGAACGCAGGTAGTACATGCCGGTCTTCAGGCCTTTCTTCCAGGCGTAGAAGTGCATGGAGGTGAGCTTGGCGAAGTTCGGGTCCTGGATGAAAATGTTCAGCGACTGGCTCTGGTCGATGTAAGCGCCACGGTCGGCGGCCATGTCGATGACGGAACGCTGCTTGATCTCCCACACCGTCCGATAGATCTCCTTCAGTTCTTCCGGGATCTCGGCGATACCCTGGATGGAACCGTTGGCGGCGATGATCTTGCTCTTCATGGTGTCGTTCCACAGGCCGAGCTTCACGAGGTCCTTGAGCAGGTGTTTGTTCACGATGGTGAACTCGCCCGAGAGGACGCGACGGGTGTAGATGTTCGACGTATAAGGTTCGAAGCACTCGTTGTTGCCCAGGATCTGCGAGGTCGAAGCGGTCGGCATCGGAGCCAAGAGCAACGAATTACGTACGCCGTACTTCTTCACTTCGGCTTTCAGGCCTGCCCAGTCCCAACGGTCCGAAGGCGTGACGTTCCACATGTCGTACTGGAAGATGCCTTTCGAAACCGGCGAACCTTCGTAGGTCTCGTACGCCCCGAATTCCTTGGCCATGTCCTTCGACGCAGTCATCGCGGCGAAGTAGATCGTTTCGAAGATCTCGCTGTTCAACTGACGCGCTTCGTCGCTGTCGAACGGCATGCGCAGCATGATGAACGCGTCGGCCAGGCCTTGCACACCAATACCGATCGGGCGGTGACGGAAGTTGCTCTTCCGCGCCTCTTCGATCGGGTAGTAGTTGATGTCGATGATCTGGTTCAGGTTGCGGGTAATGACCTGGGTGATCTCGAACAGCTTCTGGTGGTCGAACTGTCCGTTGATGACGAAGCGCGGCAACGCGATGGACGCGAGGTTGCAGACGGCCACTTCATCCGGCGCAGTGTATTCGATGATCTCGGTGCAGAGGTTGGAGCTCTTGATCGTACCGAGGTTCTGCTGGTTGCTCTTGCTGTTGCAGGCGTCTTTGTAGAGGATGTAGGGTGTGCCCGTTTCGATCTGCGACTCGAGCACGGAGAACCAGAGCTCCTGCGCCTTCACCGTCTTGCGTGCGCGGCCTTCCTGTTCGTAGCGCGTGTAGAGCGCTTCGAATTCGTCGCCCCAGCAGTCGGACAGACCCGGCGCCTCGTTCGGACAGAACAGGCTCCAGTCGCCGTCGGCTTCGACGCGTTTCATGAACAGGTCGGGGATCCAGAGCGCGTAGAACAGGTCACGGGCGCGGAGTTCTTCCTTACCGTGGTTCTTCTTCAGCTCGAGGAAGTCGAATACGTCGGCATGCCAGGGCTCCAGGTAGATCGCGAAGGAGCCTTTGCGCTTGCCGCCACCCTGGTCGACGTAACGGGCGGTGTCGTTGAACACGCGCAGCATCGGTACGATGCCGTTGGACGTGCCGTTGGTGCCGCGGATGTAGGAACCGGTCGCCCGGATGTTGTGCATGTTGAGTCCGATGCCGCCCGCCGACTGCGAGATCTTGGCGCAGTTCTTCAGCGTGTTGTAGATACCGTCGATGCTGTCGTCCTGCATCATGATGAGGAAGCAGGAAGAAAGCTGCGGCTTCGGCGTACCGGCGTTGAAGAGGGTCGGCGTGGCGTGGGTGAACCAGCGCTCGCTCATCAGGTTGTAGGTCTCGATGGCGGCTTCGATGTTCTCCTTGTGGATACCGACGGCGACGCGCATCAACAGGTGTTGCGGACGTTCGGCGACCTGGCCGTTGATCTTCAGGAGGTAGGATTTCTCCAGCGTCTTGAAGCCGAAGAAGTCGTAGCCGAAGTCGCGGTCGTAGATGATCGTCGAATCGAGCACCTCGCGGTTGTCCCAGATGATCTTGAATACATCATCCGCGATCAGCGGAGCCGTCTTGTTGGTGTGCGGGTCGATGTACTCGTAGAGGTCCTTCATCGTCTGGCTGAACGACTTCTTCGTGTTCTTGTGCAGGTTGCTGATCGCGATGCGCGATGCCAGCAGGGCGTAATCCGGATGGCGGGTCGTCAGCGACGCGGCCGTCTCGGCAGCGAGGTTGTCGAGTTCCGTCGTGGTTACGCCGTCATAAATGCCCTCGATTACTTTCTGTGCAACGAGAAAAGGATCGACGTGTTCCGAAAGGCCGTAAGCCAGTTTCTGGATACGGGCAGTGACTTTGTCGAATCGAACCGCTTCCTTGCGGCCATCGCGCTTGAGTACGTACATGTGTGTGGAAAAGGGTTGTTGGTTTCGAGTTTCGGGTTCCGGGTTCCGGGTTCGGACTCAGGAGCCGAAAACTTTAACCCGAAAACCTATTAATTATTCAATACCTTGTATGGTTTATCTTCTATTCGCTATTCGCTATTCGCTATTCGCTATTCGCTATTCGCTATTCGCTATTCGCTATTCGCTATTCGCTATTCGCTATTCGCCTACGCTAAAGCTTCGGCGGGCAAGATTCACTATTTACTGTTTACTGTTCACTATTCACTCTCTTCAAAAATCCTCATCCAGCTTAAACACATTCTCCTCTTTCTGCTGACCGACACCGGCTTTCTTGTATTCGCTGACGCGTTTTTCGAAAAAGTTGGTTTTGCCTTGCAGGGAGATCATCTCCATGAAGTCGAACGGATTCGTGCTGTTATACACTTTGTCGCAGCCCAGGGCGAGCAGGAGTCGGTCGGCGACGAACTCGATGTATTGGCACATCAGTTTGGAGTTCATGCCGATCAGGGATACCGGCAGGGCGCTGGTGACGAACTCGTGTTCGTAGGCTACCGCTTCGGTGATGATCTCAACGATGCGGGCTTTCGGTAGTTTGTTCTCCAGCATGCTGTAGAGCAGACAGGCGAAGTCGCAATGCATACCCTCGTCGCGCGAGATGAATTCGTTGGAGGTGCTGAGGCCCGGCATGAGGCCGCGCTTCTTCAGCCAGAAGATGGAGCAGAACGAACCGGAGAAGAAGATGCCTTCCACCGCCGCGAATGCGACGAGTCGCTCGGCAAAGCTGCCGTTCTGGATGAAACGAAGAGCCCAGTCGGCCTTCTTGGTCACAGCCGGTACGGTCTCCACCGCGTTGAAGAGGTAGTTCTTCTCGGCGGTATCCTTGATATAGGTGTCGATCAGCAGCGAGTACATCTCGGAGTGGATGTTCTCGATCATGATCTGGAAGCCGTAGAAGCAACGGGCTTCCGGCAACTGCACCTCGCGCATGAAGTTGACCGCGAGGTTCTCGTTCACAATGCCGTCGCTGGCCGCGAAGAAGGCCAGTACGTGCTTGATGAAGTGCTTTTCGTCGGCCGAAAGACGTTCCCAGTCTTTCAGGTCGGCGTGCAGGTCGATCTCTTCGGCGGTCCAGAAGCTCTGCTCCGCCTTCTTATACATTTCCCAAATTTTCGGGTATTTGATTGGAAAGAGTACGAAACGCTCTTTATTCTCTTCTAACAGGATCTCGGCCATAAATTCAATCTAAACGGTTAGGGGTGTGCACTATTTCGGATTAGGGGAGACACTTCCTACGCCCTCGGGAACCTGGTTTTTAAAAAACGCCCGTGGGAGGAGGGTTATTTCCTTTAAAGTCGCTTGAATTCGCACATCGAATCATTCCCGGTGTGCGAAACAAAAATTCTCATCTCTATCCGACCCTGCAATAGTCGCCCGGGATTTTTTTCGACAATTATGCACCGCATCGTGTGAAAAAATCCGCTCGACCTCAGCAAACCCGCTCCAGTCAAGGGTTTCCGGAGGTATGAACAAATTTTGTTCAAAACTCCTGCTTGACAATCATGCAGGATTTCCTAACTCAGGAAGCACCAATAAGCGTCCGAAAAATTTTTTGAATTGATAATCAGGGAGACGCCGGAAATGGCGCTGGGGGTTGTTGCAAATGTCGGTGAGACGGGTTTCAAGTTTCGAGTTTCGAGTTTCGGGTTCCGAGTTGGTTGAAAGTTGAAGGTTGAAAGATGAAAAAGTCGATGCGAGAAGTAGGGTGTTCCGGGATTCGAGTTGGTTGAAAGTTGCAGGTTGAAAGTCAGGTTCCTTACGCCGTCCCTGCCTTCGCTAAAGCTACGGCAGGCAGGCCTCGCCCCTCGTCGCTCGTCCCTCCCTTCCAACCCGGAACGCGAAACCCGAAACCCGGAACAATTAAACTCCCTTAGCGGCTTCGTACTCCTTCGCCGCCAGTTCCAGCTTCTTGTACCAGGCCTTTCCGTACTTCCGGATGAGGGCGTCTTTGAGAAACTTGTAAATGGGTACTTTCAAGCTATCGCCGAGTTTGCAGGCCGGGCGACAAACCGACCAGCGGTCGTAGTTGGCGGCCTCTAGTCCGCTGCGGTGCTTGTTCAGGCGAATCGGATACAAATGGCAGGAAATCGGTTTCCGGAAACTGATCTTGCCGTCAAAATATGCCTTCTCGATCCCGCATTTGGCTGTACCATCGGCCTCGAAGATCGTGTACGCGCATTCCTTACCTTTTACCAATGGCGTTACCCACTCTCCGGTGTTGTAACGCAGGTAAAGCCCTTGTTTTTCAATGGCTTTCACCCCGGAGGCCGGCAGATACGGCTTGACTTTCGGGTACACCTTCTCCAACTCCTTCAATTCCTCCTCTTCCAGGGGAGCCCCGTAATCGCCCTTTACACAACAGGCTCCTTTACAGGCATTCAGGTCGCACACGAAGTGCTTTTCGATGATCTCGTCGGAGACCAGGGTATCGCCGATGGCTAACATGGGGCAAAGTTAGTTGTTTCGGGTTCCGAGTTCATAAGTAGGAACGAGTTGCGAGACCGTGACCGAGGGACGTGGGACGAGGGACGAGGGACGAGGGACGTGGGACGAGGTGCGAGGTGCAAGGAACGAGGATGGCCAGCAACTTTCAACCTTCAACCTTCAACTATGAACCAACCCGAAAGCTGCCTGTCTTAGCTTAAACGCAGGCCGTGCCACGGGCGAACTGCCTACCGCCTACCGCCATCTGCAATCCACCCAACCGCTACCATTCGATTTGTCGTATTTTCGCGCCATGGCCAGCACGAACCAGGACGACCTCTTTAAGAACATCATTTCCCACGCCAAGGAATACGGCTTTATTTTCCAATCCAGTGAGATCTATGACGGACTCAGCGCCGTGTACGATTACGGCCAGAACGGCGCCGAACTGAAAAAGAACATCCGCGAATACTGGTGGAAGTCGATGGTCCAGATGAACGAGAACATCGTCGGGATCGACGCCGCCATCTTCATGCACCCCACCACCTGGAAGGCTTCCGGGCACGTGGACGCGTTCAACGACCCGCTGGTCGACAACAAAGACTCGAAAAAACGCTACCGCGCCGACGTGCTCATCGAAGATCACGTGGCCAAGATCGAAGGCAAGATCCGCAAGGAAGTCGAAAAGGCCCGGACCCGCTTCGGCGACAGCTTTTCCGAACACCAGTTCCGCACGACCAACGCGCGGGTCCTCGAATACCAGCAACAGATCGACACCATCAACCAGCGCTTCAAAGCCGCGCTGGAAGCGAACGACCTCAACGAAGTCCGCCAGATCATCCTCGACCTGGAGATCGTCTGCCCGATCTCGGGCACCCGCAACTGGACCGAAGTGCGTCAGTTCAACCTGATGTTCTCCACCCAGCTCGGTTCCGTCAGCGAAGAGGCCAGCACCATCTACCTTCGCCCGGAAACGGCCCAGGGTATCTTCGTGAACTTCCTCAACGTCCAGAAGACCGGACGGATGAAGATCCCCTTCGGCATCGCGCAGACCGGCAAGGCGTTTCGCAACGAGATCGTCGCCCGACAGTTCATCTTCCGCATGCGGGAATTCGAGCAGATGGAGATGCAATACTTCGTCAAGCCGGGTACGGAGATGGAGTGGTACAACTTCTGGAAAGAAGCCCGCATGAAGTGGCACCGCGCCCTCGGCTTCCCCGACGGCAAGCACCGCTTCCACGACCACCTCAAGCTGGCCCACTACGCCAACGCCGCCTGCGATATCGAGTTCGAGTTTCCGTTCGGCTTCAAGGAGCTGGAAGGCATCCACTCGCGTACCGACTTCGACCTGGGCAACCATGAGAAATTCTCGGGTAAGAAACTACAGTACTTCGATCCCGAACTGAACCAGAATTACGTGCCGTACGTCGTCGAGACCTCGATCGGTCTTGACCGCATGTTCCTGGCCGTGCTCTCCACCGCCTACGCCGAAGAACAACTCGAAGACGGCAGCGAACGCGTCGTGCTCCGCATCCCGCCTTTCCTCGCTCCGATCAAGTGCGCGGTGTTGCCGTTGGTGAAGAAGGACGGTCTGCCCGAAAAGGCGCGCGAGATCATGGACCGGCTCAAGTTCGATCACCTCTGCGTGTACGAGGAAAAAGACTCCATCGGCAAACGCTACCGCCGCATGGACGCGATCGGAACGCCCTTCTGCATCACGGTCGACCACGACAGCATCGAACAAAACACCGTCACCCTCCGCGACCGCGACAGCATGCAACAAGAGCGCGTTTCCATCGACCGCCTGCCGGAGATCGTAGGCGAAAAGGTCGATATGCGGAAGGCGCTGCGGGGACTTTAGGGAGGATCGAGGGACGAGGGACGAGGGACGAGGGCGGTTTGGTGGGGGGCAGTAGGCGGAGGGCAGTAGGCGGTTGGCGGTAGGCAGTAGGCGGTGGAGGGGCTTGTTGGTTGTGTTAAGCAGTTACTATTCGCTATTGGCTATTCGCTATTCGCCAAACTATTCACTGTTCACTATTCACTATCCATGCGCTGCATCATCCTCTGTTACTTGTTGATTCTCGCTCTGCCTCTGTCCGGACAAGTGGCGGACTGGCGGATCGGGTTTGAGTATAACGAGACTGATCCGGGACTTTTCGGGATCACCGAGCAGACGCACGATTCCCTGCTGAGCCGGCTCGGCGAGGTGACCCGCAGCCAGTCGGTGCGCGGGGTGGTGAACATCAACTCAATCGGCGGCGGCTGGGAAGGGATGCAGTCGGGGCCGACGGCCACGATCAATTTCAACTCGACGGACAACTGGGTACGGCGCTTGCAGCGGAACGGCTTCGGACTGGTCTGGAACCTGGAACCCAACGCGCGCTGGTCGTTCGCGCAGAATCCGGATTGTATCACCCCTCCCCTCTTCCAGATCACCGAGTGCGCGCCCGACTCCCTGCACTGGCAGCACTGGTACGACTATGTGCACGCGATCGTGGAACGCTACGACGGCGACGGTACCGACGACATGCCCGGACTGGTACTGCCGGTGCGGTATTACGTGATGGAACAGGAAGCCTACTTCGGCGGGGCAGCCAACGGGATCGCCGGCGACAGCGGCGAGGTGCGGGGTTACGGCTATTGGGAAGACAACGTACACAACCTGTTGCGCTTGCACGAAGTGGCGTACCAGGCCCTGCAGGACGCCGATCCGTCGGGCAATACCAAACTCATCGGCAGCGGCGGATTGCTCTTCGATCTCTACGGCGATTTTCCCGATTACCCCGATCCCGATGGTCCTGTCGTACAGGCGCGACTGGCCGGTAACAACCTGATGAGCGCGGACTACCGCCACGGCTGGGACAGTCTGAAGACCCTGTTGCGCGGACTGGCGGTCGATACTCCGCTCAGGCGTTGCGACTACATTGGCTGGCATCCGCATCTGGGGTGGAAGTCCACCGATCAGTGCCTGCGCCTCATCCGACAGGAAGCGCCGGGTAAACCGGTCTTCATCGACGATATGTGGTCGGCGATGCTGACCACGACCTTGCCGAATGGCGGCTTCACCCAGTTCATCGGCGGCGATTCGCTGGAACGCGATTTCCCGAACGCGACGGTTAGTAGTTATGCTGCGCTGCTCAACGGACTCGATGCCGGCGACAGTACGGTGATCGACTGGTACAACGCCCACACCGCACGCGAAATCGTGAAATGTTTCAGTCTGTGTTTCGGAGAAGGAGTGGAACGCGCCTCCTGTTCCATGGCGAACGATGCCAATCCGAACCATACCCTGCTTTGGCCCTTCACCGGACCGTATCGTTACACGGGATTGCACGCCAGCGCGCCGAACGGTTTCGCGGCCAAGCCTGCCGCCTACGCCTTGCAACTCCTCTGCGACCAGTTGCACGATTTTACGAGCGCGAGTCCTCTTGTGGTGAGCGCCGATCCTTACACCCGCGCCTATCGCTTCGAGCGACAGCGCGGCACAGCCTGTGTGGTGGCCTGGAGCGAATCGGCGCAGGACCCGGCCGATCCGCACCTGCCGAACGGCGAATCGGTCAGCATCGGCTTCGCGACGGATTCGATCATCCTGCACCATCCGGTCGTGACAGCCGGCACGACCGTACACGACAGCACGGTAATGGGTCTCGCAGTGAGGACCTGGAACGGGACCCTTGGATTTGAGCCGGTGCTACTCGAAGAAGTTGGCGGCAGCACCGGTATCGGGGAACTCACGCAGCCACGCTTGTTGCTCGCGCCGAATCCGGCGCAAGAGGTCGTACGCGTCAGCAGTTCTAACAATGCCATGATCCGCACCATAACCTTATCGGGAGCCGATGGTCGCGCGATCGGTTTACCCGCCGGCATCAGCAGGGAGGAAAACGGCTTGCTGCTGCCCTTAGGTGGAATACCGGACGGCATCTACCTTCTCCGCGCGACACAACAAAACGGCGAAACGATTCAGCGCCGACTGGTTATTCTTCATTGAGCGGATTTTACGTTCCCCGTACATAGCACGGGGCGGAATGCCATTTTCGAGCAAATCATCGAATTTATCGGAGGGGATGATCGTAGTCGCGTCGTTTTGAAATTTAATTTTCAGGACGCTCTGATTTGTCAACCACCTAGAAATTCAATTAGTTATTCGCTCGAAGAATGCGTAATTTAGGTAGCGGATAAACGGTGCTTATCACCCTGTTACGATGAAAGCCATTTTTCTTTTCATTCTGCTTGTACTGAATTACAATTTGAGCCTAGCTCAATTCTGCCACAATTATGGTGGTTCCGATTGGGACGAGTTACTTTCTGTTACAATTAATCGAAGTAGTCAAAATATTATTGCTGTCGGAACCTCTTACTCTTCTAACTATGATGTTGTTCCTGTAACCTATCCTTTGAATTTTGGCGAAGATGCCTGGTTGCTCGTTCTAGATAGCTTTGGAACCATACTTGATTCCAGGTGTTATGGTGGTGATCAGAGAGAAGGTTTTAACAAAATCATTACTACCGCCAATGGCGGCTATGCCTGTATCGGCATTTGTGAGGAAGACGGTTTTGATGTAAGCGGCACCCATGGCGCCACCGATATGTGGCTGGTGCAACTTGACTCCAATCTCCAGATCCTCTGGCAACATGCCTACGGCGGTACCATGCTGGAGAGCGGGTACGACCTGCTCCAACTCGACGATGGCGGCTTTGTCCTGACCGGTCAGTCTCATCTGGCAAACGGTGACATCACTGCCAATTACGGTGAACGGGACTTTTGGATCATACGAACCGACTCATTGGGTAACATCGTCTGGCAATATTCCTACGGAGGCCCTTCATTCGACCAACCTTATTTTATCAAAAAATGGGGAACCCGCTTCGTTGCCGGAGGTTATCTTTATCAGCCCGGATCCGGTATCTCCGGATACCACGCCCTCGACGAGGCATGGCTATTAGTGGTGGACGAGAACGGAAACCCGCTTTGGAACCGTTGTTATGGAGGATCAGGCTCTGAATTTCTTTCGGATGGAATCGTGCTGGCTGACGGCAATCTGCTTATGGTGGGTTACAGTTCCAGTAATGACGGGGACCTTAGCTCGAATGCCGGAAGCACGGATGGCTGGCTCATGATCATCGATACTACCGGTGCGGTGGTACAATGCAAATCCATCGGTGGTCCCTGGGGCGAATACTTCTCGGCCATCACCCCGTTGGATAACGGAAACTATGCTTTGACCGGCACTATCGGCTCCCAGCTTCCGGGCAGTAACCCCGTTCACGGATCCTTTGATATCTGGCTGGCCGTAGTAGATCCCAACTTTGACCTCGTTGCAACCCTCTGTATAGGAGGTAGCGCTTATGATGAGGGAACAGCGGTCACCAATACACCCGGCTCGGTTGTTATTGCCGGGATCAGCGAGTCGAATGATGGAGACTTACCCGGAAATTATGGATACAAGGACGGAGCAGTTTCCAGTGTCAGCAATGGCCTGATCAACTCCGTCGCCTCCGTTGGGAACTCCATTGGTTTTGAGCAGGCCGGCAGCCGGCTGTCCTGGACCTTTGGATCTGCCGGTAACGGACAAGCCGTGACCGAACTGGTCGACCTGCAGGGGCGTGTGGCGGCACGCAAGGCATGGAGCGTATTCCCCAGCGGCAACCGCATCGAATGGCTGCTGCCCGATGGCCTGGCCTCCGGTATCTACCTGGCCCGTATCAGCCTGCAGGGCGAGACAAGGACCGATCGTGCCTGGGTGCGCGGGTACTAATGAAAGTATCGAATGATACAGGATCAGGACATCTCCATCACCAACCCGGTCCACAATATGCTATCCGGGAAAACATCGATTGCCCCGGGATCCTATTCCATTTCAACCATCGATGGAAGGACAGTCCTTTCCGGGACAATAAACGGAACCGAAAATTTTGAGATCAATGTGGAGCGTTTGCTTCCGGGCATCTACATCCTGAATGTCAATTACCAGTACAAATGCAAGTTTGTAAAAATGTAGTCATTGCATGAAAAACATAGTCATCATAGCAGCCATTGTCTTTCACTCCATCGGTGTTACTGCCCAATACTGTCGTCATTACGGTGGTTCAAATTGGGATGAATTATTCTCTATAACAGTTGACCCTAACAATGGCAGATATGTTTCTGCAGGACTTACATATTCCCACGACCTTGATGTAGTTCCTGTTCTCTATCCGTGGAATTCAGGGTCAGATGCATGGATATTGGTGCTGGATAGCACGGGTACTATCCTTAATTCCAAATGTTTTGGCGCAGATCAGACCGAGGGGTTCTACAAAGTAATTCCCACTGCCAATGGCGGCTATGCCTGTATCGGCATTTGTGAGGAAGACGGTTTTGATGTAAGCGGCACCCATGGCGCCACCGATATGTGGCTGGTGCAACTTGACTCCAATCTCCAGATCCTCTGGCAACATGCCTACGGCGGTACCATGCTGGAGAGCGGGTACGACCTGCTCCAACTCGACGATGGCGGCTTTGTCCTGACCGGTCAGTCTCATCTGGCAAACGGTGACATCACTGCCAATTACGGTGAACGGGACTTTTGGATCATACGAACCGACTCATTGGGTAACATCGTCTGGCAATATTCCTACGGAGGCCCTTCATTCGACCAACCTTATTTTATCAAAAAATGGGGAACCCGCTTCGTTGCCGGAGGTTATCTTTATCAGCCCGGATCCGGTATCTCCGGATACCACGCCCTCGACGAGGCATGGCTATTAGTGGTGGACGAGAACGGAAACCCGCTTTGGAACCGTTGTTATGGAGGATCAGGCTCTGAATTTCTTTCGGATGGAATCGTGCTGGCTGACGGCAATCTGCTTATGGTGGGTTACAGTTCCAGTAATGACGGGGACCTTAGCTCGAATGCCGGAAGCACGGATGGCTGGCTCATGATCATCGATAGCACCGGGGCGGTGGTTCAAAGCAAATCCATCGGTGGTCCCTGGGGCGAATACTTCTCGGCCATCACCCCGCTGGATAACGGAAACTATGCTTTGACCGGCATTATCGGCTCCCAGCTTCCGGGCAGTAACCCCGTTCACGGATCCTTTGATATCTGGCTGGCCGTAGTAGATCCCAACTTTGACCTCGTTGCAACCCTCTGTATAGGAGGAAGCGCTTATGATGAGGGAACAGCGGTCACCAGTACTCCCGGCTCGGTTATCATTGCAGGGATTAGCGAGTCGAATGATGGGGACTTACCCGGTAACTATGGAGACAAAGACGGGGTAGTTTCCGCTATTAGCAATGGCCTGATCAACTCCGTCGCCTCCGTTGGGAACTCCATCGGTTTTGAGCAAGCCGGCAACCGACTGTCCTGGACCTTTGGATCTGCCGGTAACGGACAAGCCGTAACCGAACTGGTCGACCTGCAGGGGCGTGTGGCGGCACGCAAGGCATGGAGCGTGTTCTCAAGCGGCAACCGCATCGAATGGCTGCTGCCCGATGGCCTGGCCTCCGGTATCTACCTGGCCCGTATCAGCCTGCAGGGCGAGACACGGACCGATCGTGCCTGGGTGCGCGGGTACTGAACGCGCAACGAAGCCTTATCCGTACCGCGTACCGCGCAGATCCCCTCACTCCACCAGCGTCTCGATGGGCCTGTAACTATATTCCAGCCGGTTCTCCGCGCGCGTCCAACTGAATTCGAGGTAGTAGTTGTCGCCTCCGCAAAGGGAGCACATGCCGCCGGCCAGCAAGCGGATGTCGTCGGCGGTCGTGTGTTCGAAGCGGCGGACTTTGTAGCCGATATCTCCCGCGATGCACCATACGCCGATACCGCGGTCTTTCAGTTGCACGAGTAGGGGATAGATGTCGGTGTAAAAGTTATTGGGGTTCACGCAGAAGAAACAACTGCCGTAGTATCCGTTGCTCACCGAGTCGATCATCGCCTGCAAGGGACCGTTGTCGGCCATCCAGATCATCTTATGCGTCAGGACGAAAACCTGTTTGGATTCCCGCACGGTATCGAGCACCGCCCGCGCGTAGAGCAACTGATCCCCCACGATGTTGCTGAGGCTGTCCTGCGTATCCAGCACGAGGAAGGTGATGCCGTTGTGGTACCAACTGTAATACAACGGCCGTCCCACCAGGTCGCGCACGCGCCAGGGATCGTCGTAGTCGTGGTTGCCGATGGCCCACAGGGTCTTCTCGTCGCGGAAATCAAAGATCGAATCGGCCCATTGCAACGTGGCCGGGTCCAGCGAAGTGTTCGGAAAAAGGTCGCCGCCGAGCATCACCGCGGCATAGCGGGAATAGTCGGCCCGCTCCACGAAGGTGTCGATGTCCTGGTAGGTGAGGTACGGCACATACGTATGCCCCAGGTGCAGGAAACGTTCCGTCACCGGCCCGGGAGCCTGCTCCAACTCCGGCTCCGGCAAATGATCGTACCGGCAACCGAGTGTCGCGAGGAGGAAGGTGGTGAGGAGGAGGAAAGGGCGAGGCACGCGGGTTTCCAGTTTCGGGTTTCCGGTTTCGGGTTGATGCGATACGAAACTTGATGCAAAGTATCCCATTTAGCCGAATGCATAACCAAACCCGAAACCGGAAACCGGAAACCCGAAACTATCCAACCTCCCATGCTCCAACTGATTATTAAGCAGTTACACCCCCGCCGCTGGCCTGCTTCACCTGCTGAAAGCCTTTTGAAATGCGGCCTTGCCTAGATACATTTGACACGCCAAAAGCGGAACCAAATTGACCCGTGCTTGTTTAAATGCCGGTACAAAGACGGTTCCTGTCCTTATCGTTCCCTTCAGACCATGATCGCATCCTTACGCATGTTTTATTCTTCGGTGGGCCGCAAATTGTTGATGGCGTTGACCGGACTCTTCCTTTGCCTGTTCCTGCTGGAACATCTGTACGGCAACCTGCAATTGTACAAGATGGACGGCGGCAAGGCCTTTAACGAGTACGGCGAGTTCCTCGTGGGCAACATCGTGATCCGGACGGTTGAGTTCGCCTTATTCGGCGCGATCATCCTGCATATCCTCGACGGCTTGTACCTGACCCTCTCCAACCGCAAGGCCCGCCCGGTGCGTTACGCCGTGAGCCATTCCTCCGGCAACAGCAGTTGGTTCTCCCGCAACATGGGCCTGACCGGCTCGGTCGTCTTCATCTTCCTCGTCGTTCACCTGAAAACCTTCTTTGTCGAACATCGCTTCCTCGGCGCGGAAACGTCCATGGCGCACGATGTGGCGTCGGCTTTCCAGTCGAATATCTACAGCGCCCTGTATGTGGTCGCGATGGTACTCCTCGGCGCCCACCTGAACCACGGCTTTCAGTCGGCCTTCCAGACGCTCGGCTGGAACAACCACAAATACGCCAAAGGCCTGAAGACCGCCGGCACCGTCTTCGCCATGCTGATCATGATCGGTTTCGCTTCGTTCCCGATCATGTTCTACTTCGACATCTTCGGTGTCGCTTCGAACATTCTCAACGCCGGTATCTAATCCTTCATCCGTAAGCTGTACCCCACCCTATGGCCTCTTCTCCTAAACTGAATTCCAGGATCCCGACGGGTCCGATGGCCGATAAATGGACCAACCTTAAATCCTCCGTTCGCCTCGTCAGCCCCGCCAACAAGCGCCGCCTCGACGTGATCGTCGTCGGCACCGGACTGGCAGGCGCTTCTGCCGCCGCCGCGCTCGCCGAACTGGGTTATAACGTCAAGGCGTTCTGCTTTCAGGATTCCCCGCGTCGCGCGCACTCGATCGCGGCTCAGGGCGGCATCAACGCGGCCAAGAACTACGCCAACGACGGCGACAGCGTACACCGTCTCTTCTACGACACCGTGAAGGGCGGCGACTACCGCGCCCGCGAAGCCAACGTCCACCGCCTCGCCGAGGTCAGCACGGCGATCATCGACCAGTGCGTGGCCCAGGGTGTCCCCTTCGCCCGTGAATACGGCGGCCTGCTCGACAACCGCTCCTTCGGCGGCGTGCAGGTGTCGCGTACGTTCTACGCCCGCGGACAGACCGGACAGCAGTTGCTGCTCGGCGCCTACAGCGCCCTGGAGCGCCAGGTGGCCAAAGGCGCGGTGAAGATGTACTCCCGTCACGAGATGCTCGAAGTGGTGGTGATCGACGGCAAGGCCCGCGGCATCATCGCCCGCAACCTGGTGACCGGCGAACTGGAACGTCACTTCGGCCATGCCGTGTTGCTCTGCACCGGCGGCTACGGCAACGTCTTCTACCTCTCTACCAACGCCATGGGCAGCAACGTCACCGCTGCCTGGAAAGCCTACAAGAAAGGCGCCTTCTTCGGCAATCCCTGTTTCACCCAGATCCACCCGACCTGTATCCCCGTTTCCGGCGAGTACCAGTCGAAGCTGACGCTGATGTCGGAGAGTCTGCGCAACGACGGTCGCGTGTGGGTCCCCAAGGCCGTCGGCGACAAGCGAAAGCCCGAAGACATTCCCGACGAAGAGCGCGACTATTACCTCGAGCGCCGCTATCCGTCGTTCGGTAACCTCGTGCCGCGCGACGTTGCCTCCCGTGCGGCCAAGCAGGCCTGCGACGAAGGCCGCGGGGTGGGCGCTTCCGGCCTTGCCGTGTACCTCGACTTCCGCGATTCGATCAAACGGCTGGGCCACCATGTGATCAGCGAACGCTACGGCAACCTGTTCGAGATGTACGAGAAGATCACGGGCGAGGATCCGTACAAGACACCAATGCGCATCTATCCGGCCGTGCACTATACGATGGGCGGCCTGTGGGTCGACTACAACCTGATGACCACCGTGCCCGGACTTTACGCGCTGGGCGAGGCCAACTTCTCCGACCACGGCGCGAACCGCCTCGGCGCCTCGGCGTTGATGCAGGGCCTGGCCGACGGTTACTTCGTGATCCCTTACACCCTCGGCGAATACCTCGCCGACGATATCCGCACACCCGCCATCGCCACCTCCCACCCCGCTTTCGAAGCGGCCGAGAAGGAAGTACGCGACCGCATCGAACGCCTCATGAACGTGAAAGGCAAGCAGACGGTGGAAGACCTCCACAAGAAGCTCGGCAAGATCATGTGGGACTACTGCGGCATGGCGCGTAACGAACAGGGCCTGAACAAGGCGCTGGGCATGATTCGCGAGCTGAAGAGCGAATTCTGGAGCGACGTCCGCATCCCGGGCGCGATCAACGAATTCAACCCCGAACTCGACAAGGCCGGCCGCGTGGCCGATTTCATCGAGCTGGGCGAGCTGATGGTGCAGGACGCGCTGTACCGCAAGGAATCCTGCGGCGGACATTTCCGCGAAGAGTCACAGACCGAAGACGGCGAAGCGAAACGCGACGACGAGAACTTCAGCTTCGTAGCCGCCTGGGAATACACCGGCGACTCCGCTCCCACCCTCCACAAAGAGGAACTGACCTTCGAGATCGTGAAACCGACGCAGCGGTCGTATAAGTAAATAGTGAATCCTGTCCGCCGAAGCTTTAGCGTAGGCGGGAGCGAATTTTACCTGCCGAAGCTTTAGCGTAGGCAGGAGCGAATAGCGAATAGCGAACAGCGAATAGTAAAAAGTGAATAGTGAATTTTACCTGCCGAAGCTTTTGCGTAGGCAGGAACAAATAGTAAAAAGTGAATCTTGTCCACCGATGCTTTTGCTTAGGTGGGAGTGGTAGAAATAGAATCCATTATTAATTCTAATAAAAGAAACAGCATCTATGGCGTTGTGAAAATGGGTGGGCGGTTGGAATCTTTGAAAAAGATGATACAAAGCTTCAAAGACCTCCAAATCTGGAACCGATCCGTTGACTTATCGATCGAGATCTATCAGGCAACTGCTACCTTCCCAAAATCTGAACTCTTCGGACTAACCAGTCAGATACGCAGAGCAGGGGTTTCACCAGCAGCAAATATCGCTGAAGGCTGGAGCCGGAAAACCAGCAGAAGCTTTCACCACTTCCTCGATATCTCCCGAGGATCACTCGCCGAACTCTATACGCACTTGGAAATATCCCGACGATTGGATTTCATTCCTGATCTCTCCGCCCAACGACTAATGGTCGAGAGTGACGAAATCAGCAAGATGATCCACGTCATGCAACTTAAAATAGACCCTCAACATAAGCTGAGATAATAATCGGATCGAACCGCAGCAACTGCGATCCCAAATACTATTCGCTGTTCGCTATTCGCTATTCGCTCCGCTCGAACCTGACTAAATAAACCAACATATGGCAGAAACCATCAACCTCAAACTGAAGATCTGGCGTCAGAAGAACCATTCTGACCGCGGAACCTTCGAACTTTACGACATGCCGGGCGTGAGTACGCACATGTCGTTTCTCGAGATGATGGACGTGTTGAACGACCGCCTCATCCGGGAAGGAAAAGATCCGGTCGCGTTCGACCACGATTGCCGCGAAGGCATCTGCGGCATGTGCTCGATGTACATCAACGGCCGTGCACACGGACCGCTGAAGGGCACCACGACCTGCCAGCTCCACATGCGCCACTTCTCCGACGGAGAAACGGTCACCATCGAACCCTGGCGCGCCGAGGCGTTCCCGGTCATCAAGGACCTGGTGGTCGACCGCACCGCCTTCGATAAGATCATCGCCGCCGGCGGTTATATCTCCGCCAATACCGGCAATGCTCCCGACGCCAACGCGATTCCGATCGAGAAGGCGAAGTCGGACGAAGCCTTCGACGCGGCCGCCTGCATCGGCTGCGGCGCCTGCGTGGCCTCCTGCAAGAACGCTTCCGGCATGCTGTTCCTCTCCGCAAAAGTCTCCCACCTCGCGCTGCTGCCGCAAGGCGAACCCGAGCGCCGCGAACGCGTGCTGAAGATGATCATCGCCCACGACGAATCCGGCTTCGGCAGCTGCACCAACACCGGCGCCTGCGAAGCGGAATGTCCGAAAGGCATTTCCATCAGCCACATCGCCCGGATGAACCGGGAGTATGTGCGGGCGTCGTTGACGAAGGAGTGATCTTAGTGAACAGTAAACAGTGAACAGTGAACAGTGAATAGTGAATAGTGAATCCTGCCCGCCGAAGCTTTAGCGTAGGCGGGAGTGAATTTTACCTGCCGAAGCTTTAGCGTAGGCAGGAGCGAATAGTGGCGAATAGCCAATAGCGAATAGCGAATAGTAAAAATTAAATAGCGAATCCTGCCTGTCGGAGCTTTAACATAGGTAGGAGTGAGTAGTTTTCTTTTATGATTGTAGCCTGCCCAGGCATGCCTGGGTGGGCGATGGTAGTTCGGAGAAGAATTGGTTAGTGAGCAGTGAATCCTGCCCGCCGAAGCTTTAGCGTAGGCGGAAGCCAATAGCGATTAGTTTATTGAGATTGGATTGTGAAGTAGAAGCGTTAGACGCTTGAATTGTAATAGTTAGAACTTCACCTGACAGACAGGGTTGGTTAAAAGTTATTTCCGGTCTGACGGATTTTTAAGGATCCGTCGCCCGGAATAACTTTTAACCGGTTGCTAATTTATCGAGCATTTTACTTTGCGCCAAGGGTATGCTGTCCAGGAATGTCTCCATTGGTGTTTTACCAAAGCAGTATTTTCCGGTGTGTGTCCTTTCACAGTTGTACTCTTCTATCCACTGATCCAGATCCTTCTGTAATTCCTCCAGCGATCCAAAGACCTTTTTTCGGAAGGCAACCGCATAAAACTCGTTCTGGATTGTCCGATGGAAGCGTTCGCAGATGCCGTTGGTTTGAGGATGCCGGGCCTTGGTACGGCTATGATCGATATCCTCCAGTGTCAGATAAAGACTGTACTCATGACTCTCCCGCTTGCCGTTGTACTCTGTACCCCGGTCTGTGAGTACCCGAAGCAGCGGCAAGCCATGCTCCTCAAAGAATGGTAGCACCTTGTCGTTGAGCATATCGGCTGCCGTCAAGGCGTTCTTACGGTCATACAATTTGGCAAAGGCTACTTTGCTGTAGGTGTCGATGAAGGTTTGCTGGTAAATCCGGCCTACACCCTTGATATTGCCCACATAATACGTGTCCTGGGCTCCAAGGTAACCGGGGTGTTCGGTTTCAATCTCGCCAATGGCTTCCTGCTGTTCCCGTTTCTTTTCCATGGCAACCAGTTGCGCTTCGGTGAGAATCAGTCCGTCTTGAGCCACTTTCGCCTCCAAAGCGCTCAGACGCTTGGCAAAGGTCTCCAGATCATGCCGCATCCAGATATACCGTACCCCGGCCGGTGAAACAGAAATCCCCTTCTTACGCAACTCGTTCGATGCACGAAGCTGACCGTAGGCCGGATAGTCGGTGGCCATCTGTACGATGGCGTTCTCCCAGGCTATATCCATCCGATTGGCCAGTATCGGCTTCTTCCGACTGATCTCCTGCAGAGCCGTCTCCCCACCGGTATCGTACAACTCTTTGATCCGATAGAAACTATCCCGTGAATAGCCCATCACTTTGCACGCCTGGGATACATTACCCAATTGTTCGGCTAACTTCAACAAGCCTAACTTGGTTTTGATTAACTTAGCTTCTGTATTCATTGTCTGACAGTTTAGGGGTTATTGTTATGTTTCGTATCCTAAAGATAACCCTTATCTGTCAGATTAAATACTAACTAGTACACTTGAATTGCTATAGAATTTAAAGCCAATAAAAAAGCCCCGCATGCGGGGCTTTTTTATTGTTGCCTTACTATTCACTGTTTACTGTTCACTGTTTACTGTTCACTGTTCACTATTCACTGTTCACTCCTTAATCGCCAACTTCCGGATCCGGCTCACCGGCCCCGGACAATGTTGCGAATGACAGGCCAGACAGGTATTGACGACGTTGTTGTAGTTCTCCGTGAGTTCTTCCGGCTTGCTGGCGAGGAAGGACTTTACGGACTTCAGATAAATGTCGGCGAACACCGGAAAGGCTTCGGTCTTGGTCTCCGCGTCGGTCGGCTTGGCGGTGTTGATCTTGTCGATCTCCGTCGGATAGTTGCGGTCGTTGAGTTTCCCTTCCAGCACACCGGGGCGCGCGTCCACGAGTTGCTTCTCCATGCGGCGCATGAGCAGGGAAAGCTCGCTCGATCCGTTCGGATTGCGATCCTGCACCGGTTCCTGGGGCGTCATCCAGGACGCCAGCAAGACGACCGATGCGACAACGAGGGAAGAGATCCAGTGCTTATTCATAGAGCAATACGCCGTCGGCTTCGAACGAAAGTGATTTCTCTTCTTCCGTGATCTTTTCGATTTCTTCTTTCGACTTACCCGCGTCCTGGGCATAGTGGCGAAGTTCTTCCACCGTCGTGACCTCGTAGGTAGCGACGCCGTTCAACACCAGTTTCTTGCCCGCGCAATCCTTCGGCAGGAAGAAGCCGTAGTCTTTGAAACGGATCATCATCGTTTCGCCATTGCCGACGTCCATCTTCGCCCAGCAGCCTTTCTTCTGGCAGACTTCGTTGACCGTTCCGGTGATTTTCGCCTGGACGTTTTCTTTTCCTTTCAGGAGCTCCGGCAGCTTGGATGCCTCCATGGCATTGTCGGCCGTGATCTTTTCGCCGAACGATTTCGGTTCGGACTGTTTCTGTGCGCTGACCGCCAAAGTCGTGACGACCAGCAGGAGCAGGGTGATGATTCGTTTCATGATCGGTTTTTCGTTAAACAAAGTTAGCCAATTTACCCGGAAGGGGCCGCCTTCCGCCGGATTGCTATTTTTACGGCATGATCAAACGACTGGCCCCCTGGATCTTTTCTGCGCTTTTTGCAGCCTGCGCTTCCAAAAAAGAGGCCAACCATGAAAAAACGTTCATGACTACTCAAGATCCGCACACCTTCGCACAACCCGATTCCGCCCGGATGACCCACCTGAGCCTCGACCTCACGGTCGACTTCAAACGCCAGGTCCTGGAGGGCACCGCTACCTGCTCCGTGGACGTCCAGCCGGGCAGTACCAGTGTCATCTTCGATACGCGCGACCTCCACATTGCATCGGTCGCCGTTGACGGACAACCCGTTCAGGATTTCCAGCTCGGCGATTCCGTCGAATACCTCGGACAAGCCTTGCGCGTACCGGTAACCACCGGTAAGCATTCCGTCTCGATCCGCTATTCGACATCCCCACAAGCTGCAGCGCTGCAGTGGTTGAGTCCGCAGCAGACCGCCGGAAAAAAGTACCCTTTCCTGTTTACCCAGTCGCAGGCGATCCTCGCTCGCACCTGGGCGCCGGTACAGGATAGTCCGGGCATCCGTTTCACCTACGACGCGACCCTGCATGTACCCGACGGGCTGATGGCCGTGATGAGCGCCGAAAACCCGACTGCCCGATCGAAAGACGGTGTGTACCGATTCAAGATGGAGCAGGCGATCCCCGCTTACCTGCTCGCGCTGGCGGTCGGTGATTTCGACTACCACCGCTACGACGATCGTTCCGGTGTTTACGCCGAGCCCGCCACCCTGCCGATGGCCGCCGACGAATTCACCGACCTGCCGAAGATGATCACGGCCGCCGAGCAATTGTACGGACCGTATGCCTGGGGACGTTACGACCTCATCATCCTGCCGCCCTCCTTCCCCTTCGGCGGCATGGAAAATCCGCGCGTCACCTTTGCCACGCCGACCATCATCGCCGGCGATAAGTCCCTCACCACGCTGGTGGCGCACGAGCTGGCCCACTCGTGGAGCGGCAACCTGGTGACGAACGCGACCTGGAACGACTTCTGGCTCAACGAAGGCTTCACGGTGTATTTCGAGAACCGGATCATGGAAGCCTTGTACGGAAAAGATTTCGCCGACATGCAACGACGGCTCGGACAAGACGACCTGCTCGAAACCGTCAAAGACCTCGGCGCATCCAATCCGGATACCCGACTCAAACTGGATCTCAAAGGCCGCGACCCCGACGAAGGCGTGAGCGATATCGCCTATGAAAAAGGCAACAACCTCCTGCTGGTGATCGAACAATACACCGGCCGGGAAAAGTGGGACCGCTTCCTCAACGATTACTTCCGCAAACACGCGTTCAGCACGATGAACACCGAGGCATTCCTCGAAGAACTGCGCGCGGGCTTGTTTGCCAATGATCCCAACGGCTGGGACTCGCTGAAGATCGAGGCATGGGTTTACCAGCCCGGCCTGCCGGCGAATATGCTGCGCATCGAATCGGAACGCTTCAGCAAAGTTGAAAAAGTGATAGCCGACTGGAAAGGCGGCGTTGCGCCGACAACGGAAGCCACCAACGGCTGGAGCGCGTTCGAATGGGTGCACTTCCTCCGCTCCCTGCCCGACAGTCTTCCGCACGACGATCTACGCTACCTCGACCAGACGTTCGGGTTCTCCCGGACGGGCAACAACGAGATCCTGTTCAGCTGGATGGAATACTGCATCCGTGATCGCTACACCGCAATCTATCCGGCACTGGAAGCTTTCCTCAACGAAGTCGGCCGCAGGAAATACGTCAAGCCACTCTTCCAGGCACTGCTGCAAACTCCCGAAGGAAAGATCGAAGCAAAAAAAATCTACGCCGCCGCCCGACCGAACTATCATTTCATTACACAGGCAACGGTGGATGAGTTGATGGCGGAATGAGGGACGAGGGACGAGGGGTGTGGGATGAGATGCGAGATGCGAGGTGCGAGGAGCGAGGAGCGAGGAGCGAGGAGCGAGGAGCGAGGAGCGAGGAGCGAGGAGCGAGGAACAAATTGATACAGGCAAAATATACTGGCAAAATATTTAGCGAAGGAAGGAAGGATTTTGGGAGCGCAACGCCCTCACGCTGCTCACCAGCGGTCCCGTGTTCTCTCGTCATGTAAACGTTCGTCCGCTTATCAGCCAGATACGTGACGAGATCACCCGGGGCTAGACCGGAACGGTCTTCTTCGCCTCATCAGCAGACCGGATTCGCTATTCACTCCCACCTTCGCTAAAGCTCCGGCGGGCAGGATTCACTGTTTACCAAAAAACTATTCGCTATTCGCTGTTCGCTGTTCGCTCCTTCCTTCGCTAGAGCTTCGGCAGGTAAAATTCGCTCCCGCCTACGCTAAAGCTACGGCGGGCAGGATTCACTATTCACTGTTTACTGTTCACTGTTTACTGTTCACTGTTTACTGTTCACTCTTTTTCTGCTCGATCCAAACCCTCACCTGCTCACCCAGAATATTCAGCGGAAGCGGTCCGTTGGTGAGAATGACGTCGTGGAACTCGCGGAGGTCGAATTTCGGGCCGAGTTCGCGCTGTGCCATTGCGCGTAATTCGAGGATACGCAGCATGCCGATCTTGTAGCCGGTCGCCTGTCCGGGCCAAACGATGTACCGGTCGATCTCCTTGCGGCAATCGCCTTCGGGATTCGGCGTGTTTTTCAAAAAGTACTCGAACGCTTGTGCGCGCGTCCATTTCTTGTAGTGAATGCCGACATCTACTACGAGCCGTGCAGCGCGGAAGACCTCATTGGACAAACGGCCGAAATCGGAGTACGGGTCTTTGTAGAAACCGATCTCTTTCGGCACCAACTCCGAGTACAGCGCCCAACCTTCCACGTACGCGACGTTGCCGCCGTGGCGGCGGAACTTCGGAACACCTTTCAGCTCCTGCGCGATGGCGATCTGCATATGGTGACCCGGTATGCCTTCATGATACGCCAACGCCTCCGCCTGGTAGATCGGCTGGTCCTTCATGTTGTACAGGTTGATGTAGTAGGTGCCGGGACGTTTGCCGTCCTCCGAAGGATCTTCGTAAAACGCGCCACCCGCCGACTGCTCGCGGAATGGTTCTACCGGCTTGACGACAATCGTCGCCTTCGGTTTGGTAACGAACAATTCGTCGAGGTGCTGCCGCATGGTATCGATGATGCCGGTAGCCAACAAGCGGTAATTTTCTTTTCCCTCCCGCGTGTCGGGAAAATAGAACTTGGGATCATCCCGCAGGTAGGAAAAGAAAGCGCTGATATTGTGGTCGCGCCATTTCACCTGTTCCATGATCTTGCGCATCTCGTCGTGAATGCGCTTCACTTCCCGGAGGCCCGTATCGAATACCTGCTCCGGGGTCATGTTCGTAGTCGTGGTTTTCTCAAGCGCATGACGATAGAACTCATTCCCCTTCGGGAACTTCCAAGCGCCGTCGTCATCCTTGGCCCGCTTCTCCTGCTCCTTCAGATAGGCCATGAGTCGTTCATACGCCGGCTTCACGACTTCCACCAATGCACGGGAAGCTTCACCCTGCAATCGGGCGATCTTCGAACCGTCGATACCTTTCAGCGCTGACAGCTTTTTCGAGAAGTCCTCATACAACGGACATTTACCGCTACCGCTGAACGGATAACCGCTGATCAAGTTGTTACAGTCGTTCAGGACCATCGGATAGACAAATCGTGGAGGAATGATCCCAAGGCTGTCGCGTACCCGCAATCCATCCAGGACCTGATCCATCAACGGTCCGATTCCCTTCAACCGTTGCACATACGCTTCCGCGTCCCCGATGGAATCGATCCGGTGCATGTTGATCAGGAATGCCGGAATACCCGATTGAACGCCGTCCATCTGGTTCACCGGATAATTGTGATAGCGCCACGGAAACGCGTCGAACAGTTCCTGCGTGTCGTGTTCGAACAAGCGGTAACTGAGTCGCGCCTGATCGTCCAGCTTGTCGAATTCGACCGTCTTCTTCAACTCCTCCAACTGCCGGCGCGCAAGTTCATTTCGCTTCACCTGAAACGAATCCGAACGATCGGTCCACTGACCGTAATCCTGCTTGATCCCGAGGTAGGTTTGTAGTTCGGGATCCATATCGACCATCTCATCGAAGCAACGATCGAAGAAGGCATTCGCCTTGGCGGACTCCGCGGTAACTTCCTCCGGTGTGAATTTTTTAACAGATGACTTCGAATCCTGACGGCAGGATGAAGCGAATAAAATCAGTAATAGAAACGTTAAACGAAGGGGATTAGCTGCTGCCAATGCTTTATTTTTGAATGTCGAACAAAGATAAGGGACGAACGCCATGGCCAGACTCAAAAAATCGAAAAGTATCCTCCGACTGGTTTTCATAACCACCCTCCTGCTCTGCTCAACAGTTCATGGGCGCGCGCAAGGCGGCTATAAGACCGGACTCGGCTTTCGCCTTTCCGGTGTCACCTCCGGCATTTCCATCAAGCATTTTACCGGCGGTACCGGCGCGATCGAAGGGATCATCGGCTTTCGTTATCACAGTTGGATCATCACCGGGCTGTACGAAAAGCACCAGGCCATTCCGAATGCGGAAGGCTTGTCTTGGTTCTACGGCGGAGGCGCGCACATCGGATTCTACGACGAAGGTTACCGTTACTATTATTACAAAGTGCGTGGCAATAAATACGTGATCGTCGACGAAGATCGAAACGAACGCATGGCGCTGGGCGCGGATTTCATTCTGGGAATGGAATACAAGTTCAAAAACGCTCCCATCACGATCGGGCTCGACGCCAAACCGTTCATCGACATTGTACCGGATTTTTCCGGCTATTGGGACGCGGCACTTTCCTTCCGCTTTACGCTTTGATGCATGCTCATTCGACCGGCAACGCTGCAGGATCAGCCAGGCATTCTGGAAATTTACAATGAATCCGTCCTGCATTCCACGGCGACATTCGATACCGATCCACGTTCGCCGGAAAAACAACTGGAGTGGTTCAACCGCCACAAGGCCAACCATCCGGTACTGGTAGCAGAAGACGATGGCAAGATCGCCGGATGGGCGTCGCTAAGTCCCTGGAGCGATCGCTGCGCGTATGATTCAACCGTTGAGGTCAGTGTCTACCTCGCGCCGGAGCAGCGCGGAAAGGGATTGGGATTTCAGCTCTTGCAGCAGGTAACGGAAGCAGGCAGGAAAGCCGGCAACCACACGGTCATTTCCCGCATCTCGAGCGACAACCTCGCCAGCATCCGCATCCATGAAAAAGCCGGATACAGTACAGTCGGGACCATGAAGGAAGTAGGTTTCAAATTCGGACGGTTCCTCGATGTGGTGATGATGCAGATCGTCTTTTAACTCCTACTCGCCTTTACCGCTCTTCAACCAGGCCACATTCACAATACGACAAACCGGGTGATCCGTGGCAGACCATTCCGGTCGATTAGTCGTAGCACATAACTTCCGGCTGCCAGTCGTGAAAAATCGAGCCGGAACCCCTGGTCGTTTCGCGGACAAGCAATCGTTATCGTTTTCCCTTCCGGGCTGATCACCTGCGCGCTGACCGGCAGATAATCATCATCCCAGGTCAGGGAAAGGTGCTTTGAACCCGCATGATAATGGATCCTGAACGGTCGTTCTGCCGGCACTTCCGGCGCATCGAGTACTACTCCACCATCGCGATAAGCAAAAAGCCCGACCGGATACCCGAACCAGACATTGCCGTACTTATCCGCCTCCACCGCGGTGCAATTCACGTCCAGCGGGCTGTTGGCGGCATCGAATAGCTGCCAATTCGAACCGTCGAAACGCGCCACATGCGAATAGCTCGCGGCCCAGACCGACTGATCAGCGGCGACCGCAAGGTCCTGATAGGTTCCGAAACCGAAACCGAGCGGGTTCGGGTAGGTTGTCCAGGATGTTCCGTCGAAACGCGCCAGACCGAAGTCATTCAACGACACCCAGATGCCGCCGCTGGAATCCTCAGCGAGTCGCGAATTGCCATTCAGTCCCGGAGGCTGCGGTGGTTGTATCCAGCTCGTGCCGTCGTAACGCCACAGTCCGAGTGATACCATCCAGACCGCATCGTTACGATCGATGAACAAATGTTCAACCGGTCGGTCCGGCAATGCGGAGTTGGTATCGCACCAGACCGTCCAGCTTGCTCCATCGAATCGTGCGACGCCCTCATGAAACACCGGGCTACCGCCCGGGGAAGTGACGTAAGCGACAACATCGGTCCAGATGTTATTGGCGCGATCGATCTTCATCTCGTGCAGATCCGTGTAATAGATCGTAGCACCCGACAAGGGCCAGGACAAGGTATCCCATACGCCGTTGATCAGGCGGTGGAGGTTGTCCCGACGTTTGATGTACAGTTCAGCACCGGGTCCTATGGCCGTCGCCAATGGATTGTTACTAAAATGTCCTTCCGTGCCGGTCCATTGCACTCCGTCAAAAAGCACCAGGTCACCGGAATATTGAAACGGATCCGCATAACCACCACCCGTGAAGACCTTACCATCCGGATGAACGAGCAAGGTCGCGATCGACGGATGCGTCAGACCGGAGTTCTTTACTTCAAGCGGATAAACGATGCCGGCATCCAGATTCGCAATGGCGCCATCGGTACCGCCCACCCAGGGTCGACCGCTTTCATCGAGGTCGAGTGCAACCTGCGACAAAGGCGGCATATCCGAATTGGAGGTGTCGTACTTCATCCACTGGGTTCCGTCGAAACTTTGCAGACCACCCGAACAGGGTGAACAGGCCGGACCGAAATACTCACTGACCGCCATCCATACCACATCGTTGGCATCGACGCGTAAGGCTTCCACGTGCTGGTTCGGCATCGGGGAATTCAGATTATCGTAGAAAGCATACGAACCGTTCCGGTAATGATACAGGCCGTAGGCGTTGGAGAACCAGAGCGAAGAATCACTCGCCTGGCCGATCGCCTGCACCAGACTGGAATTAAACCCCGAATCGGCAGGGTTGATCACATTCCAGTTGGAACCGTTGTAGAAGAATAAGTCGCCGGAACTGCAGCCAACCACCAATTGACCATCCAGTGCCTTGTACAAGCGACGTGCCTGCCAGGGCTGCAAGGGCGAGTTGGTCGTGTCGAATGTCGTCCATTGGATTCCATCGTACCAGTGCAGCCACTCCTGCGCCACCCAGCCCGACCCTGCTGTATCGGCGAGGACCGCAGCGATGATTTGTCCGTTCAGTATCGGCGCATTCTGTTGATCGTAAATCGTCCAGGTTACGCCGTTCCATACAGCAAGACCATTGTCGGTTCCGATCCAGAAGGTTCCATCAGCCGCGCGGTCCATGCAATCGATCCGGTAAGAAGGCAGGGCGGAGTTCGACGGATTGTAAAACTCCTGCGCACCGGAAGCACGATCGACTCTGGCCAGGCCGGAATAGCCGCCGACCCAGACGTACAGTGAATCAGCGATGATGGCATTGACCTGATAAGCTCGCGTGAAAAAGAGCCAATCCGGATTACTTGCTTGCGAGTGAGCGAAGACGCATGAACAGGCTATTAAAAAAAATAACCGGAGACGGGACAGGAAGAATGCATTCCAATACATTCCACCAATTTACCGATTCCGGTTTTATGGTTGCTGTCAGACGCCTGTCAGTTCTTCACCGGCAGCAGCGAATAGTGCTTCCCGTACTCCAGCATCTGGTCGAGGAAAGCCTTGGAGTACTCCACCCTGACATCCATGATCTTTTCTCCGGCCATGACAGGAACAAGTTTAGGTTGGATAAAACCCATATACGGCGCGATGTCCAGTTTGGCGTAGCGTTCCAGAACCTCATTATGCAAGGCAGGTTCAATGCGTACACCATAGGTTTCTACCAGGTTCTTTCCGGCTTCGAAATCGCCTTCGGATTTAATCCGCTGGATCTCGCGTAACAATTGCCCGAAAAGTCCTCGGAGTTTGGCGTAATCGTTGATCACAAAATAGGTTTTGCCGTTCCGGTTTTCGCGCGTGATCACCCGCTCCTGTTGACCTTTATCGACCGCCCAGGCCGAGATCAACTGCCGGTTCCGCATGTGCGACTCTTCAAGATTCTTCCCCGGCTCGATGCGGTTGAGCTGGGTCATGAGGCCGTTCATGATGTAATTGTCGTATTGGGCTTTCCCGACTTCCAGGCTTTCCATCACGCCGATCTCGACCAGTTTGGGATCGTAGATATAATACAAGGCGACCAGGTCGGCGCGTGCTTCCTCCAGAACGCCGGCATAGTTCTTCAACGTCTGATCGGTTGTTCCCACGCCTTCGTTGATCTTACCGGAAGCATGGCCGATCACCTCGTGCATATCCGTATGCAACTCGCCGGAATAGGCGGCATGCTTCCGTGCGCGCTCGATCACTTCAGGAGAACTACCGAATTCGTCCATCAGCGGGCTCCGCGAACGATAATAATTGTAGGCCTCGACGATATTTCCGAGCGAAACGGATTTGGAACCATAGTCTTCCCGGATCCATTCGTTGTTCGGCAGGTTGATCCCGATTGGCGTGGCCGGGCCGGCATCGCCGACCTCTCCCACTACCGTGATCACTTTGGCCGAGATGCCGGTCACGACCTTTTTCTTGTGATCATCCATGATCGGCGAATGGTCTTCGAACCACTGCGCTTCCCGGGAAATGGCCGCGATCCGCTTCGTCGCTTCCAGGTCTTTGATCGATACGATGCTTTCATATGCACCCTTCTTCTGCAGGGCATCCTGATACACCTCGATGAAGCCGTTCACGAAATCTACGCGCGCGCTGGTGTCCTGTACCCAGGCGATGCTGTAGTCATCGAAGTGCTTGGGATCGCCGGAACGATAAAAGGTGATTAGCTTAGCGATGGTGGTCTTCTGCTCCGGCGTCTCCGCAACGTCTTCCGCTTTCTCCAGCCAGTAGATGATCTTGTCGATGGCCGCGCCATACATTCCACCCGACTTCCATACCTGTTCCACCAGTTTGCCGTTCTCTTTCACCAGACGGGTATTGAATCCGATCTGCGAACGATTGGAGGTGTCGGCTTCCTTGATGCCGTCGTAATAGGTCTCCACTTCCTGCTGGGTAACGCCGGAATAAAAATTGTTGCAGGACGCGACGATCACGTCTTTGGCATCCAGATCAACTTCCTTTGCATCGACCTTCGGATCGAAAACGATCGGAACGATCCAGGCGGTGAAAGCTGCAGGCTCGCGGCCATCCAAGGGCAATTGCCCGACGTCTGATTTCCGGATCAGCTCGGTAAAGTACGCCTGGCTGCAGCCCGGCATCATCTTCTCGGCGCCGTAATGATGGTGATTGCCGTTCGAAAAGAAGAAGCGCTTCGCGTAGGTTTCAAAGTCCGCCCATTCCTTGCCGGCGCGCTCGCCCTGGTAGGTATTCAGGATCGCTTCCAGCGTCTTGCGGATGGTCAGACCATAGCGATACTTCTGGTCATAGAAAATATCGCGGCCGCTGAGTCCGGCTTCATAGAGGTAATACGCCAGTTTCTTTTGCTGCAGGCTGAGGGTTTCCCATCCACGCACCTCGTAACGCAATACCTGGATGTCGGCAAAGCGATCCGCGATGTAGTCGAATGCGGGCGCATCGGTCGTTGTGGCCTTGGCCGACGGATTGTTGTTCCCGGAACCGTAAGCAACGAACAAGCCGCTGCCGGCCAACAGCGTGGCCAGGAGAATGATCTTTTTCATCATGAAGTGTATGGTGTGATGTACGGCTTACTTGGTTAAGCCGTATTTATCGGAATACTTTTGGTAGAGTTGTTTCTGCACATTGTCCAGGCTGATGCTTCGTCCGTTGATGAACGCCTGTTCAACCGTCGAGCTGCGCATATCGAGCAGATCGCCTGAAACGATGAGGAGGTTCGCGTCTTTTCCTGTCTCCAGTTTACCGGTACGATCGGCGATGCCGAGGATGGCGGCCGGCGAAGCAGTAATCGCGGCAAGCGCTTCCTCTTTGGTCAGCCCGTAACCGGCGGTCGTGCCGGCCATGTAGGGCAGGTTGCGCAACTGCCAGCTGCCATCGATGCTCAACGCGAATACGACACCCGCTTTCCGGAGCAACCCCGGCAGTTTGTAGGGCAAGTCCGTATCGTCGTCTTCGCGCGGCGGCAGGGAATGCGTACGTCCGAGGATCACCGGCACCTGTTCTTTGCGCAGCAGGTCGGTGACCCGCCAGGCGTCCGCGCCGCCGACGATCACCAGCTTCGCGCCCCAACGTTTGGAAAATGCCACGGCGGCTTCGATCTCCTTCACGTAGTCGCAATGCACGAACAATTTCTTCGAGCCGTCGAACAAGCCGCGCATCGCTTCGAGCTTGACGTTCTCTTCCAGCGGTTTTGCGCCAGCCGCATACGCTTTCGCTTCTGCAAAGAGTTGTTCCAGGGCGGCGAGTTCCCGGATGGTGGTGTTGCGTTGGTTCTCTTCCTGTTCAGGACTTGAACGATAGACGAACATACGCGGCCAGTTGAGGTGCAGGCCGATGTCGGTGCGCACAGCCGCGTCTTCCCAATTCCAGGCATCCAGTTGCACGATCGAAGACTGTCCGGTCAAAAACGAACCCTGTGGAACGACCTCCGCGAGTAACACGCCGTTGGAACGAACTGTCGGGATGATCTTGGAATCGGTGTTGTAAGCGATGATGCTGCGGACGTTGGGATTCAGTTCCCCGACTTCGTTGTAGTCGCGCGTCGAACGGACCAGGTCGATCTCGGTCAGGCCGAGTGAGCTGTTACAGGCGATGAGTCCGGGATAGACGTGCTTGCCGGCCGCGTCGATCATGCGGGCGTACTTCGTCCGATCGATGCGAATGGTGGTGGCATCGGCTACGAGCGTCAGTTTTCCGTTCTCGAAGCCGATGGCGGCGTTCGGGATGACTTGTCCGTCGCCCAAATGCGCGGTGGCGTTGAGGATGAGTGTGGCTTCGCGCTGAGCGGGCGCCGGCGCGGGATTCTGGGCCTGCAGTCCGAAAGGCAGCAGCAGGAGGAGGGTGCGGAGCATTCTGTTCATGTTCTTCATGGCTGCCGTGATCATTCGAAGTGATGGATTTCTTCTTCAACGCAGTGCTTGATGACCTGCGCGTTCATCGAAGGTTTCTGTACGTTCTCGCCGCGCCCTTTGGCGTCGGCTTGTTGCTGGGTCAGGCGTGCCCGTTCGGTGCGGATCTCTTCACGCAACGACTGATCACGCTTCAGGTCGAAATAGCAGGTGCCGTCCACGTAGGTGCGGGAAGGCTTGGCATAAATGCTCATCGGGTGATCGGTCCACAGCACCAGGTCGGCATCCTTGCCGACTTTGATACTGCCCACGCGGTCGTCGACGCGCAGCATCTTCGCCGGGTTGAGGGTGACGAACTTCCAGGCTTCTTCTTCGCTCACGCCGCCGTAGAGGACCGCTTTCGCAGCTTCCTGGTTCAGGCGACGGGCCATCTCCGGATCGTCGGAATTGAAGCCGACGGTCAGACCGAGTTTTTGCATGATCGCTCCGTTGTACGGGATGGCTTCGTACACCTCGTACTTGTAAGCCCACCAATCACTGAAGGAGGACACGCCGCGAACGCCGTGCGCTTTCATCTTGTCGGCGACTTTGTAGCCTTCCAGGATGTGCGTGAAGGTGTTCATCTTGAAACCGAAGGAATCGGCTACGTGCATCAGCATGTTGATCTCGCTCTGCACATAGGAATGACAGGTAATGAAACGTTTGCCGTTGAGGATCTCGGCCAGCGCGTCCAGTTCCAGGTCGCGGCGGGGCGGGATTCCGCTCCGCAGCTTCGGATCACCCTTGCTCCAGGCGTTCATGGCCTGGTCGTATTCGCGTGCGCGGGTGAAGTAATCGCTGTACACCTGCTCCACGCCCATGCGTGTTTGCGGGTAACGAATGACTTGCTTGTCGCCCCAATGGCTTTGCTTCACGTTCTCGCCCAGCGCGAACTTGATGTATCCGGGCCAGTTTTCGAATTTGAGTTCTTCGGGAGAGCGGCCCCAGCGCAGTTTGATCAGTTGCGTTTGTCCGCCGATCGGATTCGCCGATCCGTGCAACAGGTGAGAAGCCGTTACGCCGCCCGCCAGTTGGCGGTAGATCTGGACATCGTCCGCGTCCAATACGTCGCCGATGCGCACTTCGGCGGAAGACGACTGTGTGCCTTCGTTGACCGAACCGCTGACGGCGATGTGCGAGTGCTCGTCGATGATGCCGGCAGTGAGGTGCATGCCGGTCGCGTCCACGACCTCGGCGCCTTCCGGAGCTTTGATGCCGCTGCCGACCTGCCGGATCTTGCCATCGCTGATCAGGACATCCGCGTTCTTCAGGATGCCGTCGGATTCGTTGGTCCATACGGTCGCGTTGCGGAACAGGACGGTCGTGGCTTTCGGAAGTTCCTTCCAGCCATAAGCCATGTTCGGATAGCGCACGGTGGCCGTCACCGGCGCCTCTTTCTTCGCGCTGTCGGTTTTCGCAACGGGGACGAAGGCGGAATCCAGCGTTGCGGTCCACGCGCTCCACTCACCGGAAGGCAACAAGACATTTCCGGAGAAGGCGGATTTCTCTGCAAGGCCGGTGAAGCGGTACAATCCTTTCGGCTCACGCTTCTTCGCTTCGAAGCTGAAGTTTATTTGTTGACCCAGGCGACTTGCGGCAGCCTTGATGGCCGAGGTATCGTCGTAGAGGTACCATTCCGGAGCAGCGGCTTCTCCGCCTACTTTCAGGCGCAGGCTGTTGCCGTTGGCAATGCGTACCGTATAGTTGCCGCGGAGATCGGACAGTTGCGGGTCAACGAACTGATAGCGCTTACCCTTCACCCAGTTTTCCAGGATCGCATTGTCCTTTTCAAACAGTCCCTTCGACGTCACGAGGAAATTGGCCAGCATGCCCTTGCGCAGTGCCCCGACCTTGTCGGACAGGCCCAGGAAGGAAGCGGGGGTAGCGGTCAGTGCTTTCAACGCCTGCTCCTCGGACAGTCCGCGCGCGATGGCTTTCCGAATGTTCTTCCAGAAGTCGCCGCGGTTTTTCAGGTCGCTGCTGGTCAACGCGAACTCGATGCCTTGCTGAGCAAGCGTGGCAGCATTGCCGGGAGCCAACTCCCAGTGGCGCAACTGGTGCAACGAAATACCGAGCGCATCATACGGATCCGAGAGGTCGTACGCATCGGGGAATGCAACGGGAACGATCAGGCGGCAACCGGCGGCTTTGAGTTCCGCCGCGCGCTCGTACTCGTCTCCGCTTCCTTTGATAAGAAAGTTCACCCCGAACTCTTTGCCGATCCGTGCGACCCGGAGTTCGTTTTGTTTGTCGCCTGCTTCAAACCATTGCGGCAGCTCGAGGTTACGGTTGAACGATTCGAGCGTGATGTTGTATTCTTTCTTGTTGCCGCCTTCCTTGTACCAGCGTGCATCGTACCAGGTCTGGCGCAGCAGGGCGATGCTGCCCATCAGCGACGAAGGATAATCCTGCGTCGAGATGCCTTTGTCGAATGAATAGGCCGCGGCAGCGCGGTCGCGCAGGATCAACTCATGCTCTTCGCCATCGCCGAGCAGGACACAGGCCGCTGTGCCGCGAACGACGCCGTCGCGTTGCGTCGAGAGTACCGTTCCGAAACCCAGCTTACGCCACTCTTCGGCTTTCTTGGTATCGGCGACAAAGCTGCGATAGGCATCCACCTCCGCCTTGACGGCCTGGTTCCAGTCGTAGGCGCCTTTGGTATTCGTCAGCAACTGCGGGTCTTCGAAATTTCCCTGCGGACGCTTCAGCTCGGGTTGACCGTAATCGGAAACCAGTTCGATCAGCGACGGATAGATCGACTTTCCTTTGTAGTCGTACACGACCGCGTCGGATGGAACCGTGACACCGGCGCCGGCCTCCAGGATCAATCCATCGCGTACCAGGATGGTGGCGGGATCGACCACGGTCTTGTAGTTCACGTAGAGGCGGACATTCGTGATCGCATAGGTGATGTGCCGGGGGTCGGTGGGACCGTTGACAGGAAAGGTTTGCTGCGCGTTGGCGTTGATGAACAGAAAGAACAGGCAGCACAGGAGCGTAAAGAATCGTTGCATGCAGGTCGTTTAAGGCGACCGAAGATAACGATTCGTCAAGTGTTAAAAGGTGAATGAAACCTTAAAATCGGTGTTAACGGAGAACCTTTCCGGCCCAAATAACCATCGAATTACGCTCCCAGCGCAGCAGGATGGCTCCAGGTGGCAGCACCGGCAGGTTGAGCCGAAATTCATTGGCCGCCGCCGGCAACCGATGGAAGGCCAACTCCCTTCCGGATAGGTCCGACAACCTGACAGCATCACCAGCTTCCAGGTTCAGGCCGCTGAACAGCAGTTGGTCGCCGGACGGACTCAGTGTCACGCTCGGCCCAGCCTTCGCAGGAGGAGAGATTGCCGTTGTGACACAGGCCGCACAAGTCCGCTGAACCGATACGCTGGTATCGTTGAGCACAAGCGAATCGAAAATCAGACCGGCCGCGCAATCGGCTTTCAGTTGTGCGTCGAGCCAGGGAAGCAGGAACCGGTTGATGCAGTCGTGCTGGACCGTGCGGGAAATCGCGGGAGACGGAGTGCAACTGGCCTCACCGATGTTGCAATAGAAATTCGATTCCGCCATCTGGCAATGACTGCCGCCCCGGATAGTCACGAGGTTGCGGCAGTTGCTGCCGAGCGCATCGTACATGGGTTGTTGATGTGCCGCGATCGGTGTCACGCAGTCATTTTCACCGGCAAACAAAAGTGCGGGAAGGTCGATGCCAGCCGCAGCGGTGATCGCGGAAGGCGTTGTTTCGGCAGCAGCGAAATTGACGAGCACACGGAAACCCGTATCCTGTGCAGCAGCCAGAAAGCTGGCGCCTCCGCCCATCGAATGCCCCATGGCGGCGGAAACCGTTGCAACGCGCTGATAGAAAAAGCCGGAAGGATCGCTGTTTTCATTGAGCAGGGCGGAACGCACAAAGGCGATGTCCTGTCCGAGTGCGGCATGTTGGGGAGACAAGCCGGTTTCGGTGCGCGGAAACGCGATGATGTAGCCGGAAGGAACGACCGCTTCCCAGATGTTCTGATACGCATCCCAACTCATCACGAAGCCGTGTCCGAATACCAACAAAGGATACGCTTCCCCGTTGCCCGCAGCGACCGGAACACCGTCGCCGGCCTGGTCCGCAGGATAGTAGATCTCCACCGGAACCGGTCTGCTTCGGGCAGCATCCGTATAGGTGGTGCTGAGATGACCGATGGCAAAGGGCTGGGCAAAGCCTTGAAAGCCTGTCAGCATCAGTCCGAAAAGGGTAAACAGCAGTCGCCTGGTCAGTTCCATAGGATCGGAAACAAGTTAAGCCGATTTTCTGTTCAGAAGAACACGCTTAAAAAGCCTACTTTTGACGAAAATCCTCCCCCCATGAGTTCCGCCCTACTCGCCAAGATCCACTTTATCAGCGCCCTGCTGTTCCTGATCCTGTACCTGGTCAAGCTGATCTTACTCTTCACGAACAAGAAGGCATTGCAGTCGATGACCGCCGTGACGAAAGTTCCGGAAATGATCATCAGCACGCTCTTTCTGGTGACCGGCGTATGGCTCTTGGTGATCCTTGGTGGAATCAAGCTGTTCCACATCATCAAACTGGTCTTCGTGTTCCTCGCGATCCCACTGGGGGTGATCGGCTTCAAGAAACAGCGCTATGCTGCCGCGATCCTGTCGGTGCTCTTTATCGTCCTCGCGTACGGCATGGCGGAGATGAGCAAGAACAAGCCCTTCCTGCCGGCCAAGGTGGTGATGAATAACGACGACGGCAGTCCGTTGGCACAAGGCGCGAAAGTGTATCATGCCAACTGCGTGTTCTGTCATGGCACCGACGGCAAGAAAATGTACCGTACCGCGCCGGACCTTAGCACAAGCAGCCTCGACGCCCTCAGCATGCAAGGCATGATCACCGATGGCAGCAAGGGTAAGATGCCCGCCTACGGCAAAGTGCTCTCCGCCGATGAGATCGCGCAGGTCGCGCTCTACGTGCAATCGTTGAAGACCGGTTCCAACATCCAGGTGAATCCCTGAGCATAAACATCCTTGTCCAAACACCTTCACCCGACCGGTCGTAAGCAGGAAACTGCGGTGCTCATCGGCCTACTGCAGAAAGGACAATCGGACCGGCAGTTGACCGAATACCTCGACGAGCTGGCCTTCCTGACGGAGACGGCCGGCGCCCTCACACTGCGTCGCTTTTCCCAAAAGCTGGACGCGCCCGACTCCAAGACCTTCATCGGCAGCGGCAAGCTGAACGAGATCCGTGATTTCATCGCCGAACACAAGGTCGATCTGGCGGTCTTCGACGACGAACTGAGCGGCACACAGATCCGCAACATCGAAAAGGTGTTGAACTGCCGCGTGCTCGACCGCAGCAACCTCATCCTCGACATCTTCGCCAAGCGTGCCCGCAGCGCACAGGCCAAGGCACAGGTGGAGCTGGCGCAATACCAGTACCTTCTCCCCCGCCTTACCCGCATGTGGACGCACCTCGAGAAGCAACGCGGCGGCATCGGGATGCGCGGTCCGGGCGAATCGGAAATTGAAACAGACCGTCGGGCCATCCGGGACCGACTGGCCCGCCTGAAGGAACAGTTGCGCGCGATCGAAAAGCAAAGCGCCACCCAGCGCAAGCAACGCGGAGAATTCGTGCGCGTGGCCCTGGTGGGTTATACGAACGTCGGGAAATCCACGCTGATGAACCTGCTCAGCAAAAGCGACGTCTTTGCCGAGAACAAATTGTTCGCCACACTGGACACCACCGTTCGCAAGGTGGTATACGACCGGATCCCGTTCCTGCTCTCCGATACGGTGGGATTCATCCGGAAGCTGCCGCACGGACTGATCGAATCGTTCAAATCAACGCTCGACGAAGTTCGGGAAGCGGACGTGTTGTTGCACGTGGTCGACATCTCCCATCCGCAGTTCGAGGACCAGATCGCCGTGGTAAAAGAAACCCTGGCCGAACTGGGTACGGCCGACAAGCCCACCCTGATGGTGTTCAACAAGATCGACGCCTATCATTATGTACCGAAGGAAGAAGACGATCTGACGCCCGAAACGAAAGAGAACCTTTCGCTGGAAGAATTCAAAAAAAGCTGGATGAGCCAGTTGGGCGAGCAATGCGTATTCATCTCCGCCGCCAATCGGACCAATATCGACGAGTTGCGACTACGCCTTACTTCGATGGTGAAGGAGATACATTTGGTGCGGTATCCGAATTATTTGGGGAGTGAACAGTGAACCTTGCCCGCCGTAGCTTTAGCGTAGGCGGGAGTGAATAGCGAATAGCGAATAGCGAATAGCGAATAGTAAAAGGTGAACAGTTACTAGTGTCATGTCAAGCATGGACTGACGGATAAAGGCGCTTTAGTTTTATGCGGGCATCTTTTGTAGTGAACTGCCAGTTGATTGCTTTCGTTTTTTTATTCCGATCAATTTGCCATGCGAGCGCTTCCTCGGTTACCGCCTCCATTGTGGGAATGTGTCTGTTTAGGCATTTTCGACTTAGGACATTGAGTTCTATTTCGGCCATGTTGAGCCAACTTCCATGTTTCGGAGTATAGACAAATTCAAATCGATCCCAGATTCTCTTTGCTTCTGTTGGTTCAAAAGCTTCATAAAAAGCGCCTGGACTGTGAGTTTTATAATTATCCATGACCAAAGTGATTTTCTTGGCTTTGGGATACCATTCATCCGCAATTCTTTTTACAAAGGTTGCCCAGTCAATTTTTGTTTTTTGCTCCTTTACATCTACGAATCGTTTTCCTTTCAAGGGCTCATTCGCCATAAAAACATTGCACATTCCATGGCGAATGTAATCGTAGTCAACTTTGGCGGGCTGTCCCGGTTTCATTTCAATACTTCGATGGGCTTCTGCGATAAGTTGTTTTGGAGATTCATCCATACAGATAACTGGATTCGCCTTGTCATAAGGCCTTTTATAAACATCCAGTACTTTCTCCATGTTGGCAACAAACTCGGCGTTAGCTTCTGGCGGAATAACCCATCCTTTTACCTTCCAGGGACGTAAGTCGTTTTTTTAAAACGGTTCGCACCGTTTCGTGAGAGATTTTATCTACATAATTTAACTCGACCATTTTGTCTGCCAGAAGCCGCAAAGACCACTTGGCCTGGCCTTTTGGTGGCTTGCTGCAACAAAGGGTCACCAACTTTGCTTCAACTTCACCGTCAGCCTTTCTCTCATAATTGCGCGTGGAGGGCTTTCTTTCCAAAGTATTCTCAAGACCTTCCTCTATAAAGCGCTTTTTACCCGATCAATGGTTCGCATACCCACTTTCAATACCGTACTGATCTGTTCATTAGTAACGGGCTCAGCAAACTTGCCCCGGTCACAATTCAACAAAATGTATGCGATTCTGAATGTGTGCGAAGAATGAGAACCCTTATTAATGATGGTCATCAGTTCCTCGCGTTCTGGTTTGGTTAGATGAATGGTGTATTTTGTCATAGGATAAGGTTTTGACAAAAATACACATTTTATTTTGCGTCATATTACACTTGACATGACACTAGTTATTAGTTACTAGTTATTAGTTACTAGTTCCCGGTAATAAAAAAAGAAACCCCGTTCGCCGGGGTTTCTTTTTTTGTTATCGGGGTTTATCGGCCGGCTTTGATGTAGCTCCAGCCTTCTTGTTGTTTGTCGCTGAGTTCGATGATGGCGGCGGGGACCACGTCGGATTCGGGTAGCAGTTGCTCCGCTTTGATGTTCATGCGTTTCATCGAGTTGCCGCAGGCTTTGAACTCCACCTGTTCCTTTTTAAGGCTGACGACTTGTTCACGAAAAAAAGTGCTGTCGGTCATGAGCAGTTTCACCGCCGGGCCATGGCAGACAAGTTCCAGTTGCGCCTGCGGGTCGGCATTACGGAAGTTGCGAAGTTGCCGTAGCGTGACCGACATCACCGCCGTGTCTCCGCTGGAGAGGTCGACCACCGCTTTGCGCTGACTGGTTTGAGCAATGCCCTCGCCGGCCAGCAGCAGCATGCACCCGCAAAGCAGAAGCATCCGAAAGTAACCCATGGTTGAGATCAATGCTGGATGGATACCGGCTTGGATGAGAAAACCTGTCCGCGCTCGTCGGCGATGTTGAGCAGGTAATTGCCGGCCGGCAGGTTGGCAACATCGAGACGTCCGCGGTTCGATTCAAGCGCCTGGGTGAGTACCAGCTTACCGGACAGATCCAGCAGGCGCGCTTCGAGTTGCAGCGGGCGCTCCAGCTCGAAGGATACGTTCAGGTTGGCAGCGGCCGGCTGGGGGAACACGCTGAGGTTCTTCACGGGCGAAGCCAGTTCGTCGATGCCGACGGTACCGGAGAACGCGAGGTCGTCGATCCACAATTCCGTGCCCACTGTGCCCGAATTGAGTGCAAGCGGACCAGTGGCGATATACATGAGCATCGAGTCCGGCTTGTAGCCTTCTATATAGGTCAGGTCAAGATCAAAGGATACGTAAGCGGTGCCGCTCGTGGATTCGCCGATCTGCAGCGTACCGGCTGCAACGGTTTTGCGGGTATTCGTACCCGTGTCATACTTATAGAGTCCGACCACGATGGAGGCCGTGTCGTTACCAGCTTTGGTATAACGGTAGTACCCTGTCAGTTTACGGTGACGCACGGTATCGGGTGTGCCGCCGATGATCGACAAGGTCGTCGTGTTGATGCTGCCATTGGACGCTACACCGGGAACAGGCGCATTGATCGGAAGCGGAATGTTCAGCGGCCAGGTCTTGAGATGCAGGGCCGAAGCACCGCCATGCACATTCGCGGTTTCGCGGATGGCGCTTCGCTGCAAAGGACCGTTGGCCATCGACACGCTATCGGTGGTCTTCCAAAAGTCGGGCAGGTCATAATTATACGAGCCGGTACTACCGGAACCGGTAAAGGTGGCCCAGTCTTCGAAACCACCATTGGGAACGTCCTGCGCAACGGCAGTGAAACTGAAGAGGCAGATCGCTGCCAGGTAGGAGAGAAATTTCATGAGGGAGAATGGTTGGTGAACCAAAGATAAGGAATTGCGGGGTTCGGGTTCCGGGTTCCGAGTTCCGAGTTTCGGGTTTCCTGCCTTCGCTAAAGCTTCGGCAGGCAGGCGGGTTTGATATAGGGACGAGGAGCGAGACCGAGTAGCTAGGAAATATAGCAGAAGTCCAACGTTCAAACGTTGGAACGTTGGAACGTTAATCGGATAAAATGAAAAAAGCCGGTAAAAACCGGCTTATCAATATTCTTGTAGCACTTCATCAACCGCCTATGACCACTTTGAGCTTGGTGCCTACTTTGATCTCGTTGTCGCGGAGGGCGTTCATCTCCTTGATGCGCTCGACGGTCACGCCTTCGTAGCGTGAGGCGATATTCCAGAGCGTGTCGCCGGGTTGAACTATGTGGTAAACCACCTTCATGTTGTCCGGCGTCGGGATCGAGGGTCCGTTATGGGAAGCCGTGGTGTTTACGGAGGCAGTGGATGCTGTGGCTTGCGCGGAATCGTTCGCAGGAGCGGCCGTGTCGGTACCGGCAGGTTGGGGCGCCGGTTTGACGCGCGCCGCCATCACCGGCGATTTCTTCTTCACGCTGACGTACACGGCGAGGTTTTGTCCGGCCATCAGGCGGGTGCTCTTCAAGCGGTTCCAGCGCTTGAGGTCGGATACGGTGCAATTGTACTTCCCGGCGATGCTGCCGAGGTTGTCGCCGCGACGCACTTTGTGGTACTTCCTGACGGTCTCGCTGACGTAATCCGCTCCGTCGTCGTCGGACGCTTCGTTCGAAGCAAACAGGGCGGATGCTACCGGGGTCTCTTGCGGCTTGTAAATGCGATCGAGGCTGCCGAGGTAGGTGTTCACCTTGTTCACCGGAAGACGCAGCGCCTGTCCTTCCTCGGCATCGGGGATGATACCGCGTTTGTACACCGGGTTGAGGTACGCGAGGAGGTCGTACGGGATGTCGATGGCGTCGGAGATATCACGCAGGGCGACCTTCTGGTCGACCAACACCGTGTCGATGTCGAAGAAATTGACCACCGGAGGAACCGCGGTGAGGTTGTGTTCGCCGGTGTAGTTCATCAGGTAAGTGACGGCGATGAAGGCCGGTACATATCCGCGTGTTTCCCGCGGCAGGTATGGACTGATCTCCCAGAACGAATGCTTGCCACCCGAGCGGGTGATGGCGCGGTTGACGTTGCCGGCTCCGCAGTTGTACGCGGCGATGACCAACAGCCAGTCGTTGTAGATCGCGTACATGTCCTTGAAATACTGACAGGCGGCATAGGTCGACTTCACCGGATCGCGGCGTTCGTCGATGAGGGAATTGACCTTGAGACCGTACAAGCGACCGGTCGGCAGCATGAACTGCCAAAGGCCCGTCGCGCCGACCGGCGAAACAGCCATCGGGTTGAGCGCGCTCTCTACAATGGAGAGGTATTTGAATTCGAGCGGAAGTCCCTGCTGGTCGAGGATCTGTTCGTAGAGCGGGAAATACAGGTTGGCCAGTCCCATCACGCGTTCGGTCAGACCGCGCTTTTGAACCGCGTACATGTTGATGTAACGCTTGACCTCGTCATTGAAGGTCATCGGGATGGGCGTCTGGATGCGTTCCATCCGCTTTGCGTAGATGTCGTCGTCGTAGATGGGAACCTCGAACGGCTGAAAGGCCGTGGAGCTATTGGTGTTGGCAGCGGCGTACATCCGTTGCACGAAGCTCTGGTTCACCAGGCTGTCGAGCGTTGCGGCGATCGGGTCGTAGCAGGCCGGGGAGGCCGGGTCGCTGCAATCGGGGCCCTGTGCTGCAACGGGTGCAACGGGTACTATGGCTGCGGCCAGGAACAGGAGTCCTGACAGAAGGGATAAACGGAGATTGAGCAGGCGCTTCATCGGGATGGCGTTCGGTCAGAGGTCTACTTCGTGGCAGAATCTCGTGAAGTGGGTCGCAAAAATATGATTTCGTGGCCGTTATAATCTAAATGTACGATGAAGCGAACCCCAGGATCATGGTAAAAGCCTGATAATCTTACCCTTAAAAATGGGCCCCGACCGGAAGTGGTCTATCTTATTGAAATTTAGATTGTTACGAGTCTGGCGGGAAGATGAGGGGGGGTGGTGATTGGTTATTTGTGATTTGTGATTAGCGACTGGGAATGTGAAGTTGGAAAAAGGAGACTGCCTGCTGCCTACTGCCAACCGGGGACCGCCTACCGCCTACTGCCAACCGGGGACCGCCTACCGGTACCCCTCACCCTTCCTCCCCGGCCCCTCGTCCCTGCTTCCGGCCATTTGGCGGGATTTATTGGACTTCCGGCCGCTGCAGGCCCATTTTTGTCATCGTCTAATCAAGCGCCGTCCCGCTCTGCGAAATGCGGGAAAGGTGAATCCTCCGACCAGTCTGGGAATAACGCCCGCTTAACCGCGGCTGAAAATGTATTGCCCATGGCAATGGAAACGGCGCTGCTTGGCTGCGCACTACCGGTAGTGGCTCACCTGCTCGAGGACTTCCTCCGCAGCAGGGGCTATCAAATCGAGTCCGACAAGGACCATCCTGAACACATCCTGGCTTACCAGGATGGTTCCTGGTTCAGGAGTCCCCGACGGGTGGAGATCAACCTCCTGCCCGTCGGGGAGAAGACCACCCGGGTGGAAGTCACCGCCGAAATCGAATCACGCAAACGTAACGAGGAAGCCGAAGAGATCCTGGAAGAGAAGATCATCGAGGCCATTTGTAAAAACTACCAAACCACCCTACAACAGAACAATGGGCTACGATGACATCACCCCGCATCTGAACAAGATCGCCACGCTGTACCTGAAAGGCAACAAGCGAAAGGTCGGCTGGATCTTTGTCGACCGCAAACAAGCGAACTCCACACCGCCTGCGGAGATCTCCTTCATTAGTGTACAAAAAGGAAAACGCCTCCTGGAGGCGTTGGAAAACCGGGAAACCGAAGCGCTCGAGCCCTTCCGGGAAGTGCTTCCCGTCATGCTGATCGAACGTATCCGTTCGAGCAAGTAAGGGTTTTACTTGGCGTCTTCTTTGGAGTCGGAGCCGTTCTTGGCGTCTTTGAACTCCTTGATGCCCTTGCCGAGACCCTTCGCAAGTTCCGGAATGCGCTTGGCGCCGAAGAACAAGAGGAGGATGACGAGGATGATGAAAATCTCGCCGCCACCAAGGCCTCCGAGGAATCCGAGCAGAATGGATGCTAACATCGCTGAATGAATATGTTGCAAAAGTAATCAATTCCCGACCGCCGGCGGGTGAATTCCGGCTGAACCGTCCCGCTTACGATCGCTTTCGCCCTTTTCAGGCGAATTGAGCAGTTTCCGAAGATCACCGGGAAGCCAGCCAGCCTTCGGGATCCATCTTCGTACTGCCTTTCCAGATCTCCAGGTGCACTTCCGTACGCCCGTCTTCGTCGCTGGTCTGGATCCGCCCGATCGGTTGCCGGGTGGTCAGTTTATCCCCTGCTTTCACGAAGACTTCGGAGAGATTCGAATACAAAGTGAAGTACTCGCCATGCTGAACGAGCACGGCGTACTTGTCGACCACCATGATCACGCGCAGTACCTTTCCTTCAAACACCGAACGCGCGCGTGCGCCGCGTGCGGACCCGATGTCGACGCCGTTGTTGTTCACCACCACATCGCGCCAGACCGGGTGGGGATGACGACCAAAGGAACTGGTGATCACGCCCTGCTCGACCGGCCAGGGCAAACGACCGCGGTTGTTCTCGAAGTCGCTGCTCAGCTTCGCCGCTTCCGGCGTATTGGAGAGCACGGAAGGTGAATTATATTTTTCCGTCGTACGGGTGACGTTGTTGCTCTTGCTGGCGGTAGCGCCCGACGACGAACGTTTTCTCGCCGCAGCCTGGGCCGCTTCGATCTCCTTCCGGATGATCGATTCGATGCGGGCCGAAAGCTGCTGTTCCTTGCGTTGCTTCTCGCGCAACTCGGCGCGCAATTTCTTTTCCTTCGCGCTGAGGTTACTCAGCAGCGAAACCTGTTCCTTCTTCTCCTTGTCGAGCTCTTTCTTCTCCTGCTCCTTCGCCACGAGCAGTCCGCTCTTCTCTTTGCGTACATCCTGCAACTGACGCTTCTTGCCGCTGAGCGAATCCTGGATTGCGACGATCATGTCGTGCTGCCGATGGCGGTAGCGGCTCAGCTCGCGCAGGTACTGCATGCGCTTGAACGCCTGGTTGAAGTTCTCCGCCGAGAAGACGAACAGCAGTTGCGAGGCCGGGCGCTGGTTCTTGTACGCGTAGTACAGCATCCGCGCATACTGGTCTTTCAGTCTTGCAAGACGCAGGTTGAGCGAATCGATGTTCGTCTCCACCGTACCGATGTTCTTATCGACCGAACCGATCTCCGACTGGATCGTCTGGATCAATTCCGTGCGCCGGTTGATCTTCCGGTTCAGGTTGACCAATTGATTGAGGGACGAACTCTTGTTCTTCTTGGTCTCCTTGAGCAATTGGTTGGTGTACTCGATGTCCTTGTGCAGTTGCGCTTTCTTGCGTTCCAGCTCTTTCTTACTCTGCGCAAACGCGCCGGAAAGCAGCACCAGCAGGCAAATGCCTACCAGTCCGAGCGTCCGGACAAGACTCACAACTTGCTTATTTTCAACAAAAAAGGACATTTCTACTGCTTGCCAACTCTAAGATAACGGAGAATTCAGCAAGGAAGTTGAACGGGGAAATGGGGAAAATGTTCGGGAATGTTACGGTTTCGGGTTCCGAGTTTCGGGTTTCGAGTTGTTGGAATGCAACTGTCTTCAGGACTTATGAAATAAGGAATTACTCATCCCAAAACCGGAAACCCGAAACAGGAAACTGGAAACCCGAAACAACAAACAACTGATACAAGCTACCAACCATGCAACCTAGCCCCGGGTGAGCTCGTCGAGCAGTTCGTTGAGAAACGGATCGGCGCTTAGCTGACGAGCGAACACGGGACCGATGGTGAGGAATGCACGTCCGTTCAGCTCCTAATGATCATGATGGATCCTTTGCGACTTGCCTGAGGAAGGTGCGGGGGAGTTCCGGGTTCCGGGTTCCGGGTTTAGTTCGGTCAAGTGGTGTTTGGGATAATCCTCGACGCCCATCTTCAACTCCATAACCCGGAACACGAAACCCGAAACCCGGAACAATAAACTCACTTGCGTTCGTACTTCTCCGGCACGGTAAACGGCATGGCGACGGGTTCGTCGGGGGTGATTTTGTCGTAGGTGATCTTCATGATGACCGGTGTGGAGCCGGAGACCGTGACGATGACTTGTTGCGGGAAGAGGCCGGTGGAGACGGAGTCGAAGGCGGTATAGCGTGCTTCGACCCAGCGGTCGAGTTTGTCGTCGGTGATCTTAGCTTTGGCGATGCGGTAGTTGCCGTCGATCCAGAAATCCTGCACGACCGGCGTGTTGGGATCCTTCTCCTCCATCGCGCGTCGGGCCTGGCGCTTGTTGAGGGTGCTGAGGATGAAGTAGGGTTCTTCCTCGTAGAGGGATCTGATCTTTTCGTTGGTACGGTAAGGAAAGTAGTTGCCGGCGATCACCGCCTGGATCATCGCGAAGCTGACGGGCGCGTGCAGCATTTCCTCGAGGTAGTCGTACTTGCGGATCGCCACTTCCTTGTGTACGCGGTCGAGGATGACGATCGAATCGGGCGTGATGAGTACGCGGGCCGCTTCGATGCCCAGCAGCGGGGTGATGGAGATCCACAGCAGGCTGTCCTTGCGGAGCCGCATGTTCACGTCGAACGAATTGGTCTCGCCGCGTTTGTCGGTATAATCCACCTGCGCTTTGGCGGTGAGCCATTCGCTGCGGAAGGCACGGGCCGAGACGCTGTCGAATACCGCTGCGGCATCATCGCCTTTCACCTTCACCGGGACCGGCACGGACTCGACGATCTTCTTGCTGGTTTTGCAGGACGAAAAAAGCACAAGTGTGCTGATCAAAATGCCGAGTGCTATTCCGAAACGTGTGGAGTTCATGGGCCGGTAACGAATGTAGGCATCCTGCACGAGATCAAGGCAGGCGGGCGGGGCCGGGTTGCAGGTACACGATAAACAGGAAGGAAAGCGGCAGCTTACTCGACGTACTTCCGCTCCAGGATCTTCTTCTCCAAAAACTCGGAAGCGCCTTCGCCGGCATTCTTTGCGCGCTGCCAGTAGTCGAGGGCGCCGGCGCTGTCGCCCAGCTTGAACAATACATCGCCGTAGTGTTCGAGCACCGTGGCGCTGTTGTCGCTGCCGTTCTTCAGTGACTTGCCGATCCACTCTTTGGCGTCGTTGTACCTGCCGAGGCGAAACATGATCCAGCCGTAGGTGTCTTCGTAGGAAGCCTGGTTGGGTTCGAGCTCGTTCGAAAGCTTCGACATCTGCTCCGCCTTTTCGAGCCGCTCGCCGCGGACGGACAAGTAATAGGCGTAGTTGTTCAGCACGTTGGCGTTCTTCGGATCGATATCCAGCGCCTTGTCGTAGTTCTCGTCGCTGCGCGCGAAGTCCTTCAGCTCCTGGTAGGCGTCGCCGAGGCTGGCGTAGAAATTCGATTCGAGCTCCTTGTTATCGACCACCAGCTTGACGCCGGCATTGAGCGAAGCCACCGCTTTGGCGAACTGTTTCTTCTGGCTGTTGGCGATGCCGTTGAAGAAGTACACCAGCGGCTGGTCGGGGAACAGGTTCATCGCCTCCTCGCTGTCGCGGATCATGGCGTCCCAGTCCTGCAACTGTGAGTCGAGGAAGAGGATCTGGCTGATGACGGTGAACTCCTTCGAGCCGAGTTCCTGTGCCTTGCGGTAGGCGACGCGGGCTTCTTCGTACTTTTTCTCCTGGATCAGGAAATCGCCGCGGACGGCGAAGGCGCGGGGATCGCTCGGGTGGGTCTTGACCAACAGCTCGGTCATCTCCATGGCCTGCTCTTTGAGTTCCGGATGAAGCTCGATGAGGGCGTAGTACGAACTCAGGATACTGATCTTGGTTTCGATGCCCAGCTCCGGGTTGTTGAACGCCTTCTTGAGTTCGACAACCGACTTCTCTTTCTCGCCATTGCTGCGGTAGTAATCGGCCAGCGAGAGGTGGATGAAAGGATTGTCCGGGTCGATCTCGAGGATGCGGTTGTAGGTCTCGAGCGCTTTTTCCTTCTGTCCCATCGCCTGGTAGACCTCGGCCAGCATGCCGTAGGCCTGGGGATCGTTGGGGTCGTTGGCGATGAGTTTCTGCAATTCGGATACGGCCAGGTCGTTCTTGCCCATGCGCTGATAGATGCGCGCCTTGGCCGTGCTGATGTCTTTGTTGACGCCGGTGCGGTCTTCGAGCTTGTCGTAGGCCTTCACCGCTTCGGCGGGCTTGTCGGCGAAGATGAGCGCGTCGGCCCACTGCAGGTAGAAATCGGAACGGTCGGGGTTCCGCTTCACCTGTTGTTCCCAAACGGCGGCGGCTTCGGTGAAGCGGCGGTTGCGTTGCAGGACCTCCGCGTAGGTCTGCGCGTACCATTCGTTGGCGGGATTGATGCTGTAGGCCGACTTGGCGAAGAAGAGCGCGTCGCCGAACTTTTTCTGCTCGATGAAGATGCCGGCCAGCTCGTACATGGCGGCGGCATTACCCGGGTCTTTTCGGATCACCTCCGCGAACAGGTCGGCCGCGGCGTTGTAGTTGCCGAGGATCTTTTCCTTGTTCGCGTTGAAGAAGAGGTAGGTCACGTCCGCCCGTTGGGAGGGCGTCAGCGCGTCTTTCGCAGCCGGGGTTTGCACGCGCGTGGTGGCAGACTCCTGACTTTTACAGGCGCCAAGGAGGAGAAGCGCGAACAGGAAATAGCGGGAGTTACGCATGCGGGCGGGTTGATACCGGATCAATGGTGGGACGTGGAGTAATCGCTGATGCTCAATTGCTCGGGGCGAAGGTGCAGTTGCGCGGAATGCCCGATCATTGAGTTGTCGACATTGGCATGCTTCAACGTCACGCCGGTTTGGAGGATGCTGTTACTCACCACCGACGACTCGATGCGGGAATTGGCGCCAATGCTAACGAACGGACCGACTACGGAATTTTTCAAAACGACATTTTCTCCGATAAAACAGGGCGGGATGATGACCGAATGCTCCTGTTTAACGGAAGCGGCCACGGTCGCGGCGCCGGCCTGGTAGTCGAGCACGCGCTTGTTGGTATGCACGGTGGCGTCCTTATTACCGCAGTCGAGCCACTCTTCCACCTTACCCGGGACGAAACGCGTGCCTTTACGTTTCATGTTCTCGAGCGCGTTGGTGAGCTGGTACTCGCCTTTTTCCCGGATGTCGTTGTCGAGCAGGAACTGCAGCTCCTTGCGCAGGTATTCGCCGTCCTTGAAATAATAGATCCCGATGATGGCCAGGTCGGAGATGAACTCCTGTGGTTTCTCGACAAAATCGGTGATGAATCCTTCACCGTCGAGCTTGACCACGCCGAACATGCGGGGGTCGTCGATGCGGTTGACCCAGATTACACCGTCGCGGCTTTCGTCGATGGTGAACTCGGCACGGAACAGCGTATCGGCGAAGGCCACGATGACCTTTCCCTGCAGTGCGCTCTGGGCACAGAGGATGGCGTGGGCGGTACCCAGCGGCTCGTCCTGGTAGTGGATGGTTCCGCGGGCGCCAAGGCGTTCGGCGATGGCAATGAGTTGCTTTTCCACTTCGGCTCCGAAGTCGCCGATGACGTAAGCGATCTCGTCGACCTTTTCCTTACAGGTACGCGTGATGTCTTCCACCAGCCATTCGACAATTGGTTTTCCGGCTACCGGAATGAGGGGTTTCGGAACGGTCAGCGTATGCGGCCGCATCCGTTTGCCCATACCGGCCATGGGGACGATGATCTTCATTTGTGGGTTGAATGTTCAGGGTTCCGGGTTTCGGGTTTCGGGTTTTGCATGCCCGCGTTACCTTCCCGATTCTATCGCTACCCGATTTATTGATTGAAGTTAAACTTGAATGATTTCGTCAAATGCACCATCCAGGTGGCCTTGCCTTATTTTCCTGTTGAACCGAAACCACCGGCGCCTCGATCGGTGAGGGAGAGTTCTTCGGCATCGGTCCATTCCACCCGTTCGTGGCGGGCGACGACCAGTTGCGCGACGCGTTCGCCGTCTTCGATGCGGAAGGTTTCGTTGGACAGGTTCACCAGGATCACCTTGACTTCGCCCCGATAGTCGGCGTCGATCGTGCCGGGGGAGTTGAGAACCGTTACGCCGCGTTTGGCGGCGAGACCGCTGCGCGGGCGCACCTGCGCTTCATAACCAACCGGAAGTTCGAGGAACAAGCCCGTGGGTACGAGCGCGCGCTCGAGGGGTTTCAACTCGATTGGAGTTTCGAGGAAGGCGCGAAGGTCCATGCCGGCGGCGTGGGCCGTTTCGTAAGCAGGTAGCGGGTGTCGGGAACGATTGATGATCTTGACGTTCATCGTGTAGAGTTTCGATGGTTTTAAAAATGAAATGACGGTAGAAAATCCGCGTATGACATTTCAAATGGCATTTTCGCGAATTGTTACCGACTCCATAGTCTCGACAAAGGTAGCTTTTTCCGATGCTCATAGGCCGCTGCAACACCTATCCAGGTCAGGAGGAGGCCGGAGTTGATCAGCGTAGTTTGCCAGGTAGAACCGCTGAATCCGCGAAGCCATTCGCTGAGGAAAAAGATGAGGAGTGCCGAGCCGATCAGGTAGGCGAAGGCAGCCAGGTCGTACGGGACGGGATAATACCGCTGGCCATAGTAGTACGATACCGCCATCATGGAAGCATAGCAGACGAGCGTCGCCCAGGCTGCCCCGAGATAGCCGAAGAACGGGATCAGCAGGACGTTTAGCACCACGGTGATGACCGCGCCAAAAACCGAGAACCAGGCACCCCATCGGGTATGTCCGGTGATCTTGTACCAGAACGACAGGTTGAGGTAAACGCCGAGGCAGAGGTTGGCGATCAACAGAATCGGGACAACGACGAGCCCGGATCGGAAATCGGGGCCTATGAACTCCTGGATCCAGTCCATGTACAATTGTACACCGAGGAAGATCAGCGCCCCCGCCAGTACAAAGTAGTGCATGACGGTCGCATAGAGTTTCGGCGCGTCTTCCTTGCCGGCTTGAGTGAAGAAAAACGGCTCGGCCGCGTAGCGGAACGTCTGAACGAACAGGGTCATGAGGATGGACAGCTTGTAGCAGGCACCATAGATCCCCAGTTGCACCATGGACGTCGAAGGGTCGCGCACGAGTTCCGGTAACAGGATCCGGTCGATGGTTTCGTTGATCATCCCGGCGAAACCGGCGATCATCAATGGGAAGCCATAGCGCAGCATGTTTTTCCAGAGCGCCGTGTCGAAGCCCCAACGTACAGGTAACAACTCCGGCAACAAGAGTAATAAGGTGATGCCGCTCGTAACCACGTTGATCACGAAGACATACCCTACTCCGAACGAAGGATCATAGAGCGCTGCGCAGAAACTGTTCGGGTCCTGCCTGATCGCGTAGGGGCAGTAAAGCAGGAAGAAGCAATTCAATCCGACGTTCAGCAGGATGCTGATCAGCCGGATGGTCACAAAGCGCGTGGCGCGATTCTGAAGGCGTAATCGTGCAAACGGCAGGGTGGCGATGGCATCGAAGGCGAGCACAGCCGCGAAACAGGAAATGTAGAGCGGATAATCCTCCGTGCGTGTTCCTTCGCTCAGCTCACCGGACAACCAGCCGGAAGCGAGGATGATCGTTACTGCACCCAGTACCGAAGTCAACAGCAGGGATAAGAGTCCGGTTGAGTAGACCTTTTTGTTATCACCGGATGTTTGGGAAAACCGGAAGAAGGCGGTCTCGAGTCCGTACGTAAAGAGCACATTGAAAAATGTCACATACGCGTACAACTGCGTCACCACCCCATACTCCGCCGTGTCAAATACCCGTGTGTACAAGGGTACCAGCAGGTAGTTCAGCAGACGCCCGAGGATGCTGCTCAAACCGTAAACGGCGGTTTGGGAGGCGAGCTTTTTGAGGAGAGACAAGGTGGGTTTAGGGTTCCGAGTTTCCTGCCTTCGCTAAAGCTTCGGCAGGCAAACGGGTTTCGGGTTTCGAGTTTCAGGTTGGGAGCGTGTTATGGTTCCATCCGGGATAAACAATACACTACCTCCATCTGAACAGCATCTGCTTGGTGCGCTGTCCCGGTCAGGAGTTCACATTCCGGCGGTAGTTCCGTACGCCCAAACCGATTCCGATAGTCGTTTCAGGATCAGTGCTAACGAAAACCAGGTGGTCAAATTTCCTTCAATGCTCATCTCACAATGACGAACTCGCGGAAATTTTTCAAGGGGGTGGGGTGGATTTCTACTTCGTCGACGCGCGCGGCCTCCGGTCCTTCGTGACACCAGTGGATGAATCGCTGGAGTCGTTCAGGGTCCCCTTCGGCCACGACCTCCACCCGGCCATCGGGAAGGTTGCGCACCCAACCCCGAATATTGAGCTCCAGGGCCTTCAGATGCGTGAATTTTCGGAAAAACACACCCTGTACCCGTCCCTGAATCAGCAAATGCACCGCCTCCATCTGTGGCTAAAGTTAAAGCGGCTGCTGAAATTCCGGATAAATCATCCTTTTTATAACTTGATGGGCTCAGTTCAACCTTATTATCATGCGTTTACGGCTACTCTGCGTCTTACTCGGCCTCAGTTTGTTTGCCAGTTCTTCCCGGGGACAATCCACCCGGGGAACGGAATTGTGGCTCACCTTCGGCGAGAACCTGGATCTCCTGTTCAATGGCATGCCGAATTTTTCGGTGATCGTCAGCAGCCCGGTGAACACGCAGGGCGCCGTGTCGATTCCCTTCACCGGATTCTCGGTGCCCTTTATCGTCACTGCCAACCAGCCCGTGGAAGTGCAACTTCCCCAGAATATCTATTATGGAACCGGCGACGAAGCCATCTTCAATTTTGGCGTCAAGATAACCGCCAACAATCCTGTGGATGTTTTCGCGTACCATCATCGCCTCTACTTCTCGGACGCGTCGATCGTATTGCCGATCGACGAGATGGCGACGGAATACACCGTGATGGCCCAAGAGGATCTGTCTGGAAATTCACCCTCCGAATTCGTGGTGCTGGCCACACGAGACAGTACCGTATTGGAAATAACGCCTTCGGACGTGACCATCAACTTCCGCCCGCCGAATGTACCTTTCAACGTACGCATCGACGAAGGGCAAACCTTCCAGTTGCAATCGTACGGTGACCTGACCGGCAGCCGGGTGCGGGTACTCACCGGCGGTAAAGTCGCCGTGTTCGGCGGCGCCCGTCAGGCGCATGTGCATTGTCTGGGAGCCGACAATACCTTGTACGACGAATGTTATCCCATCGAACGTTCCGGGAAGTTCTATGTTACCGTTCCGTTTCTCGGTCAAGGCGGTGATATCTTCCGAACGCTTTCCCTGCAGGACAGTTGCATCCTGAGCATCAACGGCACGACGGTGACTACGCTGAATCGCGGAGAATACTTCGACACCCTGCTGGCCACGGCTTCCACGTTCAGTTCGACGAAGCTGATCCTGATGAGTCAGTTCAACAAGAGCCAACAATGCAACACCAGCATGCTGGGCGATCCGTCGATGGTGAACTTGGTTCCCCTTGAATTGAAAAAAGAAGATGTATCCTGGGTCTCACTGGATGGCCCTTCAGGACAACAATATGTGAGCAGTCATTTCGTGAACATTCTCACAGCTACTTCCGGCGTAAACGCATTGCAATTGGACGGCAACACGGTCAACTTTTCTCCGGTCCCTTCCCTGCCCGGCTTCTCCTTCGCCCGAGTCGCGATCAACTCCGGCCCGCACCGACTGACCAGTCCACTTGGTTTCCAGGCGGTGGTCTATGGATTTGGTGATTACAATGCCCATACCTTTCACCTGGGTTACGATGATCCGGACAGTCCGGTGGATGTGCTCGATTTCGAATCGGACGGTACGTTCGTCGAATGGCCGGAAGGCGGTTCGGTGAGGATCACTCTTTCCGATGCATTGCTGGCTCTGAAAGGAACGCTTCGACTGGAACTGTTCGATGCGACCGGAAGGTCCTGCGGAAGTTATCCGCTCGACCACCGCTCGGTGCAGCGCCTGCAACCGGAACTGGCGGCAGGAATTTATCTCTACCGGCTGACCAGCGACGGCGAAATCCTGACGCACGGTAAGGGTTATTTACGCTAAAAGTCGCTACCAGCGCGGGTTTGGAGGGCTTACGCAAGTTGACTACATTCGTGCACCACCATCCGATACCATGAAACGCGCAACCGCTTCCCTCCTGCTCCTTTCCCTTTTCGTCGTACTCTTCGCCTGCAATAAGGACGAAAATCCTATTGTAAAGGAAGACACGGTCGAAAGCACCATGAAGCAAGGCAGTTGGCAGGTTACGCAGATCCAGGATCTCGGCACCTATTACTCCAGGCAGTTCAAAGGCCGCACCTTCGTGTTCAATTCCGACGGCACCGCGACCTCTACGGATTCCCTTGGCCAAACCGTTCGTGGCAGCTGGTACATCAATGCACAGGGCGACATGGGCGTGAAGATCTCCTTTGGCAACGCCAATCCCGAGAACCGCCTGAACCGTACGTTCAAGGTCCGCGATTTTTCCAATCACAAGTTTCGCTTGTATACGAATGGCGCTACGGCCTCGGCCACGTACGTGACCTTCGAACGCTAACCAACCCTTAACGCTTCCGGAAAAACCGGGAAGCTATCTTGCGCCCGGAACTGATTCACCTGACTCAGATGGGAGCAGTACGTGTCTGTATACTTTTTCATCTTTTACTTTCCGGCATCAGGGCGACTGCCGCAGATGATTTCCTGACCGCTTTGCAACGGCGTGACTGGCAAGCGGCGTCCCGGTTGGCCAATCGCGCTGACGGCGCTGCTGCGGATCGCAGCCGCCTCATCGACGGATTCCGGTTATGTCTTTCCGGCGCTTACGCTGAAGCCCAGCGCACTTTTCATACCCTGCTGCAATCGGACGACAGCCTGACTCGCGCATTGGCGATAGAAGCAGACGGTCAATTGTTATTCCTGGCCGGCGAATGGAATGCCCTGGCTGATCTTCCCGCGACACCGGGCGCTGATACCAGCGGCCAGGCCGCCGAACGGGACTTTTACCGATTCTTCGGAAGGCACGAGCGTCAAACAGTCCGCTTTGATCGCGACAGCAGTACGGTTCCCATGCCCTTGCGTGTCTCGGAAAATCCTACGCTCGAAGCCGTCATCAACGGAAGAAAAGCCCGGGCTTGCTGGGACACCGGAGCCGGCATCTGCATTCTTTCGTCCAGCCTTGCTTCTAAACTGCAGGTGAAAACGGATGGAGATGTCACTGCGCCGGTTAGTTCCGCTTCAGCAAAGCAACTTCGTATGCAAGCGGGAATCATCGACAGCATCCGGATCGGTGCTATTACCTGGCGTAACGTGCCCTGCGGTATCCTGGACGACCGACTGCTCGAGTTCCGTGTCGCGGGAATCCGCGTTGCCGGTTTCAAGGCGATCCTTGGGTGGCCATTGATGCAATCGGTAGACATGACCCTCGACTTTGCAGCTGAACGTCTGACCCTACGCCGCCCGCAACCGGCAACGCAGCCGCGCAATCTGTCGTGGTACGGCATACCGCAAGTAACCACGAGGATGGAAGGTTGTCAGGATACGTTGCTGTTTCAGATCGACTTCGGCGGTTATCCGACGCAGGCATTCGCCGCGATGCATGGAAGGATCCAGGACAGCAGCAGGATCGATTCGATCGAAACCCGGATCGGCGGGGCAGGTGGATTCACGAACTACCGTGCTGCAACCTTTTACGACGTGATCCTTAATGCCGGTGGCAGGAGTCGCGCGCACACGCGACTGGTTGAACGGATCGAAAGCGGTAACCTAAACGGGGTTCGACCGGAAGGGGTCTTCGGGGTCGCCTTTGTGGAAGAGCATCGCGTACGGATGGACTTCACGAACGGCGTTTTTATGGTCGAATGAATACGACATTCCCGGGCTAAGTAAACTCGAGATCAGGAACGCACGAAATTGGCTTTCCGTTTTTCCAGAAATGCCGACACGCCTTCCTTGAAATCGTCGGTACCGAAGCAGCGTCCGAACTCTTCGATCTCGAATTGGAATCCGTCGACACCTTCCTTGTAAAAAGCATCCACACAGCGCACGATACCGGCGATCGCGCGGGGAGATTGGGCTGTGATCTTGCTCATCAGTTCCAACGTCTTTGCCATGAGCTGGTCCTGCGGTACGACATAGTTGACCAACCCCAGCCGGTGCGCTTCCTCCGCTCCGATCATGTCGGCCGTCATCAACAACTCCAGTGCCTTCCCTTTTCCGATCAACTGGACCAATCGTTGGGTACCCGCGTAACCGGGGATCAGGCCCAGCTTCACTTCGGGTTGACCGAACTTCGCATTGTCGGATGCGATACGCAAGTGACAGGCCATGGCCAGTTCGCAACCTCCGCCCAGCGCGAATCCGTTTACGGCTGCGATGACCGGCTTGGTGCAGCGCTCCACGGAATTGAAGACTTCATGTCCGGCAGCACTCAGGGCCTGACCCTGTTCGATGCTGTAGGAAGAAAATTCGGAGATGTCGGCACCGGCGATAAATGCCTTGGCCCCCACACCGGTCAGGATGATCCCCGCGATCGCAGGATCCCGCTCCGCCGTTTTCACCGCGTCACCGATCTCCTGGATGGTCTCTTGGTTGAGTGCATTCAGCTTGTCGGGACGGTTCACCGAGATGGTAAGGATTCCGTTTTCGATGTGGAGGAGAATGTTGGTGTAGGTCTTCATGGAGATGGGGCGAGGGACGAGGGACGAGGATAGACGACTGAATCTTGAAGGATCAGTTTCTGCGACGAGCGTCGACTTCGTTGCGGATGTAGTCGACGACGACATTGGTGTCGGTACCGGGCGGAAACAGCCGGCCGACGCCGAGATCCATGAGTTTTTTCATGTCGGCATCCGGAATGATTCCGCCACCGGTCAGCAGGACATCGTTCAGGCCTTTGTCCTTCATGAGTTGGATGATCTTCGGGAACACCGTATTGTGCGCGCCGGACAGGATACTCACGCCGATCACATCCACATCTTCCTGCAGGGCGGCATTCACCACCATTTCCGGCGTCTGGCGCAGCCCGGTGTAAATGACTTCCATACCCGCGTCGCGCAGGAAGGAAGCGATGACTTTCGCGCCGCGATCATGGCCATCGAGGCCGACCTTGGCGATCAGAACACGGATCGGACGTGACATAGTCTCTTGAGTGGACGGCTAAGATACGGTTTCGGTACGGGCTTCGGGAAGCCAGACGTGAAACCGGGTACCCAGGTTTTCCGTGCTTTCGTATCCAACACGGCCGTCGCTCTGTGTCACGATGTTGTACACCATGGCGAGGCCAAGTCCGGTACCGCCCGACTTGGTCGTAAAATTCGGCACGAAGATCCGCTCGCGCTGCGATTCCGGAATGCCGATTCCGTTATCTGTCACGGATACTTCCCAGCCGGAATCCTTCGCTTCCAGTTTCACTTCGATCAATCCCACGCGTTCATCCGGAATTGCCTGAACAGCATTCTTCAGCAGGTTCTGAAACACCCGCGAGAGCTGGTCCTTGTCGGCCAGGACAAAACATGCCCGCGCGGGTTCGGAATAGTCGATGCGCAAGCCGGGAGAATCCCGGAATAGATCAACGGTCGGGCGTAATACGCTGCGAAGATCAAGTACCACGCGCTGTGCTGCGGGCATGCGGGCGAAGTCGGAGAACGCGCCGGCGATGTTCGACAGGGTTTCGATCTGCTGCAACAGGGTTTCCGTCACGCGACGCACTTGCGCAGCGTCGGTCGTTCCGTCCGAAACCGTACGCTGAAGATGTTGTACCGACAATTTCATCGGTGTCAACGGGTTTTTGATCTCGTGTGCTACCTGACGCGCCATTTCCCGCCAGGCGGATTCGCGTTCGCTGCGTGCCAGTTTGTCGGCGCTGATCGCCAGTTCGGAGACCAGCCGGTTGTATTCGTTCACCAGGGCGCCGATCTCGTCGGCTCCCGAATAGGCGATCTCCTCGTTCCGGCGGCCAAGTCGTATGCCGGCAAGCTTTTCCTGCAAGACGGAAAGCGGCTGGGTGATGCGCGCGGAGATCAGCAGGGTAAAGAGCAAGGCGATGGCGAAGAGCAATACATAGATGTTGAGCAAAGCGGAGATAAATCCGGAGATCTCCTGGTTGAGTTCGTTTTGCTTTTCGAAATACGGTAAGTGAAGATACCCCGTGATGTTGCCGCGTTCATCGGTGAACGGCGCATAGGCGGCGACATACCGCAGTCGACCCACACTTTCCCGGTGGATGAACTGCGTGCGTCGCTCCTCCTGCAATTCGAGAAACGCTTCCGGATTCATCCGGGTCGAAACGATTCCCTGGTCGAAGATGCGCGGCTGGGAAGAATAGTAGAGTTGTCCGCGTTCGTCGAAGAGGTTGTAGTCGATGTTCGTGTTCGCGGCGACGCGCGAGAGTGTCGGCTCGAACGGAAGCGGTGAAGTACCCGATAAGGGCGAATGTACCGACGGTTGATCGTTGATCAGCAACCACAAGCCGTTCACCTGTTCCGCGATGCTCTTGCGCTGATCGTCGGCATACTTCCGTTGGATGTACCAGACCGTGCCCGTACCGATGGCTGCGAAGGAGAGAACAACGAGGGAGAAGACCGATACCTGTATCCTGCGGGTCAAGGTTCCGGTTGATGCGGTTTGACCGGAGGTCAATCGATAGACCATCCAGGCGATCGCCAGAAAACCGCCGATGAAACTGAAGACCCAACTGAAGAGCGTCAATACATCGATCGGACGAGGTGCCGGGCGGCTGACCACGATGAGTGTACCGGTTGATGGGCGGTACAAGAGGTGCTCGAAGCCGTTCCGAACCACCTGCGTGTAGTCACTGGAATCCGTCGGGAATTCGTCAGGAGTAAACGCGTACGAATAACTGCCATATTCGAATACCAGGGCATCGCGGTTGTACCGGGCCAAAGAATAGGCTTCCGGCCAACGGCTTTCCCGGGCTGTGCCACTCACGAACAACTCCGGAAAACCGGAACCGGCGGGGAAGAATCTTGCGTCGAACGTCAGGGCTAACCAGGTAGCGGCCGTATCCGAACCCAGTCGCACAAATCCGATGTAGGCGAGTTGTCCGGATTCATTCGGTAAATAATACAGGTCCGGAGCGATGGTCGGGCGGCCAAGATCGACCGCTGCACGGCGGAACTCATCCAAGGTGCGGGTATCGGCGGAATCCTGTTGCACACCATCGGATCGGAACAGGCGTACCGACAGCTCGAACTTGCTCAGATAGCCTGTCAGGTTGGTCGTGGCGATATGGGTTTTGATCGCTTCGGCGCGGTTGAACTGGAGATCCAGCAGTTTCTTCAGTTGCTGATCGCGCGGAATCGACAGCAGTTGCTCCTGCAACAGGTATTCCGCAACGTGGTCCTGTCGCGCATCGATCTTCTGTGCCAGCAATTTCCGTGTCTCGAGTTCTTTTTCCCGGTTGAATGACTGAAACGCAACCGCGGTATAACCGCTCAGCGCGAGGAGTACTACGAAACCAAGCGTATCCGTATAACGAACCGGCCATGACAACTTAACCAGAGTAGCCAGGACCAGCAGCAGGGCCGTCAACCACAGTACTACTGAAGCGCCAGCCAGGAGTGTATAACGGTCAAGCGAAGAAAAGTCAGCGACATTGAACGATATCCTGGAATTGAGCACCAGTCCGTGCAGTAGATCATGCAAGGACAACAGCACGATCACCGCGGCGAGCAGGCAGGCGATCACGGTGATCGGTCGGATACGTCGCGTTTTCCGGGCCCTTCGGTACACGACATATGCAGTACCAACGGCCATGAAAGCATTCAGCAGGAAGTCGCCGAGCGAATTGAAGAGTACAGAACTGGCATAGTACCGCGGGCTGAACAGTTCCCCTGTGTACAAGGCAGCCGGCCAGTGGGCGATGATCATGAACAGCCGCAACGTCCAGGGCAGAAGCGTCAACAATATACCCGGAAGGAGATGGAGACGTACCGCCCACAACCAGCAGCCAATACTCGCGAGTAAAAAGGCGAGTAGTGTTGCGGTCCGCTGTACCGGTCCGCTGTTTTCCTGCGGATTCCAGTCGAGCCGGAACCAGGATCTTCCGTCGGGGCCCGATAATTCCGCCCCGGCAGTTGGAACTTCCTTGGCTGATTCCGGTATTCCGAGAACCGGATTGAATGTATTCCGCAGATATTGATTCTCGTAAGCGAAGGCTGTACGAACCTCCAACAGCACAAAGACGGTCCGGTCTCCGGAAGTAGCCGTGCGCAGGTAATACCATCCGTTCGGAAGCCGCAACAAACGGCGGTCCGTAAGCGAATCGGGTGGCTGGTTGATGAAGTCGGGATTGTTATCCGACCAGTCGGTTAACCAGCCGTGTTCGCGTACATAGACGCTGATTCCGTCTTCCGTTCCGTTGTCGTGCAGAAATCGTTTGTGGAACTCGGAAGATGCGACGGGGCCCGAAAGTTCGCGGGTCAACTGGCCCATCCGCTCATCCAGTTCGGCCAGACGAACAGATGCTTCCTTCAGGACCTCCGCAGGAGGCGCGCTGCCGAACCGCATGGCAAGCAATGCGACGATCGCGAAGATCAACGCGAACGCAAGCGATGAATTTGCCGGATTTCTGAACAGATGACGCACGCCGGTGAATGGAAACAAATGTCTGTTAACGATAAAACGACACAGAAGTTCATCTTCTCAAAACTATTCTTTTTTTTACACGCCCTGCCGAAAGATGCTGTTCAACTCCCTCGCCTTCGCGCTGTTTTTTCCCCTGGTGACGTTCGGGTACTTCCTGCTGCGGCCAGGGCAACGTTGGTGGTGGTTACTACTGGCCAGTTGCGTGTTTTACATGTACTTCCGGCCGGTTTACATTCTTGTTCTGGCACTGACGATCGGTATCGACTACGCCGCCGGCCTGCTGATGGAACGCAGCAGCGATTTCCGGGTCCGCCGGAGGTGGCTGGGTGCCAGCCTGATCGCCAACATCGGCATTCTGGCGTTCTTCAAGTATTGGGGGTTTCTGGACGAAAACCTGGCGGCGCTGACCGGCTGGACCGGATCCCCCTTGCGATTGCCCGTGCTGGATGTGGTGCTGCCGGTCGGGTTGAGTTTTCATACGTTTCAGGCGATGAGCTACACCTTCGACGTGTACTACGGCCGGCAAAAAGCCGAGCGCCATCTCGGCATTTACGCGTTGTACGTCATGTTTTATCCGCAATTGGTGGCGGGTCCCATCGAACGACCGGGACAATTGTTACCGCAATTCCGGGAACATCATACGATCGATTACGGACGTATCAGCAAAGGGCTGGTGCGTATGCTCTGGGGGCTTTTCAAAAAGATCGTCGTCGCCGACCGTTTGTCTTTGTTTGTGGATCCCATCTTTCGGGAACCCGAGGGATATGGCGGCATCACGATGGTGTGGGCGATTCTCTTTTTCTCCATTCAGATCTACGCGGATTTTTCCGGGTACTGTGACATCGCATTGGGCGCCGCGCAAGTAATGGGTTTCCGGTTGATGGAGAATTTCCGTCATCCGTATTTCAGCGCCAGCTTCCGTGAATTCTGGACCCGTTGGCACATCTCGCTTTCACAATGGTTCCGCGACTTCGTCTACATTCCCCTGGGCGGGAATAGGGTTCCGATCATCAAAGAAATCCGTAACCTGCTGATCGTTTTCGCGCTGAGCGGTCTCTGGCATGGCGCGAGCTGGACGTTCGTAGTCTGGGGACTGATCCACGGTTTCTTTCTGATCACCGAGCGCCTGTTATTCCCCAACGGTCGAAGTTCAACGATCCTGAATCGCCTGCTCACCTTTACGGGCGTTTGCCTGGCATGGGTCTTCTTTCGCGCCGACAGCTTCGACGACGCTATGCAAGTCTTTGCCGGCTTGTTTCGACCATCGGCAGGATGGATCGGTCTGCCGCTCATCACTACACAGTCGTTCATTACGGATCTGCTCCTGCTGCTCCTGCTCTTTCTTGCCGAATGGCGTCAATGGCATCAACCCGGAACAGCCTCCGCTGCTCCTTCCCGGCGATGGGCGGCTTACGGCTGGCATGCAGCCCTGGCCGTGCTGATCCTGTTATACGGCGTCTTCGAGGCCCAATCGTTCATCTATTTTCAATTCTGACATGCGCAGGCTGATTCTGGAACTCTTTCTTCTATTAGCCTTCATGGGTGTGGTGTATGGCTTGCTTGAATGGCGCTACCGCGACTATTCCATTGGCCTCGACGGACAGTACGCGCAATTCCGGATGGAACAAACCCAGGCTGAAGTGCTTTTCCTCGGCAATTCGCATATCATACCCTTAAAAGCCGCCTCGGATTCCATGCGCAAGGTGCGCTCCGCCTCGCTGGCATTTGTGGGGATGGACTTGTTCTGGACAAAAGTGCTGCTGAACCGCCAGCAGGATGCTCTTCCCCGTCTGAAAGAAGTGGTCTTGTATGCCGATCCGGAAATACTGGGCTACAATCAGACCTTACACGGCCAGGCCTGGATCAACCGGGTCTTATATCGTTACGGTGACACCCTGTACAATGATCGCCTTTCCGATCGCTGGATGGCGCGCAGTAATTTTTTCCGGTCAAATCGGGACCTTTCGTACCTGTTCAAAGAGCGGAACGGAAGTGCCGAACTTCCGATCGTTCGCGACCGACTCTCCCTGCCACTGGACGATACGATCGCTTGCAAAGTCAGGGCCATCGAAAACAGCAGATCAAGATTTGACGAACGCCTGTTTCCGGAAAATCTACGCTACCTGAACACGATCCTTGATTGCTGCAAACAACACGGGTGGCAGGTAACGCTTGTGCGCACACCGAAACGATCCGCTTTCCTGCGCTACTTTGAACATGCCGGGATCGAACGGGCCCGTTTAAACTTGGATTCCCTGGCAAAAGCCAGAGGCTTGTTTCTGTTTGAACCCGGCTGGTCGGCTGAAGACGATCGGTTGATCGCGGATCCGGATCACCTCCTGCTGGATGGCGCGAAACGATTCTTAGAGGAACTTGATTCGGCAAAGGAGCATCACGCGCGCGAATCCGGGATGGGCAATCCGGATTCGATCAGCTTTTCGATGACTACCGGAAAATAACGGTGTTCAAGGGCATGGATCTTGAGCGCGAGCTGATCGGCGTTGTCCGACCGATCAACATGACAGGCGGCTTGAAAAAGTATATCGCCCGAATCGAACTGCTCATTCACCGCGTGTACCGTGATGCCGGAAATCGGCTGGCCGGACTCGATGACAGCACGGTGAACGTGTTCGCCGTAAAAACCCTTGCCGCCGAACTGCGGTAGTAAAGCGGGATGGATGTTGATGATCCTCCCGTGAAAAGCGTCGATCAGGTTGGCCGGCACCAGCCAGAGAAAACCGGCAAGGACGACCAAATCGATCTTCTCCGATTTCAGGAATTCGACTACAGCGGTTGTTTCGCGGAATTGCCGTCGGTCGAACAGGTGACAAGGGACATGCAGCGCTTTTGCACGACCGATCACACCGGCATTGGGATTGTTGGTCAACACCCAACTGACCCGTATCGCCGGATGTTGTTGAAAATAACGGATGATTTTTTCGGCATTACTTCCTGAACCGGAAGCGAATACAGCGATGCGCGTCATGCCCGCCAAAGATAGCAAATGAGGGTACTTGGGAATCCCGTGTTCCTTGCTTTTTCGTTACTTTGCCCCCGTTCAACTTCCACACCTCATGTCGGCCAACAGTTTCATTCAACTCTTCGTTCCCAAAGACCGGAAATTCTATCCCATGCTCGAACAGGCTTCCGCCAACCTGGTGGCGGTTTCCAAAGTCCTGTACGAACTGATGAATACCTCCAGTCCGGAAAAACGCATACCGCTTTTCCGCCAGATTGAAAAACTGGAACATACCGGCGACGAGATCACCCACCAGATCTTCAACGAAACCAGTAAGACCTTCATTACTCCCTTCGACCGGGAAGATTTGCAGCGCCTCGCCAGCGGACTCGACGACGTACTCGACTACATCCACGGCTCCGCCAAACGCATTGAACTGTACAAGGTCGAAACGATGCACCCGAGCATGGTCAAACTCGCCGAGTTGATCATGAGCTGTTCCAATGAACTGTACAACGCGATCAGCGGATTGCGCAGCATGAAGAACCAGATGAAGGTCCGCGAAGCTCTGGTGCGTGTCAACAGCATCGAAAACCACGCGGACGACATCTTCGATAACGCGGTTGCACGCCTGTTCGAAGACGAAAAAGACGCCATTCAGATCATCAAGATAAAGGAAGTGCTCAGCGCGCTGGAAACGGCCACCGATAAGTGCGAAGACGTCGCCAACGTCATCGAAACCATCATCGTGAAACAGGCCTAAACGGAACCGCCGAACCATCCATGACACTGCTGATCACCGTCATCGTCCTCGCCCTCCTGTTCGATTTCATCAACGGGTTCCACGATGCCGCCAACTCCATCGCTACGGTTGTATCGACCCGCGTCTTATCGCCGGTCAGCGCCGTGATCTGGGCGGCTTTGTTCAACTTCGTCGCCTTTTTCATCTTCAAGGACCACAGCGTCGCCAACACGATCGCCAAGACCGTTCAGGACCGCTTCACCGCTCCTGAAATGAGCCCTTTGCCGATGATTCTGGCCGGACTGCTCGCAGCCATATCGTGGAATCTCATCACCTGGTGGTACGGGATTCCATCTTCTTCATCCCATACACTTATTGGCGGATTCGCCGGCGCTTTCATCGCTGCTTACGGTTTTGAAGCCGTTCGATCCGGTGTTGTCTGGGCAACGGCCATCTTCATCGTCGTCGCCCCGGTCGCAGGTATGTTGATGGCCTACCTCATCTCGCTCTGGTTCCTGCACAGTTTCCGAAAATCCCTGATTGCGAAATTCGTATCCATCACGATCATGGTCGGCGTGGCATGGGCTGTCTGGAATACGTTGGAATTCAAGAAGGATTTCAATGGCGGCGCCTCCTATACCTACATGTTCGATCGCAAGGTGAGCAAGGACGAGTTGAAGAAAGCCCTTACGTTCAAGGACGATCACTACAAAGAATATGCTCCGGTCATTGCCGCCGGTAAGGACAGTCTCGGCCAGCCGGATGCCAGTGGAACCGTGTACACGATCAGAACGGACTACCTGAAAAAGCCCGGACAAACGACCGAACTCTCCGAACTGACCGTGGCGATCGAACAAGGAATCGGAAAGACCAAAGCGGGTTATCGCTTGCTGGAAACACACCGCATCAGCGAACAGGCTGATCCGAAAGAACGGTTCGATACTTCCAATCTGAAGAACGGCTTCGAAACCTATTGGCTGAAGGTCATCTTCCATGGCGCGAACTTTAAATGGATCCTGCTCGGCTTCATCGTGTTGGTAATCGGCGGCACGACGCTGGTCCTCAGTTCCATCAACATGTCGCAAACCAATACCCTGTTCAAGCGCCTGCAACTGTTCTCTTCCGCCGCCTTCTCGATCGGTCACGGTGGTAACGACGCGCAAAAGGTCATGGGTATCATCTCCGTCGCGCTCATCGCGAATGGCAACATCGCGAGCATGAAAGAGATGCCGACCTGGGTGCCGCTTGCATGTTATACCGCTATTGCAGCCGGAACACTCAGCGGCGGTTGGAAAATCGTTAAGACGATGGGCGGAAAGATCACCAAGGTGACTCCCTTCGAAGGTGTTGCAGCCGAAACAGCCGGCGCGATCACGCTCTTCTTTACCGAAGGCCTGAAGTTCCCCTGGAAGATCGGCGGAGAAGTCATCAAAGGCATTCCGGTCAGTACTACCCATACGATCACCGGATCGATCATCGGTGTGGGTGCTACGAAACGACTGTCGGCGGTACGCTGGGGTGTTACCATCAACCTCGTTTGGGCCTGGATCCTGACCATTCCGGTGTCCGCTTTGCTGGCGGCTATTTTCTACGAGTTGATCAAACTTTTCCTTCGATAAACACGTCGAATCATGGTATTGAAAGCCCTTGCCAATGCGAGGGCTTTTTTATTGTCATTCTGTAAACTGGAAATAATCGAACCGCATTTTTTCTTGAATTAAAATTTTCAATCATCATTACAAACAATTAAATGGCCAATTTGAAGGCATACCCGATGGTAATCGTCTTTTCAAATGTTCTATTTAGCAAGGCTTCACCCGGACATCCACAGGCCGGCCGGGCGGAAGCGAGCCGCGGATTTCTATTCACATTAAAGCTAAATCGTTCATTATAAGCAAGAAACACGCCTGTCCGAATACCCTTCCTATTTTGATATTAAGGTGAATCCCCTTTATTTTGCACCTCATTCAAATCCCTACACAACTAAAACGGATCTACAATGGCTGACATCGCAGCAAAAGTGAAATCCATCATCGTCGACAAACTTGGTGTTGATGAAAAGGAAGTGACCCCGGAAGCCAGCTTCACGAACGACCTGGGCGCTGATTCCCTCGACACCGTGGAACTGATCATGGAATTCGAAAAGGAATTCAACATCGCCATCCCGGATGACCAGGCCGAGAAAATCTCTACGGTCGGTCAGGCCATCGAATACATCGAGAAAAACGTGAAGTAATCACGATTCTCCTTTCAAGATCCCCGGCCTTGTCGGGGATCTTGTTTCTCCCTCCCTCCTTTTTTCCGTCTCTCAACCTCTAGGTTTCCCGCCTCCTATGCAGCTCAAACGCGTTGTCGTGACCGGTCTTGGAGCGCTAACACCGCTCGGTAACTCTGTTCAGGATTATTGGAACGGCTTGATCCAGGGTATCAGCGGAGCGGATTTGATTACCAAATTCGACGCGTCGAAATTCAAAACGCGTTTCGCCTGCGAAGTCAAGAACTTCGACCCGAACAACTACTTCGATCGCAAAGAAGGCCGCAAACTGGACGGCTTTTCACAATACGCCTTGGTTGTAGCGGACCAGGCTGTAGCAGACGCCGGCATCAACCTGGAAACGATCAACCACGACCGCGTGGGGGTCATCTGGGGTTCCGGTATCGGCGGTCTAAAAACCTTTCAGGACGAAGTAATCGCCTTCGGTCGTGGCGACGGCACTCCGCGTTTCAATCCTTTCTTCATTCCGAAGATGATCGCCGACATCGCGTCGGGTCACATCTCGATGAAGTTCGGTTTCCGCGGCCCCAACTTCACCACCGTTTCCGCCTGCGCTTCCTCTACCAACGCGCTCATCGACGCGTTTACCTACATCCGCCTCGGCAGGGCGAACATGATCCTGTCCGGCGGTTCCGAATCCACCGTCAACGAGACTTGCGTCGGCGGCTTCAACGCCTTGCAGGCACTCTCCCAGCGCAACGACGACCCGAAGACCGCCTCCCGTCCGTTCGATCTCGATCGCGACGGCTTTGTCATGGGTGAAGGCGCCGGTTGTATCATCCTCGAAGAACTCGAGCACGCCAAAGCACGCGGCGCAAAAATCTACGCGGAAATCGTCGGTGGCGGTATGTCGGCCGATGCGTATCACATGACTGCACCGCATCCGGAAGGACTGGGCGCAGCCTTGGTTATGCGTGGCGCGTTGGAAGATGCCGGCATGACGACCTCCGACATCGACTATATCAACGTTCACGGCACGTCAACCCCGATCGGCGATCCGCAGGAAATCAAAGCCATCCAGACCATCTTCGGCGAGGATGCGTACAAGCTGAACATAAGCTCGACGAAGTCGATGACCGGTCACCTGTTGGGTGCAGCCGGCGCCATCGAAGCCATCGCGTCGATCCTTTCCGTCGTGAACGATATGGTTCCGCCGACCATCAACCATTTCACCGACGACCCGGCCTTCGATCCGAAACTGAACCTGACCTTCAACAAGGCGCAAAAGCGCACTGTTCGCGCGGCCTTGAGCAACACCTTCGGTTTTGGCGGGCACAATGCTTCGGTCATCTTCCGCAAGTACGAAGGCTGAGCACAGCATCGTCCAACCGATTGAGTTTCCTCTCCGGCATACGGCACCTCTTTTCCAAGGACAAATCGTTCGTCCGCGCCCTGCGCAACCTCCTGGGGTTTACGCCGCGTAACCTTTCCTTATACCATCTTGCGTTCAAGCACCGGTCCACTGCCGAAGAACATCCGAGCGGCATCAAGATGAGCAACGAACGCCTCGAGTATCTGGGAGACGCGGTTTTAGGAGCCATCATCGCCGAACACCTCTTCAAACGATTCCCCTTTCGAGAAGAAGGCTTTCTCACGGAGATGCGCAGCCGGCTCGTCAACCGCGAACAATTGAACAAGCTGGCGGTAAAGATCGGTGTCGACCGCTTCATGCAGAACTCGATCGATCCCGGCGCGAAGAACCGCTCCGCTTACGGCGACGCGTTCGAAGCCCTGATAGGGGCCGTTTACCTGGACCAGGGATACAACGTCACCCGGCAGCTCGTCCTGAACCGCATCTTCCGGCATCACATCGACGTCGATGTCGTTGAACAGACCGACAGCAACTTCAAGAGCAAGCTCATCAACTGGTGCCAGAAGGAGAAGCGCACGGTCGACTTTGAATTGGTGGAGGAAGTGGAAAATGGCGGGAAACGCCTGCTTCGCGTCCGGGTACTGGTGAACGGCGAAGAAGTGGCGCAGGGCGAAGACTTTTCGAAAAAGCGGGCTGAACAGATCGCTGCCGAAAAAGCGATCGGCATTCTGGGAATTTCCTGAAGTCAGTAAGATTCCGGCGGGGCGGACGACGGTCGCATAATCCTCCGTAATTTCACACGGGATGAAAAAAGTCGTGTTGCGGATCGACGAGGATGAACAGTACGGATTCGTGCTGATCGGAATCGTTTGCCAGCACCGCGATTATCGGCTCTGCCGGGAAATCAACCTGGCGCTCGACATTTCCCTTGCGCGTGATAACGATTTCGAGGTCTTCACCAAAAAGCGCATGGAAGCGATGACCTTCACCCGCTTCTCCTTCATCAACGAGGAAGAGGACGAATATTATATGTTGGCGAACAAAGGCGACGGCGGAATGTTACTGCCGGAGCAGAAGCAGATCGATTACTTCCTCCTCATTCGCCCCGGGAGGAACGAGATCGACTCCGGCAATCTCTTGCCGGAACTGAAAAAAATCCCCATGATCCTCGGCGCCTACGCCTTCGAACCGAAAGAACTCAAGTCGCGCGAGAACCTGCTCTTCTGAGCTCCTTCCCATCCAACCTTATGGCATCCATTCCTTTCAATAAGACCAAGATCGTCGCGACGATCGGCCCCGCATCCAATACCTATGAAGTATTGCGCGAACTGATCCGTGCCGGTGTCGACGTCTGCAGACTGAACCTCTCCCACGGCGACTATTCCGTACACCAACAGGTGATCGAAACGATCCGACGGATCAACGAAGAACTGCGTGTCCATACTGCCATTCTGATCGATCTGCAAGGCCCGAAACTTCGTATCGGCCAGGTGGAAAACGAACCGGCCCTGCTCGTACGCGGCGAAGAACTCGTGTTCACCTCGCAGGAATGTACCGGTAACGCGCAGCAGGTGTACATGAACTACCGTCAGTTTCCGCAGGACGTAGCCATCGGCGACACCGTGTTGATCGACGACGGGAAACTGTCCCTCCGTGTCACCGGCACCAACCGCACCGACCGTGTCACGGCGGTCGTGGAGATCGGCGGCCCCCTTCGCTCACGCAAAGGCGTCAATTTACCCAATACGAAAATCTCACTGCCCAGTCTTACCGCGAAGGACCTCGACGACCTCCAGTTCGCGCTGCGCATGAACGTGGATTGGATCGGTTTGTCCTTCGTACGCACCGCGCGCGACATCATCGAATTGAAACAGATCATCGCGCGCGAGGGGAAACGCGTCCGGGTGATCGCGAAAATCGAAAAACCGGAAGCGCTGCAGGAGATCGACCACATCATCCGGGAAACCGATGGCCTGATGGTAGCCCGGGGAGATCTTGGCGTGGAACTTCCGATGGAAGATGTCCCCCTGATCCAAAAGATGCTCGTCGACAAATGTATCCGTGCATCCAAGCCGGTCATCATCGCCACGCAGATGATGGAAAGCATGATCAACAACGCCACGCCTACCCGCGCGGAGGTGAACGACGTGGCGAATTCCGTACTCGACGGAGCGGACGCCGTCATGCTGAGCGGCGAAACTTCCGTCGGCGAGTATCCGGTCCGCGTCGTGGAAAGCATGCGCCGCATCATCCAAACGGTCGAAACACAGGGTTATCGCTACAACCGCAATAACCAGCCCGACATCACCAGCGATACGTTCATTTCCGATTCGGTTTGCTACAATGCCGGCGTCATGGCTTCCCAGGTCGGCGCGCGCGCAATCGTCGGTATGACCCGTTCGGGATACACGGCTTACCGCATCTCCGCGCAACGGCCCTCCGCCGACATCATCATCTTCACCGATGTACCGTCGCTGCTCAGCGTCCTGAGTTTGGTGTGGGGCGTCCGCGGCTATTTTTACAACAAGGCGGTCTCCACCGACCAGACGATCCGCGACCTGCAGCAAATCCTGAAAGAACAAGGCCACGTGAAATCCGGTGATATCATGATCCACCTGGCCAGCATTCCGCTCGAAGAACAAGGTCGAACGAACATGATCAAACTCGGACGCGTCAACTGATCCCGTATATGGCTCTCAACATCTCCCTCCTCAAAGAAATCTGCGAAACGCCCGGGGCACCCGGCTTTGAACAACGCGTCCGCTCCGTCGTACTGCGTGAATTAAGCAAGTTGCCGGTTGATGTCAGCATCGACAACCTCGGCAATGTCACGGCTTTCCGACGCGGCCGCTCGCCGAAGAAAGTGATGATCGCCGCGCACATGGATGAGATCGGTTTCATCGTCACGCACATCGACGACAACGGATTCCTGCGCTTTCATCCGCTCGGCGGTTTCGACCCGAAGACACTGACGGCTCAACGCGTGATCGTGCACGGCCAACAGGACCTCATCGGCGTCATGGGCAGCAAGCCGATCCATCTGATGTCGCCGGAAGAACGGAACAAGACCGTGCAAATCCAGGACTACTTCATCGACCTCGGGCTTTCAAAAGAAGAAGTAATCAAACACGTAAGCATCGGTGATCCGATCACCCGCCAACGTGAGTTGATCGAGATGGGTAACTGCGTCAACTGCAAATCGATCGACAACCGAGTATCCGTATTCATCCTCCTGGAGACGATGAGTCGTCTGAAAGATTTCCCTTACGATGTCTATGGCGTTTTCACCGTTCAGGAAGAAGTCGGCACCCGCGGCGCGAATGTAGCCGCGCACCAGATCGGTCCCGACTTCGGCTTCGGACTGGATACCACCATTGCCTTCGACGTACCCGGATCACAGGCGCACGAGCAGGTGACCAAACTGGGCAAGGGAGCCGCGATCAAAATCATGGATGCCTCGACCATCTGCGATGTCCGGATGGTGGATTATATGAAAAAGACCGCTGACAAACATGGGATACCGTGGCAGCCCGAAATCCTGGCCGGCGGAGGAACGGATACGGCGCCGATTCAACGCATGGGGAAAACCGGTTCGATCGCCGGGGCGGTATCCATTCCCACCCGTCATATCCACCAGGTGATCGAAATGGCGGATCGAAACGACATTGATGCGGCCATTCGCCTGCTGACCGCTTGCATCGAAGGACTGGATACTCATTCCTGGGAATTCCAGTAAGCGAAATTTACCCGTGATTATTCTGCGTCTGCGAAAAAGTGGTTTTGCAAATTGGCGCGAAAGATTATCTTTCCGTGAATTTCCTTTTTCATGATTGCTCCTGCACTTGAGTTTCTGCAACCCGCACTTCCGGTGTTCGACACCTCGGAAGATGCCGTGTTGCTGCTCGACCTGCACGGCATCGTTCAATATGTAAACGGTTGTTTCCTGGACCACCTCGGTTTCAGCCGACAGGAAGTGCTCTATTCCCCCTGCACACGATTTCATTCCGAACTGAGTTTTCGCTTCGATGACTTATTGTCGCGCCTGGCCATGGAAGAGACCGTGGTACAGGACGTGACCTGTCTCGATAAAAAGCGACGCGAAAAACAATTCAGGCTCGTCAGCACTTTGCTCCGCGACATACAAGGACAAGTCCGCGGAGTCATGGTAGTCCTCAACGGGCGGAAATCGCTCCGGGAACAGGAAATGAAACACTTCGAGAATCAGCGCATGCTCCTGTCCGCGCTCAATGCTCGCAGGAACGAACTGATCACGATCATCGATGTGCAACTACAATTGACCGTCTTCATCTCCAATTCCGTGGGTTCGATCCTCGGATGGAGGCCACAGGAATACCTGGAAGGAGGATGGCCGTTTGAGTTCGCCAATTTCCATCCGGATGACATGAATCTCATCGCCCTGGTGTACTACCGGGAAATGGTTCGCCGGAACCAGAACAAGGAACTCGACGACCAACCCATCAAATGGGAATTCCGTCGTCGTCACCGAACCGCTACCTGGCGATGGATCCGGAGTGAATCGTACATTCTTGAACGTGATGAACGCGGCAACATCAAATACCTGATCAGCTTCGAACAGGACATCACGGAAGAAAAGCAGGGAAAGAACGAAACGGTCAGGCTGGTGGAATCACTGCTGGAGATGCCAGCGAGAAAATTCCCCGACCCGTTTGTCCTGAGCGGATATAGCCTCTCTCCGCGCGAAAAGGAATTGATCGGTCTCTTACAACGCGGATTGTCTGCCAAGGAAATGGCCCTCCGAATGGGCTTGACCCTTTATACGATCAACTCCTACAAGAAAAAACTACTGGCGAAGTTGAATGCCAGGAATTCCGCCGAGCTGGTGCGGATCGCGATTGAACATCACCTGATCTGACTCGTTTTTTATGGCCGGCGCCAAACGGTTCCTCCAACCGATCCGAAGCATCCTGGAAACCTCCAGAAGCGGAATTCTCATCGTGTCAACGAATGGGAAGATCACGTTCATGAACGAAAGTCTTGAAAAACACTGTGGGATCTCGTTCAACGCTTTACGTGGAAAACCCCTTTCGCATTTGTTTCCTGAGAACAGTGTGGATGACCTTAAGGAGGTCACCGAGGGCTATACGATTTCCAAAAAGTTCCGGATGCAGATGCGTCATGCCAGCGGTTTGCAGAATAACTTCGTCTTCGTTTCCCGGATTATCGAACAGGCTAAACCGGAAGGATTCCTGCTCATCATTCAAGCTTCGGAAAAAGTCAGGGGCAAGGGGTTGGCAAAGGACCAAAACTCGATCCTGCGGGTCATGGACCGGCGCACCAATGAAGCGTGCTTGATTACCGACATCCTTACGGGTGAAGATCATTTCATGAGTAACTCCATCCGGCAATTGACGGGATGGGACAAGGAAGATTTTCTCAAAGGCGGCTTCGGATTCGGTCTGTCACTCATTCATCCCGACGATGTTTCTCAGGTCATGAAGATCTATGAAACCGAAGTCGAGAAACGAAACCGGGAACCCTTCCTGCACGATCATCTTTCCTGGCAGGTGGAATTCAGGTACCGTCGGTCCGATGGCCGGTATGTGTGCCTGGCGACCGAAACGATCGTGCTCGACCGGAACGAGCAGCAACACGTACGCATGATCATGACCACCTTCCGTCCGGCTGAACACCTTCGGGCTTCATCCAATTCAATTGCAGGCGGCTTGTCGGAAGAGTCCATTCGCTTGATCGACGGTAAACCGTACATCGATATCGGCTACCTGAACAGACTCAGAAGCCAAACACTCACACTTACGCCGGCCGACCGGCCGGAACAACCGAACCTGACCAACCGGGAACTCCAGATCCTCCGCCTGTTGGCGGACGGGTTTTCTACCGAGAAAATATCCGAAAAATTGAATATCAGTTCCCATACGGTATCGACCCACCGGAAACAGTTGTTAAAAAAACTGGACGCCCGAAATGGGGCAGAATTAGTCACCAAGGCCCAGAAACTGGGTATTCTGACGTAGAAGGAGTCGAATAAAGTAGGGTATTCTTTCGCCAAATCAGGCGATTTTAATGGAAAAATCAACCTCTCACCTTTGAGGTCAGTTTTTCCACACTAGCTCCACTTTCTTTACACCGTTTTGGCAAAACCCGGCGGACGCAGCTGCCGGGTTTTTTTATTTTTTCACGGTGATTTTCGATGGATTGGTCCGGTTGAGGCTGAGGTTTACCAACAATTCTTGAATACCCCCCGTCCCGGGAGTTTCCTTTGTTCCGAAACAAACAACTTCCTCATGACGGCAATAGAACTTCAGGATTTTCTGCACGTGTACAGCATGATCTCTTTCCGCGACGGCAGAAAAGAGCCCGGCTTACTCTTGAACAAGTACGACGCGGTACTTCAACAAGTACGTTTTTACTTCATTCCCCAGGCGGAAATGCAGGCATACAAAACCGCCTTTGACCGATACGATCGGGAAGTGTGTAACCGGATCCTGCAGCCGGTCGAACCGACTCAAATACTTGGTGTACGACCGGTTTCACTCAGCGACTACAAGATGATCCTGCAACTGCTGCATGACAGAAATCAGGAACTATCGCAAATGCGCTGATTTGCTCAAAAATTCATGGTCAAACCCGCCGGAAATTGATTCCGGCGGGTTTGTCATTTCATAACGGTTTATTGACCTCAAAGTAATGGACTGGAAGCCCCTTTTTTCATTACTTTGTAACCCCTGCAACCCGCATCCTGAGCGGGTTTTAGCCATTATTCAAGTTTCGAAACACACAACCAAAATACCATGCGTAAAAACAACTTGTTGCGCGGATTGCTGTTCGTAAGCGGCATTCTGCTGAGCTACTTTGCAAATGCTCAAACCAACCCGACAGCGCAGTCGCTGCCGTATTCACAGAATTTCGGTACCACAACCTTCTCGACAATGCCTACGGGCATGGCTTCGTGGGGAGGATTGAATGGCGCGAGCATTACCACACAAACACTTGCGGAGGGCTCAGCACCCACCGCCAATGCAACCGTGACAGCGCAGGCTACAGTCACCACCACGGGTGGAACATTCGGATACAATGCCACTGCCACCACCAATGCGAAGGCCTATATCCAGACATCCGGCAACGCAACAGCTGGTGTAAATCAATTGGTACTTGCGATCAACACCACCGGCAAACAGTCCATTACTCTTTCATACGATGTTGAGATCCTATCCGCTCAACCACGAACGATCGGCGTCGTCGCCCAATACCGCATCGGTACCAGCGGTTCATGGACGACGATCACAGGCTCCGGCAACCCCTACAGCCAGGCCGGTGGCACCACCGGCCTTAAGACAAGTCCGTCACTCACCTTACCTGCTGCTTGTAACAACCAAGCGGTTGTCCAGATTCGCTGGGCCACCTGGCGTGGTACAGAATCGGGTAACAGTTCGGGTCTGGCTATCGACAACATCAGTGTCAATGGCTCCAACTTATCCCCCACGATTACGTTGAGTAAGGCTACCATCAATTTTGGTAATATTCAAGTTGGATCAAACTCATCCGATTCGGTTTATGTTGTTTCCGGGCAGGGACTTTCTAATGATGTAACCATCACCGCCCCGACAGATTATACTATTACGCTCACAAGCGGCTCTGGCTATACCAGCACTCTTACGCTTACACAAGTAGCTGGCAACATCGCCAACACCAATATCTACGTGCGTTTTTCACCTTCCGTTGCAGGTCCAAATGCAGCTTCAGTTACGCATGTTACAACTGGCGGTAATAACCCTGCTCTTGCTGTCACCGGTACCGGTGTTTCTTGTTCGCCACCCACCATTTCCCCTGCCGGACCTCTCCTGCTTTGTGACGGTGCCTCTCAACTACTGACGGCGAGCAGCGGCGCCAGTTATACCTGGTCGACCGGTGCCACTACGCAAAGCATCACTGTTTCCACTGCCGGCAGCTATTCCGTTACAGTTGATGATGGTGCGGGATGTGTAGCTACCTCTGCACCGGTGGTCATCACAACCAACACGTTCAGCTATACCGGAACGGTCTTTTCGGAAAACATGGGAACCACAGGTGCCAACACGCTCGTTAATTCGTTCACGGGTTGGCAAAATAACGGCACCTTCTCGTTTTCTTCAACTACTGCAAGCCAGCCTGATGTCCGCACCTCATCCCCCTCCAGCTACGTCGGTGCTTCCGGATCTGACAACGTGTTCTTTACCTCCGGCGCTGCACGTAATTTCATTATCAGCGGCATCAATACGACGGGCTATACAGGCCTGACCATGACATTCGGGATGTTACAATCCTCCGTCGCGGGAGGTACGGCACCGCTTACCCTGGAATTCAGTTCCGATGGCATCAACTGGACGCCTATCACCTACGGCACCCCAACCGGCGCCACGTGGCAGCAGTACACGATCAGCAGCGGTATCCCTGTCACCGCCAATCTCCGGATCCGATTTTCCAAGACATCCAGTAATTCCGCACAGCATCGCCTGGACGACGTCGTAATAACGGGGACCACCACCACTGCCAACATTGCCTCGACTACGGGTACAGTAATCTGCGGAACAGGCAGCATCCACCTGATCTCCAACATTCCAAGCGCCAACCTTTGGAACACGGGGGCGACGACGCAATCGATCGATGTGAATACCAGCGGAAGCTACAATTCGGTTGTAACCATTGCTAACGGATGTTCTAAAACCACCAACACTATCAACATTATCGTTGCAACGCCCCCGTCTCATACGGCAACAGGTACCAACCTGAGTTGCAACGCGAGTATGGACGGCTCCATCGGCTTCAGTGTAACCAACGGAACCGCTCCGTTCGAGTACTCGGTGAACAACGGCAGCACCTACCTGCCCGCCTCGCCGGTAACCGGACTCAACACCGGCACGTACGTGACCATTGTGCGCGACGCGAATGGTTGCACCAGCCCGGCGCAAAGCGTCACCCTTACCCAACCCTCGGCCATTACGTTCTCCGCTTCGGGTTCCCCGGTAAGTTGTGTGGGCGGAACGGATGGAACGATCACCATCACCGGTGAAGCCGGTGGTGCCGGTGGCCCTTACGAATTCTCCATCGACAACGGTGGCAGTTGGCAAACCAGCGGCAGTTATACAGGACTTGCCGCCAACACTTACCAGGTTCGTGTCAAGGATGCCAGTGGTTGTATTTCGCCAGCCTCCCCGGTGGTCGTTGGTACCAGCCCCATCGTTTATACCATCAACGCTACGGCTGGCTCGAATGGTTCGATCAGTCCGGCAGGAGTTTCCAATGTCGACTGCGGCACCAATCTAAGTTACACCATCACGCCCGGCAGTTGTTATCAAATTGATGATGTACTGGTGGATGGAGTTTCTGTTGGCGCGGTAAGCAGCTACACGTTCTCGAATGTAACCACGAACCATACGATCAGCGCTTCCTTCAGCATCATCACCTATACCGTCACCTCCACTGCCGGTGCAGGTGGTACCGTAACTCCGCTGGGTGTTCAGACGGTCAATTGTAACGACAACAGCAGCTTCACCATCACGCCCGATCCCGGTTTTGTCATCTTGGACGTAGTCGTTGACGGTGGTTCCGTAGGACCGGTAGCGTCTTACACGTTCAACAACGTGGTGGCTAATCATACCATCGATGCCACCTTCGCTGCTTGTAACAATCCCGCTACCGCCAATGCCGGTCCCGATGCAGCTGTTTGCGCAGGTTCCAGCATTGCACTGGCAGGTGTGATCGGAGGCGGCGCCAGCGATGGCGTTTGGTCCACTTCGGGAAGCGGCTCCTTTAACACCAGCACATTGTACAGCCAGGCAACCACGTATACTCCCTCGCTCGCTGATATCACCTCCGGCACGGTCATACTGACGTTGACTTCCGACGATCCCGACGGAGCCGGCGGCTGTCCGAGCGTTTCCGACCAATTGGTCCTGACCATTAACCCGGTTCCGGTCGTGAGCATTGGCGGCAACAACTTCTTCTGTACCGGCGGCAGCACGGTACTGAGTGCAAACGTCAGCGCAGGCGGACCCGCCACCAGCTGGTCATGGTCGATCGGAGGTTCTCCGATCTCCGGCGCGAACAGCGCCACCTATTCCGCAAGCGTTGCAGGTGATTACACCGTGACCGTTTCGAATAGCTTCGGTTGCTCATCGACCTCCTCCATCCTGACTGTTTCCGAAAATACACCGCCGACTGCGCCGACGATCAGCCCGGCCGGTCCGGTTTCTATCTGCAACGGCAGCTCGGTTGTGCTGACGTCCAGCTATGCATCCGGAAATACATGGAGCAGCGGCGCCACTACTGAATCGATCACCGTCACTGCAGATGGAAGTTATACCGTTACCTACACCGATGGCAACGGCTGCAGCGCAACTTCTGCTCCTGTCAGCGTGACGGTCATCGTCGCCAGCGCCAGCGTTACGCCCGGCGGACCGACCACCTTCTGTGCCGGCGACTCCGTATTGCTGAGCGCCAACAGCGGCTCTGCCTATCTCTGGTCCAACGGCGCAACGACCCAGGACATCTATGCCACAACCGGTGGCAACTATACCGTTGTTGTGACTGATGGAAACGGATGTACGGCCACTTCCGCTCCGGTTACCATTACGGTGAATAATTACAGCTTCACCGGCATCTTCTTCTCGGAGAATATGGGGGTACCGACCGCGAATACGGACATTACCGCCTATACCGGATTCCAAAATCAGAATGTGCTCTTGTATACGTCATCCACCAGTCCGCAAAGCCAGGTACGCTCTACAACAGCGTCAACCGGTTATACCGGTGCCAGTGGTGGCGGAAACGTGTTCATGGGCTTCTCCGCGACGCTCGGTAACAACCGCGACTTCATCATCAGTGGAATTAACTCCCAGTATTATACCGGCATCACACTTTCTTTCGGTCTTCTTCGCACAGATGCGGCGACCAGCATGGTTGTCGAAACCAGTACCGACGGTGTCAATTACACCCCGCTGACGGTACCGCAACCCGGCACGAACAACCAATGGACGAAAGTGACCGCTTCCGGTACAATTCCAGCCGCTTCGAATTTATATCTGCGCTTCCGGAAGAGCGCTGCCAACACGACTCAATTCCGTATCGACGACATCCAGCTCAGCGGTACCGCCAGCCAGGTAGCGGTAACGGCTCCGTTTGGTACGAACATCTGCGACGGTGCCTTCCGCCCGGTTCTTTCGAATATCCCGCTCGGCAATAACTGGTCGAACGGCGACATCGCCCAGGCGACTTTCGCCTTCTTTGGCGGCGACTTCTTTACGAATGTCACCGATGGCAACGGCTGCGTTTCTTATTCGGATACCGTGACCATGACCGTCATCCCGAATCCTACCATCGTTACCTCGACCCAGGATCCCACCTGCGGCGTGGATACGAACGGTATCGCGATTGCGGAAGGCCAGAGTGCAACAGCACCGTACACGTATTCGTGGAACACGGTACCGGTAACGCTGAATGACACGGCAAGCAATCTGATCGCCGGCAGCTATACCGTCACCGTCACCGACGCAAACGGCTGTTCCGCTCAGACCAGTGTAACCCTCAACCCCGCACCGGTAGTCGACTTGTTCGTAACGCCGACCATTGCCTGCTTCGGCGAGTGCAACGGTACAGCTACTCCGACTCCGCTCAGCGGCACCGCTCCCTACACCTATGTGTGGGATACAGTAAACACCAACATCGGCAGTTTCTATAATATCGATGTTACGCCCAAGACCGCTGCTCACCCCTTCTTTGCTCAGGGTAACGTGAACGGCTACTCGGTCAACGGTATCGAAGGCCGCGCCCTTACACTCGTACGTGGTGTAACCTACACGTTCAATGTCAATGCAACCGGATTCCCCTTCATCATCAGCACCGACTCCATTGCCGGAAACTATACCGGTGAAGTACTCAGCGGCGTGACCGGTAGTCGTGTTCAAACCGGCTTCCTGACCTTCACGCCGAACAATACCCACCCGAGCCTGCTGTACTACGCCAGCGGAACAGGAACCCTGATGGGTTACCGCCTGAATATCGTAGACGGTCTCAGCTCGACTTCCCTGACGGATCTCTGCACCGGTGTCTATACCGTCCGTGTGGTGGATGCCGCAGGTTGTTCCGGTCAGGTGACCACCTATGTCGCGGAGAACGCTCAATTGATCGCCACCTGCTCTGCTTCCGATGCTACCTGTTTCGGCGGTGACGGATCGATTACCGTGAGTGCTACCGGCGGATCTGAGCCGTACAGCGGTGTCGGCACGTTCAACGTTCCGGCAGGCAACTATACGTACACGGTTACCGACTTTGCAGGTTGTACTGCATCCTGCTCCGCAACGGTGGCAGAACCTGCCGAGATCATTGTTGCTTCGTTCACACCGACCAGTGGCTCGGTTGGCAATAGCGTCACGATCAGCGGCTCCGGCTTCACCGGCGCTACCGATGTTTCCTTCAACGGAACGTCGGCATCGTTCACGGTCGACAACGACGGCCAGATCACCGCTACCGTTCCAGTTGGCACCACCAGTGGACCGATCACGGTCTTCGTTGGAAGTTGTTCGGGAATTTCCGCCACCAACTTCACCATCAATACCACCCTGAATGTGAAAGCGTTTATCCAGGGCTATTACGCTGGCAGCGGGATGATGAATTCGCCGATGTTCAATAACGGTGTTTCACCCGATCCATCGGATTGTGATACGATTACCGTCTGCCTGATGGATGAGTTCACCTATGCTTCCGTAGCCTGTGCTACCGTTATCCTGGACGTTAATGGTCAGGCGGATTTGTCGGTGTCCATTCCGGGTAATTACTGGATCAAGATCACGCACCAGAACGCTCTTCAGACGTGGAGTGCTGGTCCGATAAGTATCAGCGGAACGACCTCCTACGACTTCACGACGTCATTCACACAGGCATTTGGCGGCAACATGGTGGAAGTAGAAACCGGAATCTGGGCATTCTGGAGCGGCGACACCAATCAGGATGAGTTGATCGAAGCGACCGACTATAGCAATGTCGAGAACGATGTCGTAGGCTTCCTGTTCGGCTACCTGGGAACGGACCTCACCGGCGACGGACTCGTAGAGGCTTCCGACTATTCACTCGTTGAAAACAACGCACAAGGTTTCCTCTTCTCTGTACATCCGTAAACGAAGAGGTAGAAAAAATGAAAAGGGCCGGCTCATTCGAGTCGGCCCTTTTCATTTTAGTACACAAAGGTCATCTCTTCATCCGCTCCCGCCATTGCTGATTGAACGAACGGTCAGCCACCTTCGGCAACTCGCGCCGCGAACCCCAGGACTTGCTGAAGAAATTCTTCAAAACGAAATTCCGGATGCCCGAACCTCCGAGGTTCATCAGCGTCCGGCTGAGCATGGCCCTTTTCCAGATCGCATACACCCAATTTTCACTTCTGGGCTGCGTGTGCTGATCCACCGAATCCCGACGATTCAGCAAGAGTAGTTTGTGTAACTCGATTCGCACGGGGCAGACTTCCGTGCATTTACCACAAAGGGAAGAAGCATAGCTGAGGTGCTTGAATTCTTCCATACCCTTATAATGCGGGGTGATCACCGAGCCGATCGGACCGCTGTAGGTGGAGCCGTATGCATGTCCGCCAACACCTTTGTAGATCGGACAACCGTTCAGGCAGGCGCCGCAGCGAATGCAATACAAGGCCTGCCGCTGCTCTTGTTGAGCGAGCAATTGGGTGCGACCATTGTCCAGCAGGATCACATACATCTCCTCCGGCCCTTCGGTTTCGTCCTGCTGCCGGGGACCGGAAGAAATACTGTTATACACGGTGATGTTCTGACCCGTTCCATGCGTTGCGAGCAGCGGCCAGAAGATATCCAGGTCGGTCAGCGACGGAATGATCTTCTCGATTCCGGCGATGGCGATTTGCACACGCGGAAAGGAGATCGACATCAAGCCGTTGCCTTCATTCTCCGTTACTGCCACACCGCCCGTATCCGCGATCAGGAAATTCGCTCCCGTGATTCCCACTTCCGCCCGCTGATACTTCTCACGCAGGGTCTTGCGCACAAACGCGGTGATCTCTTTCGGCGTACTCTCGATCGGCAGCTGGTACTTTTCATGAAACGTCTTGGCCACGTCTTCCTTCGAAAGATGCATGGCGGGCGTAACGATGTGATAGGGATGCTCCTCGCGAAGCTGAACGATGAACTCCCCGAGATCGGTCTCGATGGATTCAATCCCCGCTCCGGCCAGCGCTTCGTTCACGTGAACCTCTTCCGTCGTCATCGACTTCGACTTGACCACGGTTCGTGCGCCGACCTGCTTCAGGATCTTCAACAGTTCCGCCTGCGCTTCTTCCGCATCGCGCGCCCAAATGACCCTGCCTCCCCGGCGGATGAAATTCGCCTCAAACTCGATCAGGTACTTGTCGAGATTCTCCATCACCTTCCACTTCAGGAAATTCGCGCGGTGACGGGCCGTATCGAAATCAGCGTACTGCTGCTTCCCTTCAACTACTTTCTTGTCGTATTGGTGGATATTGAACGCAAGCTTCCGCCGGTGTTCGGGATCGAAAACGCGTTGCTCTGCGTCGGCTAAAAATTGTTCAGAGGCGGAAGACATGAGAAGTCACAAAATTAACGAATCAGAGTGGTACCTCCACCTGGTTGCGGAGCAGGTCATCCAGGACTTCCCGCTTCCTTGCCAGGTAAGCTTTCTCCTTGTAAATCAGCACTTCAGCCGGTCGCAAGCGGGAATTGTAGTTGTTGCTCATGGCAAATCCGTAAGCGCCGGCATTGCAGATGGCGAGTACATCACCCTCCCGCACCTCATTCAACCGTCGGTCAAGTCCGAAGGTGTCCGTTTCACAGATATAGCCGACTACGGTATATACACGCGGCTTACCGGCGGGATTGGATAGATTGACGATCCGGTGATAAGCGTCGTAAAACATCGGACGGATCAGATGGTTCTGTCCGGAGTCAACCCCGACGAAAACCGTCGCCAGCGTTTGCTTCACGACATTGGCACGAACCAGTAACAGACCGCTTTCACTCACCAGGTACTTGCCCGGCTCGAACCACAACTGCAACGGCCGACCATAGGCCTGACAAAACTCCCGGAACCGGGCACTCATGTCCCGACCGAGTTCCTCCAAATCCGTTACGACGTCGCCTTCTTTGTACGCTACTTTGAAACCGCTGCCAAAGTCGATGAACTCCAGATCGGGAAACTGACCCGCTGCTTCGAACAGTAATTCCGCAACGCGCAGGAAGACCGATGCATCCAGGATCTCGGACCCGGTATGAATGTGAAGCCCGTTGATGCGAAGCCGGTAACTTTTTACGATCCGCTCGATGTGTCGAAGCTGGTGGATCGAAATGCCAAACTTGGAATCGATGTGACCGGTCTGAATGTGCGTATTTCCTCCCGCAAGAATATGCGGGTTCAACCGAATGCAACACGGATAACGATCGGCAAACTCGTTGCCGAATTGTTCGAGCGTGGAAAGATTGTCGATGTTCACCACAACGCCGGCCTGAACACCGCGACGGATCTCCTCAAACGAAACGCCGTTGGGCGTAAACAGGATTTCCGCAGGGGCGAAACCTGCCAGCAACCCCAACTCCACCTCTTCCATCGACACCGCGTCCAATCCGGCTCCGATCGAACGCAAAAACCGAAGCAGCGACAGGTTGGTGTTCGCCTTGCATGCATACTTGATCTTCAGATCGACATCCGGAAAGGATCGTACCAGGGACAAATACTGGGACCGGATCTTGTCGGTATCGTACACATACAAGGGCGTCCCGAATTGCGCGGCCACTTCCAATAAATCAACTCCACCGGCACGGTATCGGTCCTTGGTCAGTTCCATGGGTAAATCGTTTACCCAAAAGTAGAAGTTGGAAGTAGCGGTCCGAAACCCGCCTGCCCGAGTTATTAGCCGTCAGCTATGGGAATCATCCTGCGATTTCGGGCGCTTGTACACCGGTACTGTGCTGCAAGGTTCGCCGTAATGTATACTGCGGGCGATGGGGCGAAGAAAGGTTGTCAAGGCAGTATAGGCGGAAATCGGTACGGGCACCTTGCTGCAACCCTTGATGACGATCCGCTGGTCCCGGTAAACCTCCGGATCAAGCGCGGCGATTTTCTCAGCATACAGTATTTCGTCCAATCGGTCCGGCGTTCCGAACACCACCCGCCTGGCAACAGGCTCCAGCCAGCTGGCCGCCAGCATGAACGCCCAGGTCGGTACGATCGCGTCGGCGCTGCACAGGAGCGAGACCAATTTATTCTGATACCGGGAAAAATCATGCTGCTTCAAGCCTTCCCGAAAATCCTTCTCACGCAAGATCAGCCCTTCAAACAACCAGTCTTTCAGATCAAAAACCATCCGTTCCGTCGGATCATACCAATCCTCCAGGTCGATGGTCAGCAGACCGCTTTGGGCGACTTTGTTGGGAAGCATGAGAGGGGGTTAGTAGTTCCGGGTTCCGTGTTTCGAGCTCCGGGTTAGTTGAGTTTACCTTTCAGGAAGCGCGTCTCGGGAGGGAAGTAATTGGTAATTGGTTATTGGTTATTGGTAATTAAAAATTTGCCAATCGTTGTATGGTATTGGCGATTGAATCTCGTTTAATTGAAAACTAAACTATTTACTATTTACTATTCACTGTTCACTGTTCACTGTTTACTGTTTACTGTTTACTGTTCACTATTCACTATTCACTACCTCATCACCAGAACCCCAACTCCATCCTCGCCTCTTCACTCATCATATCCTTATCCCAGGGCGGATTGAAGGTGATTTCTACTTTGGCGGAATTGACATCCGGTATGTTGCGGACTTTTTGCTCGACATCCGGTGGAAGCGTCTCCGCTACCGGACAGGCCGGTGAGGTGAGTGTCATGAGAATGTGGACATCGTTACCATCGCTGATGTTGATCTCATAGATGAGGCCGAGCTCGTAAATGTCAACGGGAATCTCCGGGTCATAGCAGCTCTTGAGCACGTCGATGATCCGATCGCGTAGCGGCTTTACCGGAGTATCCGGCGCAGGGGAAGCGGCTGGTGTCTGAGGAGTATCCATCAAATATGCTGCGACTGGAATCCCAGTGCATAGAGTTTAATTTGTTTGATCATGGCTGCCAGTCCGTTCGCCCGGGTCATCGCAAGGTGCTGGCGTAGTCCGATCTTATCAATGAAACTGAGTTCGGATTTTAATACATCTTCCGGTGCTTGTCCGGATAGCACACGCAACAACAAAGCGATCTCCCCTTTCACGAAGGTGCTGTCACTATCGGCTTCGAACCACACTTTTCCATCCTGCATGGAAGCCGACAACCAAACACTGCTCTGACAACCCTTGATCTTCCGGTCTTCGGTCTTCAACGCATCAGCCATCTCGGGTAACTGTTGCCCCAATTCAATGATGTACTGATATTTCTCCGTCCAGTCATCGAACAGGGCGAAATCCTCCACGATCGCGTTTTCCAATTCTTGAATCGTTGCCATGACTCAGCCTTTCCGGAGTAAGTGAATCGCTTTGCGCAGCGCTTCGACGAATCGATCGACTTCCTCCGCCGTATTGTAAAACATGAACGATGCCCGTACGGTTCCGGGAATACCGAACCGGTCCATCACCGGCTCGGTGCAATGATGACCGGTACGCACGGCAATACCCTGGGTGTCGAGGAACATGCCAATATCCAGTGCATTAAGGCCTTCAACGATGAATGACAGGACTCCGGATTTGCGCTTTGCTGTTCCGATGATGCGTACTCCGGGAATCGTTGCTATGGAGGCCGTGGCGTAGGCGAGCAATTGCTCCTCCCATTCAGCGACAACCGTTCGATCGAGGCTAGCCCAGTAATCCAGCGCGGACCCTAAGGCAATCACATCCGCGATATTCGGGGTGCCGGCCTCGAACTTGTAAGGAAGTTCATTGAACGTGGTGCCGTCAAACGAAACGGAATGGATCATCTCGCCTCCACCCTGATAAGGTGGCATGGCTTCCAGCAACGCTTCCTTTCCATAGAGCACTCCGATGCCGGTTGGACCCAGCATCTTGTGTCCGGAGAAGACGAGGAAATCACAATCCAACTCGCTTACATCCACGGTTCCATGCGCAAGCGTCTGAGCGCCGTCGACGAGTACCGGGATGTTCTTTGCATGAGCCGAGTCGATCATGGTCTTCACCGGATTGACGGTTCCCAACGAGTTACTGGTATGGACGACAGCCACCAATCGAACCTTCGGCCCGAGTAATTGATGATAAGCGTCAAGATCCAGTTCACCGTTATCCAGGATCGGAATGTGCCTGACCGTAGCGCCGCGTTCCGCACATACCAGTTGCCAGGGCACGATATTGCTGTGGTGCTCCATGCCGCTGACCAGCACTTCGTCTCCCGGGTGCAGGTTGGCACGTCCCCAGGAAGAAGCGACCAGGTTGATCCCTTCCGTCGCGCCCCGTACGAAGACGATCTCCCGTTCGGAAGCCGCATGAATATAGTCGCGTAACTTCAACCGTACTTCATCGAACTCCTGCGATGCCTTCTGGCTGAGGAAATGTACGCCGCGGTGGACGTTTGCATTCGAGGTGCTGTAGTAACGAACCAACGCGTCAATGACCGCCTTCGGCTTCTGGGAAGATGCGGCATTGTCCAGATAAACCAGGGGCTTCCCGTAGGCGCGTTCGCTGAGAATGGGGAAATCCGCACGGATCTTCCCCAGGTCCAGCTGGGTGGACGGAACCGAAATTGCCGGTGACGCGGCGGTACTCATGGAGCGGAATCCAATAGTTTTTTCTCGATGCGCTGCATCAATTGCTCACGCAATGATTCAAGCGGAATATTGTTGATCACATCGGCTGCAAACGCGATGTTGAGGAACGCGCGCGCGCCAGCTTCACCGATACCGCGGGAGCGCAGGTAGAACAGCGCTTCTTCGTCGAGTTGTCCGGTGGTCGCCCCGTGCGAACACTTCACGTCGTCGGCGAAGATCTCCAGTTGCGGCTTCGCGTTCATCACGGCATCGTCGCTAAGCAGGATATTCTTGTTCGACTGATACGCGTTGGTCTTTTGCGCGTCCTTGCGGACGAGGATCTTGCCGCTGAAGACGCCTTCCGACTGCTGATCGAGTACCCCTTTGTACAGTTCATTGCTGAGCCCGTGGGGAACCGCGTGATCGACCAGCGTGTGATTATCGACGTGCTGGTTGCCCGCAAGCAGGTAGAGGCCAAACAAATGCGCCGTCGCATGCTCTTCGGACAACAGGATGCCCAGGTTGTTGCGCACCAGCGCGCCACCGAGGGTTATGGTATTGATGTTGAAGGTAGCGTCGCGCTGAACCGTGGCCTGGGTATGACCGATGTGCAGGGCGGAGCGGTCCTCCAGTTGCAACTTGACCAGCTCCAGTTTCGCGTTCCGACCGGTAAACGCTTCGGTAACCGCGTTGGTGAATCCGGACTGACTGCCGGGCAGCGAGTGCCAGGACTCGACCACGACGACGGAAGACGACTCCTCCGCGATGATCAGATTGCGGGGAAAAGCAACCGATGCTTCTTGCCGCGCATCATTCACGAAAACGAGGTGGATCGGTTGTTCGATCTGCACGCCCCGTGGTATGAAAACGAATGCCCCGTCCGGCATGAAGGCGGTATTGAGCGCGACGAATGCTTCGTTTTCCAGCGGAAGGTTCTGTTGGAGATACTCCTTCACTTTCGGGTGGTCGTGGTGACGAGCAAGCGACCCTACGATAGCGCCGATAGGCAAGGACTGTAAACTGCTGAGCGATTCGCGGTAACGACCGTTCTCGAAAACCAGCCGGATGCCGTCGAGCCGTACCGCTTCCAGTTTTTCCAATTCCAATGCCTGCAATTTCTCGGTGGAAGGCGCAGGCACAAAGGGCATGGCCGACACCTTGGCAAGGTTGGTATAACGCCAGGCTTCCGTACGGGGACCGGGTAGGCCGATCGATTCGAACGACTGCATCGCCGAACGGCGCATGGGCAACCAGGTATTGTCCTTCTCACCGGAAAATAGACGGTCGAACGTCTCCCGGTAAACCGGTGCAAGCTGCAGCGTGGATGTTGATGTCTTGCTCATGGGATCAGACTCCTGCCGACACTTCTTCTTTGATCCAGTCGTAACCCTTGGCTTCGAGCTCAAGGGCGAGTTCCTTCGGACCCGATTTTACAATGCGGCCTTTGTACAGGACATGCACGACGTCGGGCACGATATAATCCAGCAATCGCTGGTAATGGGTAATGACTACAAAGGAACGTTCGGGAGATCGCAGGGCGTTCACGCCATTGGCGACGATCCGCAGGGCGTCGATGTCGAGCCCGGAATCCGTTTCGTCGAGCAGGCACAGCGAAGGTTCCAGCATGGCCATCTGGAAGATTTCGTTACGCTTCTTTTCTCCGCCGCTGAAGCCCTCGTTCACGGACCGCTGGGTCATCGCCTTGTCCATTTCCACAAGGGCCATCTTCTCCTTCATCAGCGCGATGAAGTCCTTGGAGTCAAGCGGGTTTTGTCCGCGCGCTTTCCGCACTTCATTCACAGCGGTTTTCAGGAAATTCGCGTTGCTGACACCCGGTATCTCGACAGGATACTGGAATGCGAGGAAGACGCCCTTGCGCGCACGGTCCTCCGGAGAAAGTTCCAGCAGGTTCTCGCCCTTCAGACTGACCGAGCCGCCGGTCACTTCATACTCTTCGCGTCCCGCCAATACGGAAGCAAGCGTACTCTTACCGGAACCATTCGGCCCCATGATTGCATGGACTTCTCCAGGCTTAACTTCCAAAGAAAGTCCGTGCAGAATCTCTTTTCCTTCGATGGAAGCGTGGAGGTTTTTTATCGTTAGCATCTCTAATGATGTTCGTTTAAGGTTGAATGTTGGCAAGTTGAAAGATCACGGATTATTGACCTTGATTCTTTGCTTGATGATCCTTTGATATAGTGCTTCAGGTTCAGTTACCTGGTAGTTCTTCTTTCGAAGGTTGGCGTTTTGAAGATAGCTCATCAAACCGGAAAGCATCTTGCTTATCGTGGTGACTTTATCGTATAGTTCCTTGAATTCTTTTTTATCGATGTAATTCTGGTCGAATGACAAATAAAGTTGTGCTCTGAGTTCTCCAGCACTTCCTTTCGCCATGGAAAGAAAATGGACGAACTCTTTCGGGCTATTGCGCTCGAACCCCTCTGCTATGTTTGACAGAATGGAGACTACTGCTCGTCTGACCTGATCCCGCAGAACAAAATCTTTTTGGAAATTTGATAAAGAGGATACCCTATAAGTCAGGTTGGCCAACACACGTGCTTCCTGCCAAATTTTCAGATCCTCAAACCGCTCAATAGTAGCCATTCCAACTTTCAACTTTCAACTTTCAACCTTCAACTTTCAACGTGAAAACGTTCAAACGTTACAACGTTATAACGTTCAAACGCCCCCACATCACCCCACCGACCCCTCCAACGATATCGCCAGCAACTTCTGGGCTTCAACGGCGAATTCCATCGGAAGCTGGTTGAATACTTCTTTGCAATAGCCGTTCACGATGAGGCTGACGGCATCTTCGGTGGAAATGCCACGCTGGTTACAATAGAAGATCTGGTCCTCGCCGACTTTGGAGGTCGTCGCCTCGTGCTCGACTTTCGCATTCTTGTTGTGCACTTCGAGGTACGGGAAGGTGTGCGCCCCGCAACGATCGCCAAGTAGCAGCGAATCGCATTGGGAGAAGTTCCGGGCGTTGTCGGCTTTCTTGCTGATCTTCACCAGTCCCCGATAGCTGTTCTGACTGCGCCCGCCTGAGATTCCTTTTGACACGATCGTGCTCCGGGTATTCTTTCCGAGGTGGATCATCTTCGTGCCGGTATCGGCTTGCTGGTAGTTGTTCGTTACGGCAACGGAATAAAATTCTCCGATGCTGTTGTCACCTTTGAGGATGACACTCGGGTACTTCCACGTGATCGCTGAGCCGGTCTCCACCTGCGTCCAGGATATCTTGGCATTCGCCTCCGCACACAGACCGCGCTTGGTGACGAAATTGTAGATACCTCCTCGCCCTTCTTTGTCGCCCGGGTACCAGTTCTGGACGGTGGAATATTTCACCTGCGCGTCCCGGTGCGCGTAGATCTCGACCACCGCCGCGTGCAACTGGTTCTCGTCGCGCATGGGCGCTGTGCATCCTTCGAGGTAACTCACATACGCGCCTTCGTCGGCAACGATCAGCGTACGCTCGAACTGCCCCGTGCCGGCAGCGTTGATCCGGAAGTAGGTCGATAACTCCATCGGACAACGGACGCCTTTCGGGATATAACAGAAAGAACCGTCGCTGAAAACGGCGGAATTGAGCGCGGCGTAGAAATTATCAGTGTGCGGAACTACCGATCCCAGATACTTCTTGATCAGTTCCGGATAGTCGTGCACCGCTTCACTGAAGGAGCAAAAGACAATACCTAATTCGGCAAGCGTTTCCCGAAAGGTGGTCTTGACCGAAACACTGTCGATCACCGCGTCGACGGCTACTCCCGCGAGTCGTTTTTGTTCTTCGAGCGAAATACCCAGTTTATCAAAGGTCGACTTGATTTCCGGATCCAATTCGTCCAGGCTGTTCAGTTGTTTTTTCTGCTTGGGAGCGGAATAGTAGATGATGTCCTGGAAGTCGATCGTCGGATAGTGAACATTGGGCCAGGTCGGCTCAACCATGGTCTGCCAATGCCGGAACGCTTTGAGTCGCCATTCGAGCAACCATTCCGGTTCGTTCTTCTTCATGGAAATGAAACGAACGATGTCTTCGCTCAGACCCTTCGGAGCCGTTTCCGACTCGATGTTGCTGACAAAGCCCCACTTGTACTCGCTTTGCGCGAGATCGTCCAGTATTTTCTGGTCGTCTGACATATCGGTCCGTCTAATGCACCATGAATTCCGATGCTTACGGTTTAATTGGACTAATTCTAAATTAGGCGTTAAAAAAAATCAGACTGCGAAGCTTTCACCGCAGCCGCAGGTGCGTGAAGCGTTCGGATTGTTGAACTGGAAACCTTTTCCGTTCAATCCATCCGAAAAATCCAGTTGCGTTCCGACCAGGTAGAGGAAACTCTTTTTATCGCAGACGATCCTCATCCCCTTATCTTCGAACACCTTATCGTCGGGCTGCGTGACGTTATCGAATTTCAATTCGTAGGTCAAACCCGAACATCCCCCTCCAGCCACGCCGACCCGAATAAAGGAATCGGATGGCCGGTTTTCTGCCTTGATCAACTCCAGGGCTTTCTCTTTTGCCCGCTCGGTTACCGTGATCATTTCTTCGTTTTTACTTAATTATCAGGCACAAAGGTACGGATTAGCCCGCTAGGAAGCAATCTGATTCCCCTGCCCTGATGCCGAAACACCTGGGAAGCTAAAAGGTTGTCCGACAATGGATAAAATAGCTAAAAATCGAATATATACTCATTCATGACTTTTTGAAATTTAGCATATTATTGAAAATTAATAATTTATGAATAATGACGGCTAATGGCCTGAATTTGACTTAAAAAGCTACAGAAGGTGCCTGCAACCCATCAATCTGGCCAGGTAGTGTCATTTTAATAAAAACATCGAATTTCTTACGCTTTCCCAATTCGGGACAACTACTTGACCCAGAGATCGTAATGATTCCTTAGTTCAGTTAGAACCATGGCCTCCCGACTCCGTCGCAGAACCCGTCAACGCCAGCGCATGAGCCCTACCCTTCGGTGGGTAGCTTACAGTGCGGCATTCTTTTTCCTGCTAGCAGGTGGCTTCTTCCTGATCGGCAACCTGGGTACTTCTCAGGATGCAGTGGCCGGTCTGGGACAACACGGTGCCAAGACCGTTACTACTTCGAATACTATCCTGAACGAATACACGGCCCTGACCAATAATGCTTCTGCCGGTTCGACCAATATCCGGGTGACCAGTTCATCTTTGAATGCCAATGGCAGGTTCAGTGCCGCTCTGGAAGCAGGCGACCTTTTGATGATCGTGCAGATGCAAGGAGCCAGTATCAGCGTCGCGGATGCCTCCACCTACGGTCAGATTAGCAGCTACAACAATTGCGGGAACTTCGAATTTGTTCAGGTGGCCAGCGTTCCAAGCGGTACACAGATCAACTTATCCACGGGTCTTGCCCGTTCCTATAGTATTTCGGGTAAAGTACAGGTGGTTCGAGTACCACGCTATTCTTCACTGACCATCAACTCAGGTGCCAGCGTTACCTGTCCTGCGTGGAACGGAACCACCGGCGGTATCGTGGCAATCGAATGCAACGGCGCTACGGTCATCAACGGCAGCATCGATGTTTCCGGAAAAGGATTCCGCGGCGGTGCAACCGAACAAAACACATCTACTCCTGGCAATTCAACGATCTGGCGATCCACCCTGGATACCGACGGCGCAGAAAAAGGTGAGAGCATCGCCGGTCCTGCCAGCAGCCTTTCCAACGGCCGCTATGGCCGTGGCGCTCCTGCCAATGGCGGTGGCGGCGGCAACTCCCACAACGGCGGCGGTGGCGGCGGCGCTAACGGTGGCAGCACGGCCCTCTGGAATGGAAAAGGCAATCCACACAACCTCAACGCCAACTGGACCACCGCCTGGAACCTCGAAGCGGTTGGCTTTGCTCTCAATACTTCAAGCGGAGGCGGACGTGGCGGTTACTCCTGGTCCAGCAACTTCAACAACCCGATCACCACTGCCCCCGGTAATGCTGCCTGGGCAGGCGACAACCGCAAGAACGTGGGTGGTTATGGCGGTCGCCCGCTCACCTATGCTGCCGGAAAAATTTTCATGGGCGGCGGCGGTGGAGCCGGTGATTCGAATAACAACGTCGGCACTCCGGGTGGCAACGGCGGCGGAATCGTTTACTTGTTGAGCGGTTCAACTGTTAGCGGCAGCGGTACCATCAACGCGAACGGCGCTTCTGTCGCTACGTCCTCGGGAACTCCTGGTGATGCAGGCGGCGGCGGCGGCGGCGGCGGAACCATTTTCATCTACAGCTACAGCGCTACGGTAACAGGACTTACCCTCAATGCCAACGGCGGCAATGGCGGAAGCCAGAACCTCAACAACGGCGGCGAAGTGGAAGGCAACGGCGGCGGCGGCGGCGGCGGATACATCAGCACGACCAACCCTGTACTTCTGACCAGAAACGTAAATGGCGGCACATATGGCACAACGAACGCTCCGCCCATGGTGAACTTCACCGCCAACGGGGCCACTTCGGGAGGCGCAGGAACCATCGTGAATAATCCAACCAATCCGTACACGACTCCCACCGCCCTGCCGATCGAACTGAAATCCTTCGACGCGAATCCGGAAAGCGAAGGAAGCGTCACGCTGAGCTGGGTCACGGCTTCGGAGATCAACAACGACTACTTTACACTTGAACGCAGTACCGACGGTATGCATTACTCCGTCATCAACAAGCAACCCGGTGCCGGCAATTCCACCACCGAACGCTATTACAGTTTTACCGATACGGAACCGGATGACGGCGATAATTTCTACCGGTTAACGCAAACAGACTACGACGGCAAATTCGAAACGTTCGACCCGGTCCATGTCTATGTAAAGAATAAAAATGCCTCCGGTGCGGCGATCGCCAACGCCTATCCCAATCCGTTCAGTGATCGCTTCGAAGTAAACATGAAAGGGGTGTTGGATTCACGCGGTGAACTCACCCTGGTGAACAGCGGCGGCGTCACGATTCGCAGTATTCCCATCGGACCCGACGACATTTCCCGTACCCAGGCGTTCGACAACCTCGAGGGTCTGCCTTCCGGTCTCTACATCCTCTACCTCACCGACGCCGAAGGCAAAAACGCGTCGATGGTGAAGCTGGTGAAGCGTTGAGGGGATCATCACTGCTCACTCGAACCGTTATTTACACACACACCAGGATATTGGAAGAGTGTCCGGAGAAATGAACTGGTAACTAGTAACTGGTAACTAGTAACTAGTAATTAGTAATTACCATTCTTTAGTTACTAGTTTTTAGTTACTAATTTTTAGTTACTAGTCTCAAGTCACCAATTTCCTTTCCCTCACCTTATCCTCAACTTCCTCAACTTTCCCGTTTCATCGCGAAAGTGATAGCGTCCGGGTTTTAATCCGGATATCACGACCATCTGTACTTCTTTTCCAGCTGGCAGAACATGCCCCTCCGCGTCGAGCAGGAGAACTTCACCCGGCGCTTCAAGATACAATTCACGTACCGGGGTTGATTTTGCAGACACTTCCTGCCCTGCAACATCAAACAACTTCTTGCCTTTAACGGACGACGCTTCGACTTCAGGCTGCCTGGTCGCACTCGAATCCGCTTTGATTTCCCTGGGCTCCAGAGCCGTTGTCAAAAACGGATGCAGCAGGAATACCAATACATACAAATAATGCTTTTTCGCTTTCAACAGATTTTTCATGCTGCAAAGAACTTCCCCTAACATTACGTCACGTTCAACCCACGCTGAGTAAAAAGTTAAATTGCTGTGAAGGCGATGTTAGGAGGGGGTCTTGAAGGTTGAAGGTTGAAAGTCTAAGGTGGGGAAATAAAGGGACTCTCCTCACAGGAACTTCTTCCCTTCCGGAAAAATCTGCTGTAAAGACAACACTTGAATTAATTCGTGTTAAGGGATGGTAGCCCGAGATAGCCAACCGAAATCGTTCGAACGCTAATACCCTAAAATGGGCCAGTCCAAATCAACCAACATTCAGTCGATCATCCCGAAATCCAACTTTCAACTTGCACCCTTCAACTTGCAACCCAATAAAGTTCAACTAACTACCTTTACAACATGTTCCAGGACAACACCTCCCGCACCGAACTCGGGCAAATGGGCGAATTCGGCTTTATTGAACACCTTTCACGCTCGGTCAAAATCCATCATCCGGAGGAATCATTAAAAGGCATCGGCGACGACGCGGCCGTTTTGGATACGAAGGGGGAGCTGTCGGTTGTCTCAACCGATATGCTGGTCGAAGGGGTGCACTTCGATCTTGCCTTTCACCCGTTGCGCCACCTGGGATACAAGGCGGTCGTGGTCAATGTATCCGACCTCTGCGCGATGAATGCGGACCCTAAACAGGTATTGGTCAGCATCGCTGTATCCAACCGCTTCTCGCTCGAAGCCCTGGACGAACTGTACGAAGGCATGCACCTTGCCTGCGAACGCTATAAAGTCGACCTGGTCGGGGGCGATACCACTGCTTCCCGTTCCGGTCTTGTCATCAGCATCACCATCCTGGGCACCGCGAAAAAAGAACAACTGGTTTATCGAAACGGCGCCAGGGCGAAAGACCTGCTGTGCGTGACCGGCGACCTCGGTGGCGCCTATATCGGACTGCAGGTGCTCGAACGTGAGAAAAAGATCTTTCTGGAAAATCCCGGCATACAACCCGACCTGTCGGGCAACGAGTATGTGATCGAACGGCAACTCAAACCGGAAGCCCGCCGGGAAACGATCCTCAAACTTCGGGAACTCGGCGTTCATCCGACCTCGATGATCGACATCTCCGATGGCTTGTCGTCCGAAACCCTTCATCTTTGCCGGCAATCCGGAACGGGTTGCGACTTGTACGAAGACAAATTTCCCATCGATCCGCAGACGTACGACCGGGCACGTGAGTTCGGTCTCGACCCGACCGTCTGCGCTTTAAGTGGCGGAGAGGATTACGAACTCTTGTTTACCATCCGCCCTGACGATTACGAAAAGCTCCGGGAGCACCTGGATGTTTCGATCATTGGTCACATGACCGATCAGGCATCCGGCGTGAACCTGATCACGCGCTCCGGCGGATCGGTACCGATCACTGCGCAAGGTTGGGATGCGCTGCTATCGCAGAACTGATCAGCGTACGATCAGCTTTCGGCTGAGCGATTTGCCATTGCCTGCCAGTTGCAATTGATAGATGCCGGCCGACAAGCCATCAATCGGCTGCTCCACCGTTTGCTTACCGGCGACGACATCAAGCGCACGGCTTACAATACATCGTCCGGTCGCATCAAGGATCTTCAATTCAAGATTTTGGCTCTTAGGAGACTGGAAACTCATCATCAGTCGTTCTGCGGCAGGATTCGGACTCATGATAAAATCCAACAAAGGCTCAGCCGGGTCAATTCCTACTGGCGCCTCAATCACAAAGGAGTGAGCATACGAATTCCCGCCGAAGTCTGCGGCGAAAGTCCAGGTACCCGGCGTCCACCAATTGTTGAGCACATAGTACCACTGGACCCAGGTAGTCGCACCGAAAAGCCACGGGCTGTCGAAGTCCCACGTGATCTGTTGTACGCCATTCGGATCCAGGATACGGAGCGTTGTTCGTGCATTGTTGTCGAGGTCCCGGTAATAGAGTTGCAGGACGAGCGAATCGCCCCAGGCAAAGGTGTCTTTCTCGTAGGTGATTTCGGGGTCGGGACAGGAATAGTATTCCGTGGTAGTGGATTTCGTCAGGATCCTGTTGATGCGTGGAATGATGTAATCCGGCTGTGACTGCCACCAGGAATCCGGGTTGAAATTGTTACAGGGACCCTGGTAGGGATCGATCAGTGCACCGGTGTTATCCAGAACCTGGAAATGCAAGTGGGGCCAATTGGAACTGCCGGAGCTGCCGGCCGTTCCGAGGTACTCGCCTTCCGAAACATAATCGCCCACACCTTTTGTCGTGAGTGAGCCGGACTTGAAATGGAGGTACCACGACTGCGAACTGTCGGCATGCAGAAGATGAATGGCGTTCCAGACTCCGGTACCATTGTTCACGCACTGCCGGTCGAAATTACCGTCGACCTTGTTGATGATGACGCCGGGAGCAGCCGCCACAACTTCCATCACCTGTTCGTCCATCCTCCGCCAGGGATAGGGCCAAAGGATGATATCGGTTCCTGCATGGTTGCCGGTCCCCCAGTCGTAGGTACGCATACCGCAATTCCAGTCCTCCAGGAGGTTGGGAAATCCCCAATCATGATCGACGAAGTTCTGGACGGTATAGTAGCCATAATCGGAAAAACCCGCCTTGGATCGAACCGGCCAGGCGAAAAGCGGATGAACCTGCGAACGCCGCTGCAGAAGGTCGGGGCGTTGCAACTTCAAACGCTCGATGTTCGTCCGGATATCAACCTTCATCTGTTCCATATCCGTTAAGGACAGGCACTCGCCTGACGACACATCGACGCGTACTGCACGAGCAGGAGATGGGGGCTCGGGGTTGCCCGAGACCAGATGCCGATTGGGGACCGTGCGGGATTCACTTCGCGGTTGTTCCGCCCGTGTCATCATGGATACCAAAGCGAAGAGCAATACGGAGAACAGGTAGCGTTGCACCATGGGAGCGTACTTTATTACGATTGGAGAAATCTTTAGTCGAACTAAAATACGAAATCATCAAAATCCGGAAAAGCCTTTACAGTGGCTTTAATCCCGGGAAAACGCAATCAAATCCGTCGAGAACAGTTTTTTAAAACCCAACTGCCGGAACATCGTGATCAACTGACCACGATGAAAGGTGCTGTGGTTCATGCAATGCAGCACGGCTTCGGCGACCATGTTGTGATACTCCGTACCGTCCAGCGACTTGTACCGGAATTGGGTCTGTAAAAATGCATCCCCGCTGGTTTCGATGAAATCGATCCAGGCTTTGTCGTTCTCGATGATCTCACCGTACAATTCCTGAAAACTACCGCCGAACTCCATCCACTTCCAGGTAGTCGGGGATTCGCCCTTCAGGCGCATCAGCCAGATGCATTCCGCACCCCACAGGTGCAACAAGGTCGTCCGCACCGACGGGAAGCTGCTCACGATGGACTGCTCCAGTTGTTCCGGTTTAAAATTCTCCGAGACAAACGACAAGAGCCGGTCGTTGGCCCACTGGTTGTAGGTGACGTAGCGAAGGAGGATGGTTTTCATATGTTGTATGGACTAGGTACCACTCACTGCTCACTCGCCCTGTTTCTTAGACTTGCACTGAGGGTGGGACGAGGGGCGTGGGGCGAGGGACGAGGGACGAGGGACGAGGTGCGTGGTGCGTGGGACTAATCACTGTTCACTCGCCCTGTTTCTAGCTCTCACACTACGACAGGAAGTGCGAGGTGCGTGCTCCGAGGAACACCACTGCTCACTCACCCTGTTTCTCACCCTCACACTACGAAAGGAGGGGCGAGGGACGAGGTGCGAGGTGCGAAGACCAATCACTGCTCACTCACCCTGTTTCTCACCCTCACACTGCGAAAGGAGGGACGAGGTGCGAGGTGCGAAGACCAATCACTGCTCACTCACCCTGTTTCTCACCCTCACACTACGAAAGGAGGGACGAGGTGCGAGGTGCGAAGACCAATCACTGCTCACTCACCCTGTTTCTCACCCTCACACTGCGAAAGGAGGGACGAGGTGCGAGGTGCGAAGACCAATCACTGCTCACTCACCCTGTTTCTCACCCTCACACTACGCCAGGAGGAGCGATAAACAAATCTATCAAATTTCCAATGAACTCGACATGCCTACCGCCAACCGCCCACTGATCCCCCCCCCTCATTCCACTACCAGCTTCGCTACCGACCGTACGGCGGTTTGATCTTCCGTGAATGACAGCGTATAAACGCCGGGCTGGACTCCTGCCAACTGCATGGCAATATTGATTCCCTGTACCCGATTGGAGCGCAGGGTTCTTCCTTGCAGATCGACAAGTTCCAGCAGTCCACTTCGATTCCGGTCTTTGGACAAAGTAACCAGAACCCGTTCGTGTGCCGGATTAGGCTGTACTTCGAGCGAGTGGGTTTGCTTTGCTACTACCACCGGAGTTCCCATGATGAGCGAATCGAGGTCGCAAACCGGCTGACCAATATCGTACCGGTAGAAGTGGTTTCCGAATCGCGGCCCCTGGTCGTAAGTCAGCGTACTAAAGAACACCTGGTTGTTGATCGTGAAGCCTGCGCTGAAATCGACGGAAGTATCTCCCGGCATGACCAGTGTTTGCAGGGGGATCACTTTCATTCTTTGCAGATCGATTTTCCTGATGTACTCTCTGAACAGAAACGCATCATTGCCCACCACAGCTGCAAAAGGTTCCCCGCGCAATCCATCCCATTCCAACAATTCATCCGACCATTCACCGGTTGCCGGATCATATGCGTAGAGACCCGGGTACGGTCCTCCATCCATGAGTACATTATACCCGGCGTATACTTTACCATTCCAGGTGAACGCTATAGGTGTCGCTGAGCCGGACTTGCCATAAGGCCATCCCGAACTTGTCCAGGTGTCGGAAGAGAACGAATATTTATCAATCTGCCCGGGATTGTTGAACGGATAATAACCCAGGCCGGCATAAGCCGTATCGCCAAGTACTGTCGCGCACAGTTCGTAACGTCCAATACCGGGGATCGGCGACTGCTGCGTCCACACATCCAGGGCCGGATCGTACTTCCAGGTCTCGTTGAAGTAACAGGACATACTGCCGAAGCAACCTTTGTTTCCACTGCTGATATATCCATAATTGTTGTTGGCAAAACAGGCTGAGCCGGTCCGGTCATCCGCCGCGGGCAATGAAGCGCGCACCGACCAGGTATCCGATGCGGGGTCGTAAGCGTACCAATCCTTATAGGCTTCCACCAGGATATCGACGTACTTGTTTCCCATGCCCATGTACCCGGTATTGCCGATGCTGAACGCGTTCATGGTGTGCCGGATATTGTATTGTCCCAAGGGCATCTCCGCCCGAGATTCCACATTATAAATCGGATGAGCGGTCTGATAATAGGTTGTAGTATCGGCACAGCCGGATCCGGTAACGATGAACCGGAGTTGGTGTTCTCCACATTGGCGAAACGTATGCTCCAGGGTGGTCTCAAAGCCATTCACCGGAGTCACCGACTGCCCGTCAACCAATAAGGATAACTGCGACGAATCTTCCGGTAACTGCAGGAAACTATAGTTGGAGAACACATGCGGTACGCCGATTCCGGCTTCATCAATCTCCACCGGAACATAATAGGGCAAGGTGGTACAGGCAAGCTGTTCGTAACGACAAATGGCTGTACTCTTGGAACTGAGAAACTGACCGAAACAATAATAGAATCGCCCATCGATTTTCATCCCGGTGGCAAATGCAGTCGTGTTCGTAGTTCCTGTTGAAGAAAAGAGCGAAGCCGCAGGACTCCGCAACCCTGTGAGGAGATCAAAGTAATATCCCGTATTCAGATAGGATAATGGAGAGGTGCCGCTTACTTTCCCATTGACCACCCAGATTTTACTTCCATCCAAAAAAATGACCGCTCCCGCCCGATTATCCGGCGTGAAGTTGCTGGTTAATAGGCCCCAGGAATCGAGTGAAACATCGTACTTCCATATCGAACCGGTACCCGACACTTGTATGGAATAGAGATCACCCTGAAAGTCCACCATAGCATCCGCGAAGGTCAAGGTTGGATGAGATGCCAACGCTGTCCATGTCGAAGAAGGTATATCGTACCGATACAACTCTGCCGCGCCTCCGAAACATAAATACACCTGGTCATTGATTACGCTCGCAGCAGCAAAAGCCCGGGCTGGTCCCGGGAAATCCGGCAGTCGGTTCCAGCCGCCGGTCGCGGGAATGAACTCGTAAAAAAGATTCGTCTTCCACGGAGCAACATTCGTATCGCCTCCGAGTAAGAAATAATGTCCGGCCGCAAAGATGAATTTGCCGTAACGCACGGGGCTAAAAGGAAAATCGGGTAATCGCTCCAACCGCTGACTGTTGCAATCGTACCGCCAAAAGTCGCGTAACAGATTATTGTCCTCATCATTCCCCAAACCAAAGTAGGCGACTCCGGCGTTACCGGCTCCTACTGCGAAGTTGCGTCCTTTGGCTTCCAGCGGCAAAGTGGTCTTTCCGGACCACATCCCTTGCGCGATGTGAACTCCCGTTGCAATGGAGTCGTAACAATAGCCATTCGTTGCCACCATGGACACCGGCACTGTACCATAACGAAAGGCTACGACAGCCGTATCGCCGGAAAACCAACCCCAGTCGGCCGTATCGACACGCCAGTGATATAAAAACTGGCTGGTCGTTGGAGCGATCGAACTGGAATTGAGGAGGGGATTTCTTGCGCCAACAAAACTCGTATCGGGAGCTGTAATAGCGGCCGTGATGGTGCTGGCACATCCGGGATAGTACGTCCATACATCCTGTGTGAAAGCCGACAAGCCGGTACCACCGCCAATTATTTTTACTGAATCGGCGAAAGCCATAAAGGCCGTCTCCGAATGAAACAAATTATTATGAAGGTTGGTGCCACGCAGCCACGAAGAGCTGGGAAAGTGAGCATACTTGACAAAGTTTTCGGTAAAACAATGAACTACTCCTTGAATGGTCGTTGAAAATACCGGAGCACCGGTTCCACTTCCCGCTGCATTCGGCCAGCTGTTGGACCAGGTCTGGGAAGAGAAATCATAGCTATAGGTCCACGCGCCGGATGTGTCCAGAAAATAAACTTTGTTCCCCAGGACGGCTCCGCGGCTAACTATGCTGACAAAGGGTACATCGGCCAATTGATTCCAACTGTCGGTTTGAGGGTCGTATTCCCAAAATTGTGATGAGGCTGAAGATGATCCGCAGGAGGCATAACCAAAAACGACGTAACCTTTTCCGTTATAAGTGAATGCCGCATATTGGTTCCAGTTGTTGCCGGGAAAATCAGTTCGCTGCAGCCAGCTATCGGTCGCCGGATCATACTGCCAAAGGTCCCGGTAACAATTGGCGCCCTGGTTGCCACAGCCTAAATAGATTTTCCCATTGATCGACCAGGTGAATGCTTCCCGACGGGACGGCCCTGGGAATGTATCTTTCTGGGTCCATTGCGATGTCAACTCATCGTACTCCCACACGTCGTTTATGTAAAAGCCTCCGGCGATGAAACCGCAGAAAAGGTATCCTTTGTAACCCGACGTTTCAGCCATACACCTGGTCCTCGGCGAACCAGGGAAATCGGAGGACTGAACGCAGAAACCTTGTGAAAATGACCTTTCCGGGACTACCGCAAACAACAACAGGAAAGCAAGGAAATATCCGTGGGAACGGCGTAGGAAATGCATATGGTAAGGATTTGATCTAAACCAAATGTAGGTATTCCTGTTGAAGTATCTCCATGTCAGGAAGTGCGAGGAACCATCACTGCTCACTCTCCCTGTTTCTTAGTCTCACACTGGGGGGGGGGGACGAGGGACGTGGGACGAAGACCACTCACTGCTCACTCACCCTGTTTCTCACCCTCACACTACTTCAAGAGGGGCGAGGGACGAGGCGCGAGGTGCGATTGACACAACCAACAAACAAGTCAAAGAATGCAACATGTCCACTGCCTACCGCTGTCCGCCTACCCCTACCAGCCCACTGTTCACTGTTTACTGTTCACTGTTCACTACGAATCAAGCCATCACCTTCCGACTCGCCATCAACGCCTCGATCTCCTCGATCTCGATCGGAATGGCGGCCATCAGGTCGACGGGGCCTTTGGCGGTGATGAGGATGTCGTTCTCGATGCGGATGCCGAGTCCTTCTTCCGGGATGTAGATGCCGGGCTCGCAGGTGAAGACCATGCCGGCAGCCATCGGTTCGTAACGGTTGCCGATGTCGTGCACGTCCAGTCCGAGGAAGTGCGAGGTGCCGTGCATGAAGTACTTCTTGTACAGCGGCTGCTTCGGGTCCTGGCGCTTCACCTCCTCGGCTTTCAGCAGTCCGAGTTTGATCAGCTCGTCTTCCATCACCCGACCCACTTCTTCGTGGTAGCGTGGGATCGTATTGCCGGGTACCAGCATCTTCATGGCCGCGCGCATCACGCGCAGGACCGCGTTGTACACGTCGCGCTGCCGCGGACTGAACTTACCGTTCACCGGAACGCAACGCGTCAGATCGGCCGCGTAGTTGGCGTACTCGGCGCCGAAGTCGAGCAGGATCACGTCGCCGTCGTTGCAGGGACGATTGTTCTCGTTGTAATGCAGGACACAGGCGCTCGGCCCGCTGGCGATGATCGGCGTATAGGCATGTCCGGTCGCGCGGTTCCGGATGAACTCGTGGATGATCTCGGCTTCGATCTCGTACTCCATCACTCCCGGACGCGTGAAGCCCAACACGCGACGGAACGCTTTGTCGGTGATGTCGATCGCGGTACGCATCAGTTCGATCTCCGTCTCCGACTTGATCGACCGCAGCTTCGCCATTAAGGGGCCACTGCGTTCGAAACGGTGGTGCGGATACTGCGCGCGGAGTTTTTCCGCGAAGCGCACATCCCGGTACGGCACTTCGGTGACGAAGCGGTCGTTCTCGTTGAGGTTCAGGTAAACCGTATCGGTATGGTGCATCAGGACCGGAAGGATCGCCGCGAAATCGTCGACCCAGTAGATCGATTGCACGCCCGAAACTTCCCGCGCTTCTTCCTTGGTGTATTTATGTCCTTCCCAAACGGCAATGTGCTCGTTCGTCTTCCGCAGGAATAGGATCTCCCGGTATTCCGGCAGTGGATGCTGCGGCGCCAGCACCAGGATCGTCTGTTCCTGGTCGATGCCGGTCAGCCAGAACAGGTCGCTCTGCTGACGGAACGGGAAACTGGTATCTCCGCTGCGCGGCATCTCGTCGTTCGCGTTGAAGAACGCGATGGAGCGCTCACCCAAATGGCTGAGGTACTTTTTCCGGTTTTCAATGAAAAGCTGGCGGTCGATGGGAAGGTATTTCATGATGGAATAGCTTGCTTCCGTAAAAGTAGCAATTTTCCCCGCTACGAACCGGAGATCGGGGGCCTACCGCGTCCGCTGCACCAGCCTCAGCTTCCGGAAAACAGTTTCTCCGCGTACGCTACGAGCTTGTTCAGCGTCTGCTTTCCGCCTTCAATCGCGTTCACCTTTTGGTTGAGTTCTTCGATCACGGCCTTGGAGGAGAACTCCGAGCGCATGGTCAGCCAGGTGCCTCCCTCCTGCTCTTCCAGGGTTACCTGCACGTCAAAGCCATAGGGATTGTCGATAGCGCCGTTGCGGAAACACAGCGTATGCTCGGGCTCGATCCGGGTGTAACGGATGTCGTTCTGATAGTCCTTCCCGAATCCGTGCATGACGAAATTCCAGCTGCCTCCCGTTTGCAACTGCAGCTGCGCGGTGGTCAGGGTGTATCCTTCCGGGCCGTACCACTTGGCCAGGTGCTCCGGTTTGGTCCACACTTCCCAGACCAGGGAGAGCGGCGCCTTGATGAAGCGCTTGTGCTCGATTACCTTGTCTTCCCAACGAAAGGAATCATTTCTTTTTTCCACGGTGTTTCTTTTTTGATTGTTGCAACTGATCGAGGTAAGCTTCCAGTCGGTCGAATTTCCGTTCCCAGAACCGGCGGTACTGATTTACCCAGGCATTCACCTCCGCGAGCTGATCCAGACGGGCTTCGCAAAAGCGCTCACGTCCCTCCTGCCGGACATGCACCAGGCCGCATTCTTCGAGCACCTTGACGTGCTTCGATACGGCCGGTCGGCTGATGTCAAAGTTCTCGGCGACCGCGTTGACCGAGAGCGATTGGAGCGCCAGCAGGCCGAGGATCGCCCTGCGGGTCGGGTCGGAAATCGCCTGGAAGACATCGCGTCGCGGGGAGCTCATTGTGTAACCGTTTGGTTACAAATATACGCGTAACCCTTTGGTTACACATATTGTCGCTTAACTTTAACACTTGAACAGGTAGAATGCCTGTTTCTGCCAAATTTTTAAAATTGTAAAAGGGTTATTTTTACCCGGCATGGTTTCCAAGAACGAACTGCCCTGGATCGAAGCGGGCTACGAATTGTTCGCCGCGCAAGGACCGGACGGCTTGCGGGTGGAGACTTTGGCGCGCAAGGTGGGCATCAGCAAGTCTTCGTTCTATCACCACTTCGCCGATATTGATGTCTTCACCGAACGGCTGCTGGAATGGCACCTCGACCGCGCGGTGGAGATCGCCGGACGCGCTTGCGACTGCCGGACGTTCGATCCCGACTTTTTGCATTTACTGGCCGAATATCCCGGCGACCTGCTTTTCAACCGGCAGTTGCGCGTACACCGGGAGAACCTTTCCTACCAGCTTTGCTTCACCCGCGCCATTGCATTCGTCGAAGACGCGATCCTCCCCTGCTGGTCAGCAGAACTCGGTATTGCCGGCAAACCGGACCTGGCGCGCAGCCTCTTCGCGGTGATCAACGATATGTTCTACCAACGTGTGACCCGGGAAAACCTGCACTATGCCTGGATGAAACAGCTCCTCGGCGAGATCAAAGCGATCCTCACCGATATGATCAGGGGGAGTGGGATGGGGAATGAGTTGAAATAGTCCTACGTTGAATAAATTCAGGAATTCCGATCCAATAAAGCCTCGGCTGTCATTAGCAGGACGCCGGCCGTCTGATACCGTACTGCTGGAATTTAAACTTTTCGACAATGAATCGGAAGAGCGTAGGTATAATCGGCGGAAGTTTTAGCGAGAGGACCCTACTTTAATATCAATCGTCCGGAAAACGCCCTCCCATCCTGTTCGAGTCGCAAGACATACTGGCCGGGCATGGCATGGTGCAGCCGTACGATGGGTGCTTCGGTATGTGAGTCAATTTTGAATTGCTCTACAAGGGCCCCCTTTGAATCGTACACAGATAAGCGCGCGCCTTCCAGGGTAGCCACGGATGCCGGAACTCGGATCCGAAAACTGCCATCATTGGGGTTGGCATATATCACCAGACCATTACCATCCATTCTTGCCTCACTGGGAATACCGGTGATCTTATCCATCCGACCGATGAAGGCATCGCGTTGCCCCCAACTCGTATAGGTTATTCCCTGAACCTGGATAGAATCGTAAAACGTTCCAGAAACAATCGGAAAACCATTTACATCCATTGTAACACTATTACCAAAACCGCCTGAAAAAGGTAAAACGCCCATGCAATCTCCAGTTCTCGTAAATCGAGAAAGAAACAAACAATCATTACCAGGGGAAAACAGTTGATGAGCCCCCAGCGTAAGTGTATCCGTGAACTCTCCTGTTACGTAAAAAGTAGAATCGGTATCCATAGTCAATCCAAAGCCCCATGAGTACCTCGATGCTCCATTCCTTAACCAATGGTTGACTCCATTCGAATCAAAACAAGCAATGAATACATCATGGTAGTTAGAGCCATTATAGTTTCGAACTGAATTTCCATCCGCTATAAGACTATCATAATAGTTTCCAGTAATATAAATTGATCCGGTTGGATCTACCCTCAATTGGCCGCCAGAACCGCCGCTTCGGCCTGATACAAACCGTTTACCCCAGATGGGATTACCACTCAAATCGCATTTCGCCAGTACAATATCCTGGGGATTGGAGCCTACCCACGCTATGGGCCCAAATGCAGCAGTATCATTCTGCGTCTGGCCGGAACAATAAATCGAAGAACCCTGAATGGCCATGGAACCGAAAATTACGGCAGAGGTAAAGTGATCTTTAACTGCCAGAACGTTTCCATCCAGATCCATGGTGACTAAATAACCACCCTTCGATACATTAAACGTATCAATGGTTCCCGAACTCTCACCATATACTATCCAAAGGATTTTATTATCGGCAGTCAAAACAGCAGGCCCGCCACTATCATCCATTACTCCTCCCGCGGATTTCAACCAGAGGCAATTACCCGAATAATCAAATTTGGCAAAGAACGCATCCTCGCCCCCCTTTGCTATTGCTTGATGAGTGTCGATGGAGAATGGACCACCAAACCTACCAGAGACATAAAAACCATCATTTGAGATTCCAAGTATTGCACAATTTTCCCAATCTCCGGGATTATTATAACCTCCCATTGATCTTACCCATAGCATATCGGTTAATGACTCATTGATAAGACCAATAAACATATCACCCAAGCCATTGGAGGGATAAAGTGTATCTCCGCCCACAACAACACCTGTGCCCCCATAACGTCCGGCAAATAAGACACCGTAATCCGTCTGAATTGCATTTATTATATCATCACCATAACTCTGAATAAGCTTTACGTCTCGAAGTTGTTGCGCTCTGACATCTGTCGAAATACCGAAACATAGAATTATTATAATTATAGCTTTCATTAGCCTGTTATTTAACAATATATACGGGTAAACACCAATTCATACCACTCGCTTCTACGCGAATCAGATAAACTCCTGCTCGAATTAAATTAAGGTCTAGGATTTGTATCTCATTCTTCATCTCTTCTTCCAAAATCAACTGGCCTTCCATTGACAACAATTTAAGCTGATAGGCCTTATCCGGCCCACAATCGGGAACTACAATGGTCAATTGGCGATTTGCAGGATTTGGGAAGCAGCGAACAGGTACTGCATTATTCTTCGAATCCAGCAGGAGGGTTATTTCATTATTGTTTACCTGATAATTCACTTCGAAGGAACTAGCGTGATTGGCGCGTCTAAAGCCCGAATAATCGTCGCAGTCCGGCCACACAGCTTGTATGCCGGCATCAAATATGGAACCGTTCACCGCGAAGAAGCCTTCATTGATCTCTATACTCTCCCTCGCCCTGACTGTCATAGAGCCCTGAATATCATTCGTTCCAGTAAAATTAACCCTCGCCCAAGCTTGCTCGTTTACCGTTTCGGTCGATAATACCGTTTGTGTTATAGCAATAGCATACTTAGGAGTTGCGCCGGGTAATGCAAATTGAATGTTAGCAGAAACCGGTTGGCTTTGGAGAGTTCCTTCCTCTACTGTTTTATACCCGGGTGCGGTTACCCGAACTTGCGTGATGAACTCATTTAATCCAGGGGTGTAATAATTAAATGGAATTAATAGAAAGCTTCCATTAACATCTGAAAACGTATACGTCCAGTAACTTTCATACCCTATAACTTGCATAGTCATAGGGTCAAACTTCGTATATAAATAATTCGCCGCCGCTACGACAGCCCCGGCAATTGGTCTTCCCTCACTGTCGCGACAAGTGCCGGTAACCGCTCCTGTCAAGCCCGGATTGGATATGTGATTCAAATAAGGGTCGTAGTAATGATCACTCAGGGTTACGGTGGAGGGAGGGTTGATGCTGCAGGGAGCGGTTGCGGTCCACGGGAAGGTCTGTAAGGTCGAACATGCCGGCTGTTTCATCAACAAATTGTACCCCCAAGTCGGGTCGGGATCACCGGACTTCAGAAAGGCCCATGATCGGCGGGAGTGGTCCAAATTCGCCTGGCCCGGAGGCACTTGGAGTGAACAGTCAGGAGGGGTGTAGCCGTTCTCGAAGCTGTCCTGAAACCCCCACCATGCATAGCCGGACGGGCCACAATCCCGGATGATCGGTAGCAAATCTTGCATGAATGCGTTCAGGTCACTGTAGTCTCCAAAAGTGCCACAATCCCAACTTCCGAGATCATCGCTGGACGTAAATCCCGTCTCTTCCAATACCCAGGGTCGCTCCAGATAAGTGCTGGCCCAGTAGATCTGATCCATCATTCGGTCGATTGCATGTTGAATAACATCTTCCTGAATATTCACACCATAATCGTACTGCCATTGCGGTTCCGGGTAGATATGCAAGGAAACAAAATCCGTTTTCATCACACCGGGATCCCATGTTTGCGTGGTGCCCGCGTGCCCTAAGCCAATTGTGATCAGGTGGTTCGGGTCGCTTTGTACTTTAATGGCGTCATACAATTGACCACTGAAATCACATACTTCATTTTTTCTGCGATTCCATAGTCCATTATCACCGTCTTTATAATTCGGCTCATTGTCCAAATCATACGCCATAATCGCCGTGTTGGTGGCTAAGTAACCGGTCATGACCTTCAAAAAGGCCTTATAGTCATCGACCGCTGTTTGATTGGGTTGTCCAAACCCACCCCTGAAGAGGTCAAACCCGTCTGCTGTGAGCAGGATTACCCGCAAGTCCTCACGATCAGCTACTTCAATCACATCTTCGAGCATTTGTAAAAAGATCGCCATTTGAGGATTGGATGGCAGATCATAAGGCGCCTGGATCGCATAGCACTTATTATTCTTCGCGTTTAAAGAAATATTCTGATTCCACCCGGAAAGAAACCAATCAAATGAAAATACCGAACTGCCAATAATTCCATTACAGGGGTGACAATAGCTTCCCTGACCAGTGGTACATGGGGGAATATTGTACCTCTTTAATCCGGTAATAAGTCGGATTGAATTGAAACCCAATCCCCGAATCGCTGCAAAATCCTGGCGAATCTGGTCTAAGCCATCCGGATTTTCCAAATGACGATACTGGCCATATTGCGGCCACGGGCCTACCCACATGTCGCTATAGGAGCTCACTGGGAAGGAATTATATCCGGGTGAAATGGAGTAGTTCATGATTTTGGGGAAAAATCGACTTCCATCGCGATCATAAAATTGTTTTCCCTTTATGGTGACATACTGACCGTTGCCCGTATGCGCTATTGAAATTAGTATAAAAAGCCACAGCGCTCGCATTATCTCGTCTTTGAAAAGTTTGTACTCCGTTAAGCAGACCTATTTGCTGTCTGCCACTAACTGTTCCTCCAGTGCGGAAACTTTCTTTTCCAGGAGAATTACGTACAGGACCAGTTCTTCCATCTTCTCCAGCATTTTGGCCTGCATCAAACCAACATCCAAGCCCTCCGACTGAATCGTTCTTGCAGACGGCAGGCCGGGTAGTTTCCGGTTTTCCGAAACATACCTTTCCACCTCTTTCAAACTCATGAGGGAGTAGCCGGGATCAAAAACATAATCCGGCCAGTTACCTGGAAGATCTACCCGTAGTTTTTCGGTACGAATACCCTGGGCTACATAGAGCCGATAACCAGTACTTCCAGTATAGGGAGTTGGGTCAATTCCAACTCCAATTATTGAGTTTGTCCCACCCAGCTGCACATTACCGCCATTCGGACCTGTGCAGATGAAGGCATCCCTGCCACAATAATAGTTCACTAACAGGCGATTGGAATTAGGTGTTTGCGGAGCGCCAACCACGTCTATGAACGAGTTCGTGCCATCAAAACCCATTTCCATAACTCCAATCCCACTACCAGCCGAAAAATTTCCGTAAAGCTGTAGCGATCCCTGAAATTGATAGTTCGTCGGAACGTTCAGTACGGGATTGGAGCAGGACGTGATCGAACTGATACTCTCATCCGGATCTTGCCCGAAACCGAAAAGGCCCACCCCGTTTTGTGAGGATGTACGATAACCCATGAGTCTGCGACCACCCAACGATAAGTTCTGCTGAATGTTAAGACTGTCGACGACAAGACCGGATTGAATTGCTACACCTCCGGCTCCCCGGATGCGAATTCGTTCAGCGTTATTGGTCTTCAGGATCAGGCTGGTACTGTCTGTTGTGCCCAGGAACTCCGATGAAGAATCGATTCCACCATTCCCCGTCATCGTCCAATCATCCCGATCCGGCTGGGTGAGGTCGATCTTGACGTCGGGTTTGGTGCAACCGTTGGCATCCGTTACCAGCACCGAGTAGGTGCCGGCCATGAGGTTGGAGAGGTTCTGGGTGTTCTGGCCGGTGTTCCAGGAATAGGTGTACGGCATCACCCCGCCGGTGACCGTGGTGGTCACACTGCCGTTGGAACAGTTGTAACAGGTCGTGTGGTGGCCGTTGGGGTAGGTCGGAGCGGTCAATTCCACTTCGATCGAACCGGGTTGCGTGAGCGTGATACTGGCCGTTACGCCAACACCGTTCAGGTCCTTGACCAGCACCGTGTACTCGCCGGCTTTCAGGTCTGCCAGGTCTTGTGTGAAATTTCCATTACTCCATTGATAGGTATAGGGCGCAACACCACCGGAAACCGTCAGGTCAATGGCGCCATCATCGCTGCTCTTGCAACTGAGGTTGTACCCGTTGTGCAGCGGACTGGTGATGCTGACAATATGCAAAGGCGTGGGCTGCGTCAGGCTGGTCGATAATTGCAACTGGCATTGGTTGACATCCCGGACAATCACCGAATACGATCCGCTCGGCAGGTCGTGATTCGTCTCCGTCTCGGCTCCATTGCTCCACTGATAGGTATAGGGTGTAGCGCCGCCCCCAATGACAGCGGTGATCCAGCCGTCGGCTGCCCCTTGCGCGGAAACGTTGAATCCGCCTCCATAGGTCGAAACGTCGAGTGAACCGGTGAGGGCTTCCGAGGCAATCAGCGTATAGCTCTTGGTGATGGTGTCCTGCGCGGCATCAATAACGGAAATGGAATACGTTCCGGCTGCCAGGCTGGTAATGGTCTTCGTGTAGGCACCCGTTGACCACTGAAAAGAATAGGGCGGCTGTCCGCCAACGATGATCGCTTCCAGGGTGCCATCACTGGCTCCGTTACAACTCACATTATATCCGCCATTGAACACGGAAGGATTAAATGTCACATCCAATGACTGTCCGAAGACTCCGAGCGACAACAGCAATAAGACAAGGGACCCCCCCCTTAAAATATTCGAAAAACGAAGTTTAATAGTAGTTGTTTTCATGGCATCGGTTTAAAATCGTTAGCAATATCAAAGGATAATAATGAATTTTAAAAATGCAAATGTTTCGGAAAATTTAACACCTTCCGTGACTTAAAAAAGTTGTCCTTGTCTATCCGGTTTTTCGAATCATCGCAATTGATGGAATCTTGTAAGCACTAATCTCAGTAGCGCTTTTCCATTTTTTGTTTAAAAGCCATAGTGCTTGTTACCAAAGAATCTGAATTTGCCAGGAATTTTCTTCTCCATGCTGGTATAGACGATTAAGAAAAAAATATGATTGCCTGCCGAGACCGTTGGTCGAATTCCTGAGTTATAGTGGAATTAAGCCGTAAAATAATCAGCCCCGTATCCTGATTTCAAATTCAGGATCCGGGGCCGGAAAACAAGTGACGAACGTTGGTTCGTCAAATGATCAGCGGTACTTATTCCACCACCAGCAATCGCGTCTGAGCCAGATTGCCGTTCTTGTCGGTCATCCGCAGTTGGTAGGAACCGGCTGCAAGCGTTGCCGGCAGGCGGATCTCGATGGTGGATTGCGCGAGGGCCGGCGCTCCTGCATGGAGCAGCGTGGTCCGGCCGTAGAGGTCGGTCAGTTCGATGCGCTCCGCCTGGAGGGTGGACGATACATGCAGTACGGATCCCGTCCTGACCGGTATGGGCCAGCAGCTCAGGTTGGCTGTTGCAGTTGGTTCGGTGATGCCGACCAAGAGATCGTTGTTGAATCGCATCACGGCTACGTCGTTGTTCGGACCGGTATTGCCCTTTCCAGCCGCGAGGATCTTGCCATCGGCCTGCAGGCAGATCCCGTTGGCTTCGTCGAAGGCGGTCGCTACCGTGGTGACCGAATAGCCGTCGCCGTCGAAATCCGTGTCGAGTGAACCGTCGGAACGGTAACGCACCAGTAAGAAGTCGCGATCATCCATGAAGAAACCGCCGGAAGTGCCGGCCAGCAGGGGCTTTCCATCGGGTTGCAGGACCATATCGTACGCCACATCCTGCGCGGCGCTATCCCAGATGGCGATGCCGTCGGTATCGAAGCCGGTATCGAGCGTTCCGGTACTGTCGTACTTCGCCAGCAACAGGTCGAACGAAAAGTCGGGTTGCGTGGTGTAACCGGCTACATAACAACCGCCGTCCGATGTCAGCGCCAGACCGAAACCGTCTTCTACATATTCGGCCGAATAGGGCGTCATGACGATCCCGTTCGTGCCGAAACCGTTGTCCGGCGAGCCGTCTTCCCAGTAACGCGCAACGAGCACGTCAAAATTGAACTGGCCGGAACCGGTCAGACCCTGGTCATAGTGGCCGCAAGCGGTGATGCGACCGTCCGCCTGTACGGCGATGTTCCAAAAGCGACTGTCCTGTCCCGTCACCGGCATCGCCACCACGCCGTTGGTGCCAAAGGTGGAATCCAGCGAACCGTCCTCTTCGAGTCGAATGATGACGGGCGCCTTGTTGAAGGCCGGATCGGTCATTTGTCCCGCCAGGAGGATGCGACCATCGTTCAGCTCGGTCATGCCGTAGGCGATATCGTCACTCGGGCTCAGGTCAACACTTGCGATGCCGCTTTGGCCGAAGGTCGTGTCGCGACTGCCGTCCTCGAGGAAGCGCATGACGAGGAAGGAAAAATTATAGGACGGATCACAGGAAGCGCCGCCGACCAGAATCTTACCGTCGTCCCGGACGATCACACGATACGCATACGATTCCGTGAAATCGGGAACGGTCAACACGCCGGTGCCATTAAACGTGGAATCGGGCGTACCATCGGTCAGCAGCCGGATCACCAGGAGCTGTCCCGCGAACGCGGGCGTCAAGGCAGTACCCACGGTGACCACCTTCTGGTCGGCCGGTTGCACCGCGATGTGCGTGAGGTTGTCCTGGAAACCGAAGTCCTGTACATAACGACCGGCGTTTCCGAAGGAAGGATCCAACGTACCGGCCGGTTGCGCAGAAGTTAATAAGGGCAGGATCAGCACAAAGAGGCCGGCTGATCGAACACAAAGGGAGGTAAGAAGTTTGCTCATCCGGCGAAGATAAACCCAACGCCCGGATCACGATTAGACGGGGCCGTACAACTTTCAGGATTTATTCTGCGAATCGGCCAAATTTTCGTTCAGGCCGTTGTCTTACGCACATATTTGGTCAGGATAACGATCTGCTGTCCTTCGATCTTACCCTCGATCTGCTCCGTGTTATCCGGAACAAGTTTGATATTCTTCACCGTCGTCCCGATGCGGGCGTTGATCTGGGAGCCTTTTACGTCGAGCGATTTGGTCAGCACGATCGTATCCCCGTTCTGCAGGCGCGCGCCGTTCACATCCTGGTGTACGGCAACGGGGTCGCGGTCTTCATGATCGCCGGTCGCCTGTGCCCACTGCAACAGTTCGTCGTCGAGGTAAAGTTGATCCAGCGCATCCTGCGCCCAGCTCTCGCTCTTCAGCCGGTGCAACATGCGCCAGGCCAGCACCTGGACAGCGGGAACCTCGCTCCACATGCTGTCATTGAGGAAGGTCCAGCGGGAGGGCGTCAGTTCATCTTGCCCGGAAAGCTGGTGCAGACAGTCCTGGCACACCAGGATGGCCCGGTCGGCCGAAGGTCCTTCGTCGGGCGGTACCGCATAAACCGATAATTGATTGGAAGCGCTGCACAATTCGCAGCGGTCGTTGGCCCTGGCTCGGACCTGCATTTCAACGGACATGTTAACGGGTTTGGGGCTGCAAACTTAAGAGAATGCCCCGTTCCGGGAAAAGACCATGGTCATTGGAGCCGATGTTCCTTACGGGTACTTCGACTTGATGTACCGGATGGACTCCTTCATGAGCCGGATCAGTTTCTGCCGGTCGATATCGCTGAGCTTGTTCACATAGATGCAGACTTTGCCGATTTTATACTTTCCCAGTCCTTCCAACAGGTGTTCGTGTTCGTCGAGTCCGGTGTACACATAAAGTGAAATGGCCGCTTTTCGCGGAGAAAAGCCGATGATCGGGGCGTCGCCTTCATGCCCGCTCGCATATTTGTAATGATACGAGCCAAACCCGATGATACTGGGGCCCCACATCTTCGGTTCGTGACCAGAGACCTTCTTCATCAGGTCGATCAGCTCATAGCTGTCTTTCTTCTTCTGTTCGGAATTGGCAAACGTGCGGATGAATCGTTCGACGCTTGCCTGAGTGGGTTCGGTCTTGTTCTTAGCCATTGAGGATGGTTATTTCAAAAGCAATAGGATCATCGTGTTGACATCAGGTTCATTGAAGTATCCTCAGGTAGGCGGTCCAGGGTCCGGTCGCAGCTTGATACTGTTTCGCCATGACCCGTGCGATTTGAGCAAGGTGATCCAGGTCGTGTACCATCCAGGTAGCGAGCAATTCAGAAAGTCTTACTGCTCCGAAAGCGGGATGAATGCCGGTGCGTTCCAGTTGTTCGTCGGACAGGTTCAATTCCCGAACCTGTGTAATATTTCGCTTTCGAAGCGCTTCGAACTCATCCAACAATTGCAACATGTCCTTCCCCCTACTCTCCTCCAATTGAGCGAACCGGTCAAAAGGTCGAAACCTCCGCTCTTCCTGATCGGAGAGTATGATGCGTGTGCGTTCCATCCAGTCGGTACGTTCGCCGTGTATGAGGTGACCGAGCACATCGAACGGACTCCAGGTCTCCGCTCCTTCGTTGGCATGTGCCCAGGATTCCGGTAACCCGCCCAGCAGGTGGCGAAGCACACCCGGAGTGCGGGAAAGTATATCGAGTGATGGATCGATCGCGTACTGCATATTGCATAGTTAAAGAGGAAGAAGAAACATTCAAGCGGTCAATCGAAAACAGCCTGTGCAGTGGACACTGCTCATTTCGCCTGCGGATCGTTCTGATAAAGCCCGTGGATGTTTCCATCCGGATCCTTGAAGTAGGCCAGCCAACCGACCGTGGGGATCGGCATCTTTGGAACGACGATCAGACCGCCGGCTCCTTCCACGCGGCGTATCGCTGCATCCATATCCGGTACATCGATGGAATTGACGATCGGCTGGTTGGGATCCCGTTTGCGCATCACGGCGCCGTTGATACCCGGACCTTCGTCGTTACCGGTGATGGCCAGCCAATAATCTTCCTCGCCGAATTTCTGGAATTTCCAGTCGAACGCTTCTTCAAAAAACCGGATGGTCTTCTCCGGTTGGTTACAGGGGATCTCGAAATGGACGATGCGGTGGCTCATGGCGGTCATGGAATCATTGGTGAAATTCCAAGATAGCGGCTTGAAGGATTCGGTTCAATTCAGCAACACAGTTTAACATTCATGCGACAGGACAAACTCCGCTTGCAAGAGTGTTCTACGAAAAACTGGTACTTTTTTAAGTCGGGTCGTGAAACGATCCTGCTTCATGACCACCTGTAATCGAATATAGTTTGCCCAACATCTTCTTCCATTCGGGTTCCGGCCACATTCCGGCAAGCCGTTATCTTAGCCTGATGAATCGCCTCCTCTGTCTTTTACTGATTTGCATCATCGGACAAATTCGATTGTCGGCTCAAGGAATCCTGGATACCCTGGGGAATACCATCGTACGGATTGAAACCGCGGTGGACAGCGCGCAATTCGCGGGCGGTTATGCCAGCGGGCCCTGGGACCTGCACATGGGTCCTGACGGGCAATTGTGGTTCACGGACCAGACAGCCATTCGCCGTTGGCATCCGGTCACGGGTGTGATCAGCACCGTATTGCGTGTGCCCAGCGGGTACTTCATGGGGCTGGCGCATCACAGCGATTTCATTCATCAGCCCTACGTATATGCTACGATCGATACCGGCTATTACTACGGACAAAGCACGCGCATCGAAGTGTGGCGCTATCGATACAATTCGGCTGTCGACTCACTGGAAGATCCATTGTTCCTGCTTTCCTGGTACCACCCGGGTGAACACTCAGGCGGACGCATGGTCTTTGGTCAGGATAGCTGTCTGTATATCGGGACGGCCGATTATGCCGGACTGCAATGGCAGGATACGCTGTTCATGAATTCGGGCAAAGTGCTGCGGGTACGTCCCGACGGTTCCGTGCCGAGCGACAACCCACGCCCCGACTACAGCTGGACCTGGGGACACCGGAATCCGCAGGGAATCGTACAGGTACCGAATGGCAACATCATCGTATCGGAGTACGGACAGATCAACGACGAACTCAACCTCATCCAACCGGGCAATCATTACGGCTGGGTGATCTTTGATGGGAACCAGTGCATAGGAAGCATTGACACTTGCAACGCCTATCAATCCAGCCTGACCTTCCCGATCGATGTCGGCCAGAACCCTCCCTCGGGAATCACCTGGTACGACCATCCGTCGATTCCGGAGTTGCACGGACTGGTACAGGCGGTGACCGGCATCAACCAGGGACTCATCGCCTACACGATGAACGCAACGATGGATTCCGTCCTCAACAAGCAGTACTTTCTGCGTTACGAGTACGGTCGCGTCCGCGATGCCTGCGCCGGCCCCGACGGAAGTTTGTATTTCATCGCCTACGACCGTTCCTCGCCGCGGATCATGCGGGTGCGGAACGCGTTGAATACGGGCGTGTCATCCACAACATTCCCCGAGATAGCGGTATTTCCGAATCCATGTACCGATCGAATCCGGTTTTCGACAGCACTTCCTCCCACGACCACCTCCGCCGTCCTTCGCAACATACAAGGCGAAATCGTGTTACACCAAAAAGTCGAAGGAAATTCCGACCTGCTGGATGTCGGGATGTTGCCGGCAGGAGTGTACTACCTGCAGGTCGGCAACAGCGTTCCGAAAATGCTGCTAAAGTTGTAAGTAAATTCCGTGAAAATCCGTATGCTCCGTGTGCCTCAATACAAGGCACACCGGTCCACCGATCAACCCATCGTTTCAATCAGGTGGAAATAATCCTTCCGCCCCAGCTTCTGCAGCATCCGCACATGTGAACGAAGCGCCTTTCCGAAAGATGGATAAACCGTATACGGAACACCGAACTCCTTCGCTGTCTGTGCAACGATGGGCGCCAGCTTGGGGTAATGGATATGACAGATCCTTGGAAAGAGGTGATGTATGGCCTGGTAATTCAGTCCGCCGACATAAAAAGTAATGATCGGGTTACCCGGCGAGAAATCCGCCGTAGTCCGCAACTGGTGAATGGCCCATTCCGTCTCGAGGTTGCCCTCCGCATCCGGCATGGGAAATTCCGCTGCTTCCACGACATGCGCAAGCTGGAAAACCACACTCAGTACCGTGCCGGCGATCAGGTGAAGCAACAGGAAGCCGGCGAATAACTTCAGGAATGAAACCTCCAGTACGAGTGCCGGCAATACGAGCATATAGCCTACATAGAATAGCTTCCACACAACCAGCGAAAGGATGGTGCCCACTTTCTTCCAACCGGTTTCTTTATTCAATCCTTTGCGCTGATAACGGAAATGCTGAATCAGATCCTTGAGCAGCACCCAATAAAAGGTCATGATCGAATAGAGCACGAAGGCATACAGAAACTGGAACCGCTGAATGGAACGGTGCTTACCGGCCGGCGAGAACCGCATCCCCAACTTATCGTTCACGTCTTCGTCCGCGTTGTAAACATTCGTATAGGTATGATGCAGGATATTATGCTGGGCCTTCCAGTTGCGCGCGTCTCCTCCTACTACATTCAAGGTCTTACCCATGATATAGTTCACGGTGTCGCTCGACGAATAGGCCTTGTGATTGGCATCGTGCATGACGCTCATGCCGATTCCGGCAAGGCCGAAGCCCATCAGCGCCCAGCAGGCCCAAAATCCCCAACCGGTAGCCGTTCCGCTGATCAACAAGGCATACGGGACGAAATACAAAGCCAGCATGAAGATGGTTTTGAATACCATCGCTGCATTCGCATGCGGACTGATACCATTGGAGGTGAAGTAGGCATCAACTCGCTTTCTTAATTCGAGAAAAAATCGGGTATGACTGGAATTGACGAATTTCAGTTGATGATCCATAATAATACTGGAATTTGTGGGAAAAATACAAAGTTTTCCCTCGACCTATTCCGGCAAGTAAGTAAAAAAACGGCAGTTTAACCCTGACATTTCTCTGCAATTTCAAAGATTCGGAGCATTCTTCCTCTAAATCCCTGCGATACCCGGAACCGCATGGGCATCAACTCTAACGACGATGTCCATTTTTTACGACCAAACTGCAATGGCTACGATCACCGAACTGCAAGCGCAGCAGGTAGATTCCCTCCGGCAAGGCTCCAAGGTCGAGTTGATCGGTATGCGCGATCGCGTAAACTTCCCGACCGCTGAGATCAGTTACCTGCATCCAATCGGGAAAGAGCCCTGTGACCCGAATTATTCCGGTGGTCGGGTTCGGAAAGATGTTCAGCGTCTCCGCTCCATTTTCCCCGAGCGTTGTCGGCAAACGATCGGAAAACTGCTGCACGACTGTCGTGACGTAATTGCCGCTCAGCCAATCGGAGCGGGAGAGATACACATTGCACTCCGCATCCAGCGTCATGCCGCCGGGCTCCATGACCATGCGGGTCGTATCCATCCACCGCACGGTCCCCGAGGTATCGAAGCTGTTAATGGCCAATACGGTTCGTTCACTATCGAGCGCGTGCCGGCTCAACACGTAAAAATCTCCTCCGCAGGCACCGATCAGAACCGCGCCGCCGGTTCCATTTTGTACAGCGAGTGAGTCGAGGTCACTCAGGTAATCGCGCCGGAAAACGGATACACCAGCCGTATCGTATTTATACACCGAATAGTCGAAGTTGGTCCAATGACCACCCGAAAATGAACTGTCGGGAATCCAATAGCGGTAGTTGAACAAGAGATACGGGTTGGCACCGTCGAACGCCAGGTCCACCGGCGCGATCGAAGCGGAATCATGCGTATAGGGCAAAGACCAGACGTTTGAACCGGTCGCGACATCCAGCTTCTGCAACCAGAGTTGTCCGTTCTGTCCGTGAGAGCGATAGAAATAACCGAGTCCGTCAAGCTCCAGCCGGCTAGTGCTCGATGGAATCAGGTTCCCATTGGAGAAACGAATCCAGTTCAGGCTTCCTGCAGGACTCACGCTGAAATAATAGCTGCGGATGATCGCGGCCAGGCCGTTCCCTCCGTTTCCGGTGCAGATGATCGTACCGGCGGCATCAATCTCCATATCCGTGATGGTCTCAAACAAATTCACCCCGACAGGACCCTGGTCCGGGATCGAGATATCCCATAGCAAGGTCCCATTCGTCGTATCGAAAGCAGCCAGCGCGAAGTCGTCACCATCCACGGGGTTCACTTCGTTGACCATGGCAACCACGAGTGAACCGTTCGGACTGAACCTCGCGATCAGCGGTCGCACCGACATATAGGGATAGGCCCAATCCTGTTGCCAGCGCAAGGTGCCGTCGAGGTTGTAGCGTCGCAGACGGAAATCCCGGTTCATCAGCGAGTCGTCATAACCACCCAGGAAGATCGCGCCGTCGTTATCCACCGGAACGACCAGATGATAAATCGCCTGGCAACCGCTGAAACAACTATCATTGACGATCTCCCAGCGTTTGTTACCATGTACATCGTAGGCGAAGAAGCGATCGATCAACCAAAAGCTGGTCGCGTCCTGGGTATTCTGGATCGTGTAGGTGTTGCCGAACGCATCGGTTGCCGCCGCACGTAGCATATTGGCCTGCGCTGTCGGGGTTCGCTCGCTGACGGTCCATTGCAGGCGTGACTGTGCCAGACAAGCGGTCGAGATGAGCAGGAGAGTAAAAGTGGAATAAATACCGCATGGGAGACGATTCAAGCTTGAACGAACCTCGAAAGAATGCCATTAATAACCAAGCTGAAATTGACGGAAACCCATTCCGGAGTGGTTAACAGGCGTGATTTTACACTCGGCTGACAGCTTTCTTTTCCAGTAAGGGTGCGCCGGATATTCCGAAGAGTACAGACCCAAGTCGGATCAGTATACTACGATCCGTATCCGTTCACCGGTGCGAGCAAGCAGAACATAAACACCGCTCGCAAGACCCTGAAGGTCCATGGACGTCTGGCGTTCAGTGAACCTAAGCATCCGACCGGTCTGATCGAACAGGCTGGCGTCGATGCTCCGACTGAAAAAAATCTGTCCGTCGTGAACGGGATTGGGCCATACCAGCAGCTGTTTCGCAACCGGAGCATTCGGCAATCCAACCGACAGGTCCACATTCGTAGAATCCGGCGTCGGGATGGAGAAGTCGCGCCAATCCGGATCACCGTCGCCGTCACGTCCATACGAATGATCGGGCTGTACATTGGTATAACAGATCTGGTCGGAGACATTTTCATCCGGTTTGATCAGGTAAACGCAATCGTTCAGACCATTCAGCACGAACCAAAGGTGCAAGGCACCCTGACCCGGTGCTGCATCGGCCCACAACAGGCGGAAACCATCGCCGGGGATCTTGGTGGAATCGTTGTCAAACGGGAAGCGGTACCAGGTTACCGGATTGCCCAGGGTGGCGGTGTTGGCCATGTACCATCCGGCCAGATCGATCGTGTCCGGGAAGGGGTTATACAATTCGACCCAGGCGTCGAACTCACCCTGCTCGTCGGCGATGGTCGACAGGTTGACCGGCTGCACTTCATTGATCAGTACATTGACCGGCGTAAAGTTCCAGTTCGTTCCTCCGGGCGTCGGACCGGTAAAGGTGACCAGTACAGGATCACCATCCGCGCGACGACCATACGATTCGTCGGCTGCAAGTAACGGATAACACAACGAATCGGAACGCGTGAGGCCGTCGGGCTTGGTGAGATACACACATGCCGGCCCGTTCGACAGGATAAAGTTGGCATGTGCCGCTCCTTCAACCACTTCATTGTCCGACCATACGAGGAACAATCCACCGGGAGGTATGCGCAGTGAATCGTTGTTGAGCGGGAAGCGATGCTTCAACGGTTGCGACGAAACATCGCTGATATACCAGCCGCCTAAGTCCAGCGTATCCGGATTGGGGTTGTAGATCTCCACCCAGGGATCGAAGTCGCCGTAATTATCGGCAGCGGAATTCGTGTTCACCGGCTGAACTTCATTCAGCAAGGCCGTGGCAGCTTGCGGACTGTAATTGGTTGCCCCCGGCGTCGGCACCGGGAAGTTGATCCATACCGGATCATCGTCGAACTGGCGTCCGTAGGACTGATCAGCGGCGATCGCGCCGAAACAGATCGAATCGGAGCCCGCTTGATCCGGTTTGTACAACCAGATACAGGCGGGGCCGCCATTCAACTGGAAGGGTACATGCAGGCTGCCTTGCCGGGTTTCATTGTCCGCGTACACCAACAAAAATCCGCCGGGCGGAATACGCAACGAATCGTTGTCGAAAGGAAAACGGTACTGTCCGGGATTCCCGACGAGGTTGAACAGGAACCAGCCACCCAAATCAACCGTGTCGGGATTCGGGTTGTGCAGTTCGATCCAGGGTTCGCGTTCTCCGAAATTATCCGTAACCGAATTCGTGTTCACGGTAAGTACTTCGTTGATGACGATCCGCTCCGCTCCTACCTGTACGTTGGTCGCGCCTGGTGTGGCGGGATTGAAGTCGATCCAGTTGTTGGCTCCATCATACGTGCGCCCATACGACACATTGGCCACGGCAGCACCAAAGCAAATGTTATCGGAGATGGAGATCGCATCCGGTTTGTATAGATAGACGCAATCACCGGAAGCGCTCAGCCCGAATGTCGCATGCAAGACGCCCTGCTCGGGTTGCCCGTCGGCCCAGACGATACGGAAACCGTAGGGCGGCACTTTGGTGGAATCGGTTCCGTGCGGGAAACGGTACCGGGTCGGATGCGCGGGATCGTCGCTGGCAAACCAACCTGCGAGATCAAGGGTGTCGGCGGTTGGGTTGTAGAGTTCGAACCAGTCGTCGAACTGCCCGTAATTGTCGGCAATCGTTCCGGTGTTGGAAGCCATTACCTCATTGATCAATAAACTCGCGGCCGGGATCTCCTGATTGGTGGCGGCCGGCGTAGGCGTTGTAAAAAACACCCATGTGGAGGAAGCGTCATACGAACGGCCATAGGATTGATCCGACAGGATCGACGGTAACCGAATGGAGTCTTCCACGCTCGAGGCATCCGGACGATACAACACGACCAGGTCGCCCGAAGCATTGAACTTGAACGGAAGGTGCAGGGCTCCTTGCTCCGCGTCATCGTCGGCCCATAAAAGCAGATGTCCGTACGGGGCGATCTTTGTTGAATCGTTTCCGACGGGAAACTGAAAGCGCGTCGGCAGAATCAGATTATCGGTGACATAATACCCGGCCAGATCGACCGTGTCGGCGTTCGGGTTGTAGATCTCCAACCAGTCGTCGTATTCCCCGTAATTGTCCTGCACGGTGAAATTGTTCGAGGCTTGTGCTTCGTTGATCACGACCCGCAAAGGAGCACGATAGGATGTATCGATATCGAACAAGGCTGTCAGCACCGTGTCGCTGACGAGGTTAAGCTGGATGGTCGCGTTGGTGTCGTTCGACTGCAACCAGCGTACGAAGCGGTAGCCCGGTTTTGGTACTGCCGTGAGCGGAACCGGTACGCCCTGGAAGTAATATCCTGCCCATGGAAAAACGTTGGTGGTAGTGCGCGGTGTTGATGGATCGAGAAAAACGGTATTGACGCGGATGTTCCCCTTGGCGGTATCGCTTACGTTCAACGATACGCGTCGAAACGCGGGTAGGGAAAAGGTTGTCAGGATCTGCTGCCGGCAGAATTGCTGCCGCAGGTTGACCCACCACTTCATACTGTCCGTCTGCGCCTGCCAGTTGGCGTTGCACTGCCAGCGGTCGCGGTACTCCTGCATGTAGGGTGATAACTCGTTCCGCAATTCGTCCACCTTCGCCTGCATGAGCGGGGGCAGGAAGTTGGTGTTCATGTAATCCGCGAACAGGTTGATCCAATTGTCACGGAACCCGGTATTGGCCAGCAGCGCGACCAGCATGGGAGATGGACCGTAACCCCTGCTGCCGAGAATCGCCTGCTGGAACATATCGTACCATGGATTCAGGTAATAGGCGGTAGTGTTGTCCATGTCCCATTGGATCCATTTGAACTTCCCATCCGGTGTACGCGGACGCCAGACGGCTTCATTCTGCCCGGGCCAGTCGCCACGGGAGAAGTAAATGCTCGAAACGTAGTTGAGCATGAAATTCTCGACGTCCATCTTCGTCTTTACGTACGCATAGTTGGCCGAATCCGCCATGTTATTCGTCGTGACGAACTGCTCGAGCTGCGACCAGGCAAGCGTATCGCCCTCAATGGCTATGTTATCCTGCAGATCGACGATATCGAACCCGGGATTGTCCTTATCGATCAGGTAATGGTCTTCGAAATATTCTTCGTTCCGGTTCCGCTCTCGCAATTCGTGCAGTCCCCAATATTCTCCATCGATGAAGACGACACAGGGACGATAAGCTTCATAGTCGAGCGTAGTTTTATGGAAGAACTGAGCCGTATAGGCGTCACGGAAGAGCGCGAACGCGCGATCGCTGCCCCAACTGCGTAGCTTGAGTTTGTCGAAGGAAGTAAGATAACGCGCGGGGCCCGGTGTATTCGCGAAGAAGGGATAGCGGATCTTTCCTTCCCCAAGATCGGAAGTCGCGGTGATGTCGAGGCCCTTCTGTGGACTCGACCGGGAAGTGACCCCGTTGATGGAGATCCGGAAGTTACTGTTCACGACCTGCTGCCCGCCCGGCATGAAAAACTCGACGTTCGCCTGCCTGTTCCAGTCGAAATAGTAGTTCGCCTGAAAGGTATTGGGCACATAGTTGATTCCCGGCACGTAAATGCCGATCGTATCATTGAACAGGTTGCGCGGATCGGAGACCAAAGAGACCACCGGCAGATTTCCATACCGCGTTGCCATGGCCGGATCAATGAAATACGATTGCGTGGAAACGGGGCCGGGCAGAAACGAACTCTTGAAGGCGCGCGCCCTGACCACGTTGCATTTGTAGACATTACCCAAAGGTCGGTTCCAGTCGGGCAACCAGGCGTGCACTTTGTAACAGGTCCGGATCGTGGAATAGAAATTCGTATCGGCCGCACGGCTGTCTACCGTGATCGGTCCGGTGTATGGGGTCGAATTCGCTGTCGGCTCGGAACCGTCGAGGGTATAACGGATGGTGACGGTAGGGTCGGGATGCGACAGGGTGAAGGTCTGGGCGGAAGGATAAAAACCGCCGGCCAGCGAAAACGTTACCGGCTCGGTGACTGCGCCTTGAAAAGCCGTCGCGAAATTGTTCGATGCAGCCGGTGTGGCAACCGAGAGGTAAAACTGGTTGACGCTGCCATTCGGCAGACGACCGAACGAACGGTCCGGAGGCATATAAATGGCCAGGAGATTATCCTGTACGGCGCCGGTGGAGTCGCTCAGGTAAATGGTCTCGCCGCGCGAATCGATCGAGAAGCTGGTATGAAAAGGAGTAGTGACAGCCCTGTTCTTTCCCGAACACCAGATGCGCAGGAAGCTACCCGCATTCAGCGTGTAATTCGGAAACCGCCATTTGAACAGACTATCGACATTGTCGGACAATCCCCAGTTCAACAAATTGACCGGCGTGGCGGATGTATTGTACAACTCGATCCAGTCGGAATAGTCGCCATCGGAATCGGTGACTGTGCCCTGGTTGTTGGACATGAACTCGTTGAAAACGACGGCTGCTTCCGATCTCTGAAGGGAGAAGCACAGGAGAAGCAACAGGAATATGCGGGGTTTTCGCATGATCAGATTAACAGATAACAACCCGTAAAGTTCCTCGCTGGAGGGCTAGCCGGAACATCGGGAGTCAACGGCTTTCACACAAGCGCGTGTCAGCAGTACGATTAGCGACAAGAAGGCACCTCAAGGCCGGATAATGCTAACCGCCTTCGTGCGCAGGACACCATCGGCCCGTAAACTCAACTGGTAGCGACCCGATTCGAATCCTTCGATCTGAATGGTGGCGTGCTGCAAACCGGAGGTACTTCCAGCGTCCACTTGAGCCTTCCAGACAATTCGTCCGATAGGATCAGTGAGTATCAAGATAGCGCCGGAGGACTTGGGTAGGAAGTAATCGAAGTCGAGGCGATCGCTTGCAGGGTTAGGATAAGGGGAATTCAACTGCGGTGTATGGGCAATCGGACTTGCCAGTGGAGGAAGTCCGGTCGCGACTACGTTGCTGTCGATGATGATGTTCTCGTCGCCCGGCAGGTAATAGGTATAGCTGAAATAGACGAGCATCATCTCGTCGGTGGTCGCTTCACCGAGAAAGACCGGCGCAGGTGGATCGTTGGGGTTTTCCGGATTGTTGGTGGTATTGTCGTAAAAAGCTTCCGAGTACAGGGTGGTGCCGGCAGGCAGGTGGAGAACGCGAGGAAAGGTGTAGAGTCCCTGCCAATGGAAATCCCATTCGGGGATGTCGATGAACGGGATCGTATCGTTGGAGGACGTCACCCCGAACGATCGTATGCTGCGTCCGATCAGGTGCATGTGCGGGCCAACGGAAAGGGCCGAAATACCGAACGGCAACTGGTAATGAGCATAAAACGTGCGGACGGAATCAGCGGGAATGTAGAGTGGACCATTGTCGAGGTTGAAGTGCGACAGGGGCGATGCGATGTAGACCCGTCGCAGCGGACCGGGGTTCAGCCGGAAGCGCACTTCGGTGGAATCGGTCTGCCCAATGGTACCACCGGGATAGTGGACCTGGAGAATGATATTGGTGTTCGCCGGCAGCAGGATGCCCATGCCGTTGGGTTGGGACATCATCCCCTGTCCGGGTACCCACACACCGATCAGGTTGGAACTCGAAGATCCGGTTCCTCCAAAGTTGGTGTAGCCGGGACCGGGATCGGCGGCGTCGAGCTGGGCCGGAACGCCGGAGGTGTCTTCGAAGATCAGGACATGGTGTACGATACCCCGGTTGCCCGGCAGCGCTTCGATTTGCGTGATGTACTGATCGGCGGATAATCCGGTCGGGATAACGAAGCAACGATAGAGATCCGTCGAAGTGTTTACCGTATAAGGAGTCATGCGACTCACCAGATCGGGATTCTGGAGTTCCGCGAGTCCGGAATAGACCGGCGGATCGGGAGCCAGCGCCGTATCCCCTTCGGGTGCGCCATCGGTCAGCCAATCGGCAATGCGATCGCGATCCGACTGACTCAACACCCGTTGATGCGCAAATCCGCTATAAGTGGGATCGGGCGGCCAGGGCGGCATCGTGCGGTCGGCTACCGCATCGGCGATATCATTCGCATTGTCATAGGCATCCGCATAGCTCATCAACGAAAACGGCGCGATGCCGACAGCATTGTGACAGGATGTACAGTGCGCGTAGAGGATCGGCGCCACGTGCTCGGACCAGGTGGTCGTTTGCGCGAAAGCCGGGATAAGAGACAGGCTCACCAGCCAGGTAAGAATACCGGTACGAAGGATCATGAGGGGGTGTACTTATCCCTTGAAGGTACAGATTCTTCCGGAATCCGTAATGAAGGATCGCCGGGCACGACGGGGTAAACCATTCGACCTGCAAACGTTTCATCGGTGGTGACCCAACGAGCACAGAATGCACCATGCGAAACCAGTTCCGCGGGTCCGGGAGCTATCAAACCTTCCCTGCCGGAAAAACTGCTGCGTTCGTGTTTTAGGGATAGCAATAAGGTTCGTGTGCGTCAATCATGCGCCGTATGTTCTCCAGAACCTGGTTCATGTATCTTTTCCAGAACAACTTCGCAAACAACCAATTCAATGGATATAAGATCGGATTCCGGGCGTAGAGGGTGTAGGTGTAATCGACCAGAATCCTGCCCTGCTCTGCCGGTGTAGTCCGCCATTCGCCCACAAACTTGTAGAAGCCAAGCATCCACGCCTGAAAATCGCTTACCTCGATCTTCCAGTAGGTATTCTCAATACGCGAAACGACTCTATCGACGGAACCGAAGCCCCCTTGGTGCGTCAGGGATTTCTCGACGAATACTTTCTTGGTGGAACCCGGCTGTCCCCACTGCTCATCGTCGGTGCAGTGCGTCACGCGGGGCATTATGCCAAAGCCCGTGTGTACTTTAGTCACGTCACACAGCATCGGTGTTTTAAATGCACGTTCAAGCGAACTCTTATAGTAGGTTTTTACATTAACGCTAAACTCCATGGATCCAGGCGTATGATATCAGTATTGTGTGCATTCAACTTTAAAGACCAAAGGTATGGATGAAATGAAACATTTCCAGAAGCAGGGAAGTGTTGGCCGCATCAGGGCAAGAATGTGACCCGGCCTGGGGCGCGGCGCAAGCAGTGCAAACATCGCATCGCTGATCGCCTTAGGCGTTATCGCTAAACGATTCGGCTATGGCGTATGCACCGGGGGGAAGCGACGCACTAGAAAATAGTTTACAACAAGTACCGCTAACTTTGGCGCCATCAGCATCGTATAAAATGCCAGATAAGAAATGGTCACTTCCGGTGGCGGAGCTGCCAACATGAAGAGATGCTGTCCTGAAGCCGAATCGGGGAATACAAAGTTCTGCACGTAGTTCCAGCCAAAATGAATTGCGAAAGGCAGGAGTATGGAAAAAGTTCTGGCGTACGCATAGGCCAATAGGAGTCCCATCGTAAAAGTGAACGAGAAGACGACGATCATCTGTGTCAGGTTTCCGAAGACTCCCGCGTTCATCCAATGCAGCAGCGCGAAGAGAACCGAGGAAACAACCACGGCATTTCTCCGGCCGATTCTTCGGATCAGGATATACAACAGCGCGCCTCTGCAGAGCAGCTCTTCCGTCAAGACCGTCCGGACCTGATACCAGCTCTCCTGTAATACCGAATTCAGTGTCAGGGAAGGCGCAAGCGCATAAACTTCCTTCACGAAATACATACGAAGTAAATATGCCGATACCGATACGACCGCCGAAGTAATCAAGAGCCATAGGAAGTACTTCGATCGCTGCACGGTCGGAGTCAGTCCCAGAACAGCCAGGTCCTTTTTCTCCAAGAACCGAAGCAGCAACCAGGAGACCGCCAGTAAACCGATCAGTTGCAGCATTGCTTTATTCCAGAATATTGAGGTTGGAAATGACGATCACTCGCCGCTATATAACACACAGTGGTAGCGTATAAAACAATAAGCGGAGAAGCGCATCCTTGTATATACTGTTAGATAAAGCAAACAGGTCGGCATGGAAATGCATCCCATCCATTTCCCTGCAATGCATCACTTCATCGAATGCAGCGCCACCCGGTTTCCTTCAGTATCCATGAAGTGGGCCATGAAACCGTTCTGACCGATGGACGTTTTGTGCATCAGAATCTTGCCTCCTGCTGTTTCCACCCGCGAAAGCGGACCGCTGAGGTCCTCGCCTCCGTTGAGGTAGACAATCGTCCCTTTGTCCGATGGTTCATATCCTTCGCATTGAACGAGTCCGCCGCCCACCCCTTCCTGATCCCACGCGATGATCCCGTACCGACCGTCCGGAAACGGCATCTCACCGATATCGGTGCCCAGTACTTTTGAATAAAATGTCTTAGCCCTTTCGAAATTCTTGACCGGTATTTCAAACCAGTTGAGTGCGTTTTTCATCGTGTCAGTTGAAATTGATTGTTGAATAGCCGAAGGCTCATGCATTGTTGGTTGATTGTCCGGCCATCATACCTGTGCCGTGGAAGTTACAAATTCATGCATTGCGAAAGAAACAAACCACAGTTACAAGTTTCAAGTTACCGTAACCGCATAAGGACTGGGGGGAGAGCAAGCAGGGCACCCTGGTTTCCGCCCTTCTGCTGTACCTAAGCTCCGGCACAATCGTTGGTTAGCGATCCACATGCGTTACTTCACAGCCCTGCTGCTCTTCTTCTCTACCATCGCCTTCGGGCGGGAACCCAGAACCCTGAAAACCGACACCGGACAGGTGGTCCTGCATTTTCACCGGAACGGGCATACTTCGACGGTGGAATGGACGGACCTTGCAGGTCGCTATGGCGTCAGTTACGCGCTCGATGCGAAAGGGAAAGAAATCCTGCGCTTACAGACACGACGCTTCGCGGGACATGCAACAGTACACTTTTCCTATCATGCAAACGGATCGGTAGCGCTGGCCGAATATTCGAATGCGCCGGATGCCGGTATCCAGTGGTACCGGGCAAGGTATCGCTTCGATGAATCAGGAAATCAAACAGGTTTTGAAGAACAAGGACATGATAATTACGGTCCGGTGCCACGGCCCGGGATAAGGCCATCTGAGCGGATGCCGGCACCGCGCGAAGCCTGTCAGGAACCGGTGATCAACACCTACTTTATCGTGAATCCGTTGGACTATCCCGTTCTGGTCCACCTGCTACCGAAGCATCCTTCACCTGCATCGAAGGACACTGCCTGCATTGTCTATCCGGCCGATACACTCAAAGGCGGAGCCTGGATCACGGGGGATGCCACTGGGGATGTTGGTGCTGTTTTAGACTGGCGGCTGACCGCCTTGAAAAACGGGAGTTTGAACATCCAACCGATCATTGTCAAAACAGAAATTCGGGTTCAGGGCTCCAGGCAACGCGACCATTTTCTGGTCCTGGGGGTCGGCCGGTGACGGAAGTCAGTATTTTTTCTGATCTTCATCAAAGCGTACGCATTCAGCTATTGATATTTTTAAAAATGTCGTTCGATTGATGATGAAAACACCTGCTTCGCGCCTGGCATTTTTACTTTTAATCCTGTTGCATCTGACCCTGGGCTTTTCGGCAATCGGTGGCGGACTTTTGCTGATGCTGGAACCCGACGGCGGGCTATTGCACATGCAACAAGGGTGGTTGCATGGATCCGTGTTTCCGAATTTCTTCCTGCCGGGACTGATGCTCACCACAGTGATCGGGATCATTCCCTTACGTGTCGCATTCGGGCTGAATAGCGGTTTAAAGCGTTGCAGTCCTGGTTATATCAATGTGTACCGCTCCAGACACTGGGCCTGGACCTGGTCACTCTACTACGGAATCATCCTGTGCGCTTGGATCGCTATCCAGCAATTGCTGACCCAATACTTCATCCTGCAGCTGGTCATCCTGCTCTCCGGGATCCTGATCATCGTCCTCACACTGACACCCTCCCTGATGCACCGCTACCACATGAACCCCAGGGAACAACTGGAAGCGGAGACCAGAGAATGAGGGTGGTACAGGGTTCCGAGTTCCGGGTTTCGGGTTGACTACTATGACCCGGAACACGAAACGCGGAACCCGGAACAATCAACCCAAATCATGCGCATTTTACTACTCATCCTCCTTCTGCTCCATGGCCTGATCCACCTGATCGGTTTCGTGCATGAGTTCCAGTTGGCAAATGTCCGACAACTGAGTGGCAAGCTATCCGTGCCCGTGGGTTCGATCGGCTTGAAGGTGTTGGGTGTACTGTGGCTTGCAACGACGGTTTTATTCCTGCTCGGCGCAGTACAAGTGTTGCGTTCACAGGAAAACTGGTCTATCCTGGTATTGATCGCGATTGCGCTTTCACAGCTACTCATCCTGCTCTACTGGAAAGATGCCAAAGCGGGCATGGCGGCGAATATCCTGCTCTTGCTCCTGGCACTGCCTGCACTTAAAGAAGTGCGCTTCAAGTCGGAGAACGAATCGTTGAAGCAGGCAATGCTCGATCAAGCAGAAATTTTCCAGCCGGATTCCAATCGGATGGGTGAACTACCAGCGCCGGTTCAAGCCTGGCTACTTTCACATGCCGGAGGCCACCTCTCCGGAAAGCGATATGTTTCGCTGAAACAGACCGGCAGTATGCGGAGCAAGACGGATGGAAAGTGGGTGCCGTTCCAGGCGGAACAGACGGTGACCTGTAATCCTGCGGCTTTCCAATGGAGTGTCCGTATGGACATGGCGCCCGGTTTGTTCGTGCTGGGTCGTGATCGGTTTGAAAACGGCAAGGGCCGAATGTTGATCAGGATGTTAGGACTGTTCAGTATCGCTGACGCGCAGGGACCGGAAACCGACCAGGGGACGCTGGTTCGTTACCTCGCGGAAATGATCTGGTACCCCTGGTTCGCTTTATCACCTGACATCCTTTGGGAAACAATCGATGAACACCGCGCAATGGCAACTCTCCGCATCCGGGGAACGGAAGGCAGCGGAGTTTTTACTTTTAACGATCAGCATCGTCCCGTAGCGTTCAATGCACAACGTTATTACGACCGAAAAGGAACCTCGACGCTCGAACATTGGCATGTGGAGATGGACCCGACTTCCTACCGGGAGTTCGATGGTGTTTCAGTTCCGACAAAAAGTGTCGTGCGTTGGGATCTGGAAGGTGGAAAATTCGAGTGGTTGCAATTGGAAGTCACGAGCATGACCATTCGGGAAAATCGTCAACCCTGATCGTGTATTCATTCACCGGCCGGTTGGTATCAGGCAGGTCTCCTTTCGCCAGGTACGCAGCGAACGATCTACACGTTGTCCGGCGCAGTCGAGAAATTCACCCTGTCCGTTCTTGCGCAGCTTTCGGGCACGGCCGTGGCGGATCTCGTCGATGAGGCGCTGCTCCAACTGTTCTTTTGAAAAATGCGCGCAACCTTCGCCTATGCCCGCGCCCAATCGGTTGTTCCAGCGGTCCATCACCGATGACATGGAATCGGGCAGATGGACCTCTTCCACTTTTCCGCTTAGATAGTCCTGATAATTGCCCAACTCATGGGCTTCGCCGAGCTTCAACGCTTTCTTCCTCCCGATCGACTGCGTGAGTCGGGCCATCCAGTAAGCATGCCGGAACGCGTCCACTTCCCCACCATCCTTATCGTGATCCAGTCGCGCGTCCTGTTCCAATTTCGTTGCACGGTCACGCGCCTCCAGCGAAATACGGTAAGCGCGTTTCGCGACAAACAGGTGCCCGACGACCCACCGCTTTTCCGCTTTGCTGAGACGCTTCCAGGCGGCCGGCGTTTGCGCTTGGGAAAACGTCACAAACAAGAACTGGAAAGCCAAAATCATCATGAAAGCTGATGTATGAGAAGGACGGGGATCCGCTAAAGCATCCATGGACAACACTTTCAAGCTCGCAGATAGGATAGACAGTTGGACCACACCAACCATAAGAATGTGATAGCAAAGCTGATGAAGAGGGTATTCATAAGGATCTCCCCCACTTTGAACTTCAGTTTTCTAGGGATCTGGTACATCGGATAATAGCTGAACTGGGTTAGGACCTTTCCGGTCCAATATGCGGCAATAAGACCGGTCAGCGCGACCGACAATCCAGTACCGTTCTTCAATTCTTCGGTGAAAAGCAGGCTTATGATACCGAAAGCGAAATTGAGTCCCTGAATATACCGGCCATACGTCTTGGCGATCTCCTGATTCAGGGGCTTCAACTTCTTGATGTCGTTATACCAGTCAAAGACCGCATGTCGTATATAGGGATAGACAATGGCGGTAAAGATCTGTCCGATACCACTTGCTACAATCAGCTCATTGGGAACTTCCCACGAAAGCATATCCGGATCGATTATTACTTGAATAGATTAGTCCTGTAACCCCTCATAGGCGGCGTGCAGCAGTATCGAACCATGGTTCTCCTTCTTGAAAAAGTGAAAACGCAATCGTCGCTTGTCTGCGTAGAAAGGTCGCAGCTTACGGTAGAGCGCTTTCGCGCCGCGTTCCATTACACGCCCCTCCTTCCCGACCGCGATCCTGACATCGGGCTGCGTCGTCAGGGTGACCGTCCGGTTCAGAAGGCTTTGGTTGTCCCACCACAAACTTGGGCTCACGATCAGGTACTTCGAGAACCAGTCGGGATGGGTAAACAATACTTCGGTAGCCAATAGTCCGCCGAATGATTGACCAATCAGCGTACTCGTATTATTCGTCTTATAACGGGACCGTATGTAGGGTATCACCTCTTCGCCAAGATATCGGATAAAGGCTGCCGAGCCGCCGGTGGTCGGGAAATCCTTCTTGTCTTTCTCGACGGTCGTCGGGAAGGTGTAGTCGCGTTTCCGGTCGACGTTGGCGATCCCCACTACGATCGATGGCGGACACAGGTTGAGCCAGGGAAATCCGAGGAAATACACCAGCCCGGCCATGTGAATGAAATCCTCATCCACCGAGCCGTCGAGCAGATAAATGACCGGGTAACGCACACTGTCTTGTTCGTTATAACCGGGCGGCAGGTAGATGTTCAGGGTTCGCTCCTCGTTCATCACAGTCGAGCGAATGATATCCGTGATCCCCAGCACGAACGGCTCGGTTCTCACCGGTCCGATTACAGCAGGTTGCGCTTGCAGACCGGTCAACGTCAGAAACAACAGGCAAGTGAGTACGGCCGTTCCGCGGAAGTGGTTCAGGAGAAAGATTCGTCGCAACATCATAGCGGGTCTAATTGGCCAGGTTCACCATGGCGCGAATGCGCTGAGCGATCTCATCGGCATAAAATTCAGGACCGCAGATGTGTGGATGGCGGATTTCGAAGAAAGACTTCGGCTCATGCGCATGATCGAATAATTCCCTTCCTAGTCGAAACGGGATCACTTCATCTTCCGTGCTATGGATGACCAGCAACCGTTTTGTCCATTGCCCGATCGCCGCCTTGCCGCTGTATTGCTCGCGCACAAGCAGGCGCCCGATGAAGCCCATTTTCTCCGCAGCGATATCGTCGTGGGAGGAGAAAGCGCCCTCAATGACCAGAGCGTCGAGGGAGGTCGATTTCTCCGGACCGACCACGGCAGCCAGGTGACCGCCGAGCGATTGTCCGTATAAGACGAGCCTGGTACCGTTCACATCAGGACGTGATCGGACGTAGTCCACTGCCGCACGACCATCCAGCAAAACCTGTTCGCGGGTCGCCTCGCCTTCCGACATACCGAAACCGGAATAATCGAAGGCGAATACCTGGAATCCTTTCTCGACCAGTGGCACCAAGGCCTGGTATTGTGATAACAGACATCCTGCGTTGCCATGAAAATGCAACAGGGTAATATCCGGTTTCATTCCGGTCGGACGGATCATCCAAGCGTTCAGTTTGTGGCCTCCGGATGTGGTGAACCAGGTGCTCTCCACGGTAAAGTTCCGTTTCAAGGTGTCGCCTTTACCGGAATAAAAAACCGGTTGACGAGTATCCCCCTGGAATTGAACGCGTGTAGTATCCCATTTGGAACTGAGTGTTGCGCCCTTTGCGTTGATCGGGATCGTTGTGGGATGCAGATAGGTTCTGTTGAACCCACATGCGGTACAGCATAATGCGAACGTCAAAATGCCCCAACGCATCAAACTGGTTACAGGATCAACCGCGCTGGAAAAAATCATTTTGTCATGGATTAAGGTATGGGCACATCATCCGATCCTTACCGATGTCATGGTTAACGACCCGGCGACAGCCTTGTCATTGAAGAGACTTACTTCATCCTTTTCATCCTTCAACGCGACAGTATAAAGGAGCGGTAAAAAATGTTCCGGAGTCGGAATGGCCAGATCAAACGCCTTTCCCTGCGAACGGAATTTTACCAGCGACTGGTGATCGCCTTCCAGAATGAAGCGTTTCATTTTCTCACTTGCCTCCCGGGCCCAGTCATAGGCGTAATCGACCGCATTGAGCTTATCCCATGCCACCATGCCGAGATTATGCACCATGTTTCCGCTACCGATGATTATGATCCCCTTGCGGCGTAAGGACGACAACTCACGGGCCAGTTCATAGTGATACTCCGGTGTCTGGTAATGATCGAGACTCATCTGAATGACCGGCACATCCGCCTTTGGGTATAGATGCTTGATGACCGACCATGCTCCATGGTCGAGGCCCCATTTGTCGTCGAGCCCGACTTCCGTCTTCTTCACCAACGCTTTTGTCTCCCGCGCCAGTGTCGGGCTTCCGGGTGCGGGATATTGCACGTCAAACAGCGCTTTGGGAAATCCACCGAAATCGTGGATGGTAGGAGGATTGGGCATGGCGGTTACGAAAGTCCCGCGAGTCTCCCAGTGCGCGGACACACACAGGATTGCACGGGGCTTGGGCAATCCGGCCGCTACGGACCGGAAACCCTGCACGAATTCATTCTCCTCGATCGCGTTCATGGGACTGCCATGTCCGAGAAAAAGTACGGGCATTTTCTCTGTTGGCGCGAATGTCTCCGCCAGTGCGCCCAATTCACCAAGTTTCATTGCTGCTGCAGTAATTGGCAGGATCGCCAGTCGTCTAAGAAATTCGGATCGGTCCATGGAACTGACCTTGCTGATTCTTTAAAGGTACGGAATCCGTTTTGGAAGCGTCATTCCAGTGTCTTATGAAAACAAACGCTGGTGGCCACCTGCGCGTATTGCCCATAGTTCGGAATCCGCTCATACCCGCATCGCGTGTAAAGGGCGATCGCTTCGGGTTGACGCTCGCCGGTCTCCAAGATGCAATTTCGATAACCGGACTCCCTGGTCCATTTTTCCAACTCCCGCAGGACGCTAACGGCTATTCGCTTGCCGCGCGCTTCCGGCCGTACATACATGCGCTTCACTTCCATGGTACCGGCATCGTAGGGTTTGACCGCTCCGCAGCCCACTGCAATTTCACCATCATAGGCTACGACCACCTGCCGGATCTGGTCGATCTTATTGAACTGCGCGAAGAACGCATGTTCCTCGCCGTCGCGCTGCCGTAACTCCGCATCGAGGAGCTGAACTAGTGACTGGAAATCCGGATTGGAGGAATCGGTCCTGGAAAGACGAATCATCATGAATGCACTTGAGCGTCGAAAGGCTAACGCAAAGGTAACGGAATGCGTTCAAGTTCCCGGATGGCGACGCCATCGTATTCGATCAGGGTTAGCGCCTTGACGCTTCCCCGGATCTCCAAAGTCTCGGCGTTCCACTCGTCCGTCCAGCGCTTGCACACCTCCGGGTCCGGATCGTTGGCTACACCGATGTGTGGAATAAAATCGATATCGAATCGATGATGGGGCCGAAACCGGCCTGCATACAATCGGTCGTGCAGTTTGACCTCGCTGAATCCTTCATCGGGCACCAGAAAGACGTGATACATATTGGAAAAGGCATCTCGGTTGATCAACGCGCAGCGCAAAGCGAAATCGATCGGGCCGGCATCTCCCAAACGCGTCCTGACCTCTGCGGAAAATGCTGTCGGGTCGCCATCTGGAATTGGAAAGACCAGCGTGAAATGCGGTTCCACTACGCGATAAAAAAGCGGATCGCGGGTGGAACGATACGCTTGCAGCCGATCCCGGTCCGAACCGGATAATTCAGGATAGGCGATAACCAGATGGGATACTGCTGCCATTACAGTTTGGACAAGCTTTACACGCTATAACTATTGCCGCTACGGTCAGCCTTCCTGTCAAAGCCTCAGCAGGTAATCGATAGCCGAATCCTGCCCGGCTGCAGGCCTTGTATGCGAACGGAACGGCACGACAAGGGATTCGTCATCGCGCGACCGTCAGATGTTCGGAACGACCCTGAGGCTCCTCCAGCCCTTTGTCTTTGAGCAAATAATCCGTCAATTGCCTGGCGGCGTTCTCGCATCCCTGCTGATTGAAGTGAACACCGTCGAAGAAATCCATGTCATGGAAGCTCATCGCAAGTGACCGGAGGTCATGCTCACGAGCCAGTCGCTCGATAACAGCATTGAATTCCTCGACCTTCTCGTTCATGGAATAATTGTATGGGTAGACGACTTTCTTCGTGAAGCGCGGGATGTGCAGCAACAGTACATTGTTATTCACAGAAAGCAATCGGAGTTTGACGATCAATTGCCGATACGCGATTTCAAAATCGGCCAGTGATACCTTCTGTTTTATATCGTTGGTTCCGATCATCACGGTGATGATGCCCGGGTGTAAACTTTTGAAATTCTGCATGAGCGGATTGATGGATCGCTGAAGGTCCATCGTCGTGAATCCATTGGTTGAATGATTGACCACATGCCAGCTTTTATGCAAGTGTCGCATGAGATGATCTCCACAAATCTCCGGGTAACCCAAATAACTGCGGGCGCCGAATGTAATGCTGTCACCGAATGATAAAAGTGTCTCCCAATTCATGGAATATGTTTTAGAATCTGGTTAGGGGAATATTCCTGCTTCTGCCAGGCAATTGGAAACTGATTCAAGATAGGCTCAAGGAATGAAAGATAGGATTTTAACATTATCCGTACTGTCACCAGAGCATCAGTGATGAAAATACATGACGCAAATATGACGAAATCTCAGCAAGGGCGGTGCCATAAGGGCTTGCCGCGGATCACTGATTTTCGCCCTTAGGGCTCCCGAGGCCGGTTCTGTACATTTTTTAATGATCGCGATCTGTCCAAGGTGATAATGCGTATGCTCAATGAGCCCGTGAATATTCCGGAACCAGGTCCCGTATTTCTCCTCCACGAAGATCGCTTCCAACCGGCTGTCGGGCAGTTGAGCGATCATACCGGCTGCTTTTTCCGCATTCGATAGCGTCTGGGCGACCAGGGCATTCCATTGCGCTGCCGATTCCAGGGGTGGGAGATCGAAGCTGAATTTATCACTCGCATTTAAAGGTTGATCTTCCAACACCGACAGCACCGCCCGGACATAATAGCCGATATGGAAAGTGAGCACCGCGATGGTGTTGAAACCGTCGAGCTTGTAGGTCGCCATGTCCAGATCGACATCCGACAATTGGTCCTTTACATTGGACCAGGTCCAGTTGCCGCCGAAGAAAACTTCGCGTAAGTGTTTGGCGGATTGTTGTGTTACGGTCATCTGAGGTGAAGATTCAATTCGGTTTTACGGCACGCGTTGCCATGAACGCCCTGAAGTACTGGTCAAAAACATGATTCCCGCCCCATCCATCCTCGAACAGATGCGTCAGGCTGAAACCTGCCTGCAACTGACCTCCCAACTGATCGGTCCAGGTGTGACCGAACAACAGCGGCTCCTGCTTCTCGGTGAAGGCTTCGAGTTTTTCTTTGGGAAGGGAATGCAGGTCTGAATAGGGTTCGGCATACTTCAATTTCAAATACTCTTCGTCGATCTGGTACGCGAGTGGATTCAGTAAGCCGGTCATGAGGATGCCGCCGGGTCGCAACACGCGGTAACATTCCTCCCAGACAGGCTGCAAGGTGTCCACGAAGAGGATCGAACAGGGATTGAAGATCAGGTCGAACGAACCTGGTTCGAAGACCGACAAGTTCCGCATATCCCCCTGGACGGTACGAATGCCCAGATCGTGTGCATCACTCACTCGACGATCCTGCTCCAACTGTTTGGGTGAATTATCGAAGATGGTAACCTCCGCACCGGCCGCAGCGAAGAGCGGACCCTGCTGCCCTCCTCCCGAAGCCAGGCCCAACAGCCGAAGGCCACGCAGGTCCGGAAACCAGGTACGCGGCACGGGAGTAGTCGGCGTCAGCAAGACGGACCATTCCCCCTTACGGGCCAACGCGATCTCGGCCGCTCCAACCGGGACGGTCCAGCGATCTTTCTTATCCACCTGCGCGTCCCAGGCCTTGCGGTTGTATTCGACGATATTGGTCATGATCCGATTGGATGAAGCATCTGTGACTTGGCGTCCAGTTTCGGCAGTAGTCCGTATGTTCTGGCGATGATCCGGTCACGCAGGATGTTCAGCAGTTTCTTTTTCACGAAATGTTGATGCACGATCAACCCGATCGAACGGTACGGCACCGAAGCCGAGAACGGACTGAGGTGGCGCCTTTGCTCTGGTGTAAAATCCAGGGTTGACAGGTACGGCAGCAAGGTTGAAAACTTGTTTGACTTTACAAACCGGATCAGCCCGTCAATGGATCCGGCCTTGTATTCAAAATTCAGCGTAGCGGGTTGTTTCGCTCCACCCGGATTACAGAGCTCCGCCACCTGGGTGCGCATACAGTGCCCCTCTTCCATCAGGCAGAGGTTCTTCGACTTCAATTCCTTCAAGGAAATTTTCTTTCCGGAAACATGCTTCGCATCGTAAAACAGAAACGGCTCATCGTAGAGTTTCAGTTCGACCAGTTCCTTGTCGTGCAAGGGAATGGAAACAATGCCGATATCGATCTCGCGCGATTTCAACTTTTTCCTGATCTCTTCCGTTGTTTCTTCCCGCACGACGATGTTCAGTTTCGGAAATTGCAGCGAAAACTCCTGAAGAAAGAGCGGCAACAGGAAAGGGGCAACCGTGGGGATCACCGACAGGTTGATGTCCCCGGCCACCTCTCCCTTTATCTCCCGGGCTATTTCGAACAATTGATCGATATCCTTTGAAACGATCTTCAACTGGTCGACGATCATGGCACCTTCCAACGTCAACTCGACCGGCTTTTTCTTGCGGTTGAAGATCCTGACGCCGACCTCTTCTTCGAATTTCGCGATCATCGTACTGAGCGTCGACTGACTGATGTGACACTTCTCCGCCGCCAGTTCGAAATGCCGGAATTCCGCCACCGCCAGTACATAGTGGAACTGATGAATGTTCATCTATTTTATCAATATTATGATCTAAAATATAGTTTTTATCAATCGAATGTACTGATTACTTTTACTTCACCAAACGAGCCACATCCCGATAACCGGGTTGACCCGAAATTGCCCGCTTATATTTCCTAACTTCATAGGGCAATTTCGTTCTGCTCATTTTTCACGGAACAACACAAATCAACTATGTCGAACAACGCCTCATCCCCCGTCGCTTCTCCGCACATGAACGGTGAAGCCAAATGCCCGTTCCACAACGGGACCGTTACCCATTCCGGGGCCTCTACCAACAGTCATTGGTGGCCCAATCAGTTAAACATCGGGATCCTCCACCAGCACGCCCCGGCTTCGAATCCGATGGATAAAGGATTTAACTACGCCAAAGCGTTCAAACAATTGGACTACCCGGCCCTGAAAAAAGACCTCGTAAAGCTGATGACCGATTCGCAAGACTGGTGGCCGGCCGACTGGGGTCACTACGGCGGGCTTTTCATCCGCATGGCCTGGCACAGCGCCGGCACGTACCGGATTGCCGACGGTCGCGGTGGTGGCGGAACCGGCAATCAGCGCTTTGCTCCGCTCAATAGCTGGCCCGACAACGGCAACCTCGACAAAGCGCGCCGACTGCTTTGGCCGATCAAGAAAAAGTATGGCAACAAGATCTCCTGGGCGGATCTCATGATCCTGGCCGGCAATGTCGCGCTCGAGTCGATGGGTTTTAAAACCTTCGGCTTCGCGGGCGGTCGCGCCGACATCTGGCAACCGGAGGAAGACATCTACTGGGGAGCAGAAAAAGAATGGCTGGCAACAAGCGAAAAGGCCAACAGCCGCTACTCCGGCGACCGCAAACTCGACAACCCGCTGGCCGCGGTACAGATGGGGCTCATCTACGTGAACCCGGAAGGCCCCGACGGAAAACCCGATCCGGTCGCCTCCGGTCGCGACGTACGCGAGACCTTCGGTCGCATGGCGATGAACGATGAGGAAACCGTCGCACTGGTCGCTGGTGGTCACACCTTCGGTAAAGCACACGGTGCCGGCGATCCGAAACTGGTCGGACCGGAACCCGAAGCCGCACCGATCGAAGCCCAGGGCTTGGGCTGGATCAACGCACTCGGTTCGGGCAAGGGCGTTCATACCACCACCAGCGGTATCGAAGGCGCGTGGAAACCGAACCCGACGAAATGGGACAACGGCTATTTCGATATGCTGTTCGGCTACGAATGGGAACTCACGAAGAGCCCGGCCGGCGCGCACCAGTGGGTGGCGAAGAACTGCAAGCCGGAACACATGATCCCCGACGCGCACGACCCGAACAAGAAACACCCGCCGATGATGACGACCGCGGATCTCTCCCTGCGCTTCGATCCCGCCTATGAGAAGATTTCTCGCCGTTTCCACCAAGACCCGCAGGCGTTCGCCGACGCATTCGCGCGCGCCTGGTTCAAATTGACGCACCGCGACATGGGCCCGCGCGCCCGTTACCTCGGACCGGAAGTGCCGAAAGAAGAGTTGATCTGGCAGGATCCGATCCCGGCCGTCAACCATCCGCTGGTGAATGAACAGGACGTTGCCTCGCTGAAGAGCAAAGTGCTTTCGTCCGGTCTTTCGGTTTCCGAACTCGTTTCGACCGCCTGGGCTTCCGCTTCGACTTTCCGCGGCTCCGACAAGCGCGGCGGCGCGAATGGCGGACGTATCCGGTTGGCTCCGCAGAACACTTGGGAAGTCAATCAGCCCGAACAACTCAAAAAGGTATTGGACAAACTCGAAGCGATCCGCAAAGAGTTCAACGCTTCCGCTTCCGGCGGTAAGCAGATCTCCATCGCCGACATGATCGTGCTCGCCGGTTGCGCCGGTGTGGAGAAAGCCGCGAAAGATGCCGGCCATTCGGTCACGGTGCCGTTCAGTCCGGGGCGCGGAGATGCCACCGCGGAACAAACCGATGTGGAGTCCTTCGCCGTCCTGGAACCGGAAGCCGACGGTTTCCGGAATTACCAGAAGAAACAGTATTCGGTGCCAGCCGAAGAGATGCTGCTCGACAAAGCGCACCTGCTCACCCTGAGTGCTCCCGAAATGACGGTACTCATCGGCGGATTGCGGGTACTGGGCGCCAATGCCGGTGGCTCGAAACACGGCGTGTTCACCCAACGCGTCGGTCAATTGACCAACGACTTCTTCGTGAACCTGCTCGATATGAATGTGGCCTGGAAACCGACCGGTTCCAACTCCTATGAAGGGCGCGACAAGAAGACGGGCGACCTGAAATGGACGGGGACGCGCGTCGACCTCGTCTTCGGTTCCAACTCTCAACTGCGTGCATTGGTAGAAGTATATGCCCAGGACGATGCGCAGGACAAGTTTGTCCACGACTTCGTTACCGCCTGGAACAAGGTGATGAACCTTGATCGCTTCGACCTCCATTGATCGAATTCCGTTGTACACTAAGAGCGGCCCGGTATGATCGGGCCGCTTTTTTTTGTCATGAAGTAAACGCGCAACCTCCGTTGGAATACCGGCGCGCCTGACAAGCGCCTGCCCTTACAGATAACTCAGCCACCACCGCTCCTTATGCGCCCGCTTGTGGCGATCGAACCACCTGCACAGCGGATAAAGGAGCAGGATGACGCTCGCCCAAATCAGGTAAACGGCCCCCAGCCCGACCCCGAACCCCTGCAGGTCGACTTCCATCCCGGTCTGTACCATGATCTCCCAGCCGAAGCCGCTCAGTTCGGCAGCCAGCATCGCCAGTCCGTGAATGAGGTACAAGTGCAGGACATAATAGAAGAACGGTACACGGCCGAAGACGCTGAAGAAATCGACGATACGGCCTTTCCACTTTTCGCTGTTGGCCAGGAAAAAAAAGGTACCGGTCAGGGTCGCCGCCAGGTACAGGAAGGAGGGCGGATACTTGCTCAGATGAAAGAACGAAAAAAGGGTGCGCCACCACTCCGGAAATGTCCGCCAGTTCGCCGGCTCGCCGTAGAAATTGGTCCAGCGGATCGCGAGGAAGCCGACCAATAGCGATACGCCGATCCCGTTGAAGAGCTTTTTCCGGTGCGTCGCCGGAACGTCTTTTCCGTAACATCTCCCAAGCCAGTACCCGAGCGACATCACGCCGATCCAGGGTACCGCGGGATAGAAGACGTGCAGTGTCATGTTGGCGCCGACCGGAAATGAAGCCGGTTCGTGCAGCATGCTCCACAAGAGATTGCCTTCGAAATGAACATTGTCCAGCAGGTTGTGGCCGGCGATGATCACCAGCGAAAGGAACAGGTTCAACGCGGCGGGCAGGTGGATGAACAGCGCGAGAAAGATCATGCTGATGCCGAGCGACCAGATCACCGCCAGGTCGTTATTGCGGTACTGCACGTCGAAATACCAGGCGAAGCAGATCACGGTCATCTCCAGGAGGATCAGCCATAGGCCGCGCTTGATCAGGAACATCGACAACTCCGCCTTCGTCATCCGCCGGCCCATGATCCAGGCCGATACGCCGGCGAGCAGGCTGAAGGTCGGCGCGCAGAAATGCGTGATCCACCGCGTGAAGAACAGCGCCGGCGTCGTATGCTCCGGGTCGGTCACGTTCAGCATACTGAAACTGCTGTAGAAGTAATCACGCGTATGATCGAGGGCCATGATCACCATCACCAGCCCCTTTAAAAGGTCCAGCGAGCTGATCCGGTTGCCCGGCGAGGGGGCGGGTAATTCTACTTGATCGGTCATAGTGAAAGGTCGAAAGAACGGGTCGTTTTTTTTAGGTAAACAGGGCGGATCGCTCAGGGGCGATACACCCACTTCCAGGCTTTTCCGATCTCGTGATCTTCTACTTCACCCGCGTATTCGAATCCGTTCTTACGCAGGATATTGGTAGAAGCGTTTTCCTGTGGCATCGTCTTCGCGAATACTTTCAACTTCGGATCGTGCATGAGCGCCAGGCGGACCAGCTCCTTACAGATATCGGTTCCCAATCCCTGCCCTTCGAATTCCTGAAACGCCCAATAGGAAACTTCCACTTCGCCATCGACAGGCCGTCCGGTGAATGCACCGGATCCGACCGGCACCCCATCCTTCAGTGCCAGGTAACCGACCCATGGTGCATGATAACCGATCGCTTTATAATAAGTATCCCACATATCGAACAGATTCCGGCAATGTTCGGAGGTGAATTTCAGTCGTAACTCCGCTGTATCTTCAGGTATGGGAATAAGCTCGAACTGCATATAAGAGGAGTACCCAATATAATCACTCCGCCCTATCCCAGCATGATACGCAGATGAAAAATATCCTGATCGAAATGTGCATCATTCATGCGGCTGCTTCTGATTTTCCTGCATTGCACCCTTCGAATCAACCACTTTTGCTCAGTTGAAACCGCCTCACCACCTCGTCGGTTGACAAACCCGAGGCGCGTGTCGCATTGTAGGCGACCAGGTATTCCGGATGATCACGATACGCTGCCAGAAGCGCATCGGTTCGCGGATCATGAAAATCCGGTAAGAGGTAGATCAGGTCGATGAGTTCCTGCCAGTTGGTGATCTGCTGACTTGCCTTAAGGATTACCGGAATGATTCCGGGATCTTTGCTGATCTTCCAGATCGCATGCGCGATGATGGCTTGCAGCGCCGGCTTGCTATCGTTCAAGATTCCTTTCAGTTCCGGCAGGGCCTTGACCGACCGGAGATGACCCAGTCCTCGTATTGGCCAGTCATCACCCGAATGGATTCGCCGGATGAGTTCATCCTCCGCGATCGCGCGTTCGTCGTCCGACAGACTATCCAGAAGCTGAAGCGGTGGTCCGTCTTTGCGCAGTTCCCAGGAATCCGCATTCAAATAGTTTCTTCGGAACGCATCCAAATTAGCACCTATAGAACTGAAGATTGAAGATGCAAGCAAGCTTTGGCATTGAAAATACACAGCTTTCCTTACACAGCCAATGAATCCCGTCATTTCAACAACCGGATCATCATGTATCTTGAGTACCCGAATCAAACGATCATGGATTACCGCCTCCTCGTCGCTTTCATCTTGATGGCGAATCAAATCACGGCAACTACCTGGCAAGTCGGTCCGACTCGCACCTACCCGTACTGCAGCCAGGTCGCACCCTTGGTGCAGGACGGCGATACGGTGGCGATCGATTTCGCGGTCTACGTCAATGATCCGCAGGTGGAGTGGACCGCCAACAACCTGTATATCGTAGGTGTTGGTGGCCGACCGCGGCTTGAAGCGGGTAGCATCATCGCGAACGATGTATCCAATGGCAAGGGCATTTTTGTGACGAGCGGCACGGGCATCGCCATTGAAAACATCGAATTCGCCCTGGCACAGGTACCCGACCATAACGGTGCCGGCATCCGGCAACAAGGTCCCGACTTGCAGGTGATCAACTGCCGCTTTGATGGGAATGAAATGGGTATCCTGGCGGGCAACATTTCCAACTGTACCACTATCATAGAATACACGGAATTCCTGAACGGCGGAAGCGCGCTCAATCCGGGCTATCAGCACAATGTGTACATCAATCACATCGACACGCTGGTGTTCCGGTACAACTACAGCCACGACGCAATTGCCGAAGGACACGAATTGAAAAGCCGCGCGAATTATAATTTCATCGAATACAACCGCATCGCCAACGAGACCAGCGTCGACAGCCGCACCATCGACCTGCCGAACGGTGGAACAAGTGTGATCGTCGGTAACATTGTGGAGCAAGGGCCCAACTCCGCCAACAGCAACCTGCTCGGCTATGGCCTGGAAGGCCTAACCAATCCGGCACCTCACGCATTGTATGTAGCACACAATACGTTTGTCAACAAGAAACCGACCGGCAGTTTCATTCAACTGGCGAACGGCACCGATTCCCTTTACCTCTGCAACAACATCCTGGCCGGTGCGCATACCGGTGGCTACCTGCTTGGTACGCCGGATGTTCTTGATTCGACCGGTAACATGCTCGCTGACCTGGTTACTGATCCGGGCTTCGTCGATCCCGTCGTGTACGATTATCACCTGCAAGCCGGCTCATCTGCACGGGATCATAGCAGTCCGTTGAATAAAGTCGTACTCGGTCACTCATTGGATGCGACTCTGGAGTATGTGGATCAATGCGATCATTCGATTCGTCCATCGGACGGTATTCCGGACGCGGGCGCTTTCGAGTACAACAGCCCCGTGAGTATTGCAGGACCGGCGGTACACCATCCATATCCCTTTCCCAACCCCTGCACCGATCGATTGATCCTGCAACAGGCGCCTTCGGAAGAATACGAAGTGCTGGACGCAAGCGGTCGTTGTTTACTTTCCGGCAACGGAAACGAAGTACCAACCAACCGGCTTAGCCCGGGATGGTACATCCTGAAAACGAAGAGCGGACAATCGCGCTTTATCCGGGAATAAAAGAAAAACCGATCACACCCGCCCTACTCCTGTGCAGTCCGGTCCACCTGCTTCAGGTAATTTTCCTTCATCTGATCATAGAAAGAACGTCGTGAATTGATCGTAGCGACCACGTTGGCGATCAACGTTCCCAGAAGCAGGAAAAAGATGATACTGTGCCGGTCGGTCATCTCGAAGATGATGATTGAACTGGTAAAAGGCGTGCGGGTAACGGCCGTCAGGAAGCCGGCCATACCGACGAGGATAAGCACGTTGGCATTGTCGCCGACCAGGTGCAGCGCATGCGCCACGAATGCGCCGAAGGTTGCACCCGTACTCAAGGAGGCCGCGAAGATCCCTCCTGCTCCACCCGAAGAGAAGGTCGCGATCAAACCATTCATGCGGACGAACGGCATGTACCATTCGACCTGTTTGTCGGCGGTAAACAGGTAACGGTCGAGCAGGTGCTTCCCGGATCCCATCGCATCCGTTCCAATCAGGAAAATGAAAAAAGCAACGAAGAACGCGCCGCCCAACACCATCAACAATTCCGTAGTACTCCCCCGCCGTCTCCGCATCACTTTCATGATGCGCAGGATCACCGAGCACATCACGCTTCCGAAGTAGCCGGTCACGATCGCCACGAGTATGATTCCTGGATAGATCCACCAACCGTCGTAATTGGTGGCGGCCTGCCCGAGATACAGGTAGCCACCTCCCAATCCCTGCGCTGCAAGACCCGAGATGATCACCGCGATGAACAAGGCCGACTTATAGAAACGGATATGGTGTTTCGACAATTCCTCGATCGCAAAGACGATTCCACCGAGCGGCGTATTGAATGCCGCAGCCAAGCCGGCTGCCCCGCCCGCCAGGATCACGTTGCTCGCGGTAACGGATGTCCACCATTTCGGAAGCCGGTCGTGCACCAGCTTGAAGATCGCCGCTGCGACCTGTATGGTCGGACCCTCTCGACCGAGTATTCCACCGCCGATGACTTTGATGGTACTGGAGATCACTTTCACGAGGATGATCTTCCAACTCAGCAATTGATCTACGAACGGGTTCCTGCCGCGCTGACTCAATTCGATCGAGGCCATCACTTGCGGAATTCCGCTTCCGCGGGCAAATGGCGCATAGCGCCACACCAGCCACCAGGACGCCAGGAAACAAACCGGCGTGACAACGAAGATCGCGTACCGGTTGTAGGCCAGTAGTGTGTGCGAAAACACCTCGGCGTAATGAAAGACCCGGCTGTAAGCATACGCGAATACACCGGTGATCGTGGCGGCTACGATGAATGGGAAGAACTGCAGGAACTGCAACTTCAACCTCGAGCGTGTCTGAATCGCCTTGTCGTATCGGTTCTTCAGGTACGTGTTGGTGTAACGAACCAAACGGGTACGTTGCAATCGTTGCCACCAACCTTCGTTCATCATATTCCTGACTGATTCGGGCACAAAATCCGACTCCCAAAGATGGTCGGCACTCAAATCACAACAGCCCTACCGTTGAACGAATATAAGAAAGATGTGCAGAGGTGAATAAGTCGACAATAGGAAGAATCCGTTAATGCGTTAACCTTAACATGGCAAACATCCGTCTACGCCAGCAGGAACCGGATGCTTCATCCGTTCATCACCCGGACAAGCGTAGCAATGGCGATGCCCACCACGATCGTCGTATAGATCTCCTTGTTATACTTCGCCAGCCATTCGGGCAGGTAAATGTCGAAGTTCGCCTTGGTCGAATCGGAATACCGCCTCGCCCAAACCGTTAGCGGACAAAACATGTTGAACAACAACAAGGTCAATCCTTCGCCAACGATCAAGCCATAACAGATCCAGAGTCGCCGATCGATCTTGCCGACAATCACGGCATACAGCATGTACCCGATGACCAGGTTGAAGAAAATCCAAATCGCGGTATGGACCAGCTTGATCAGCCGAAGTTTGATTTGGTCCGTCATCATTGGGATCACATCGGTTCCACGAAGTACATGTCGACCTCGCCTTTGCCTTTCGCGCTGATCTTTCCACGATGACTGCAAGCGAAACGGTCCTTAACTAATGCATAGGTCGTACTGGAAACATTGACCTTTCCCGCTTCGCCGCTGCTCTCCATCCGACTGGCGGTGTTGACCGTGTCGCCCCAGATGTCGTATTGGAATTTTTTCACGCCGACAATCCCTGCCACGACCGGGCCGGTATGCACGCCGATGCGCACTTCGAAATACGGATGGCCGGCGGACAGTTTCTTTGATTTACCCGCTGCGATGAAGTCTCGCATCTCCAGCGCGGCCCTGACTACATCCGCGGCATGCGTCGAATTGGGCGTGGGCAATCCCCCGGCAGCCATGTAGGAGTCGCCGATGGTCTTGATCTTCTCGATCCCGTACTTTTCGGTGATCCGGTCGAACGCGCTGAAGCACTCGTTGAGATCACGTACCAGTTCCTTCGGACTGAGCGATTCACTCATCGCGGTAAAGCCTTTGAAATCGGTGAATAGCACGGTCGCCTGATCGATCTGCACGGCATCCGCTTCGCCTTTCGCTTTCAGTTCCTCGGCCACTTCTTCAGGAAGAATGTTGAGGAGCAACTCGTCGCTTCGTTTTTTCTCCTTGCTGATCCGGTTACGCTGCCGGTAGACCACGACCAGGAAGATGAGCGCACCGCCCAGGCCGGCCGTTATGGAATTCCGGATGTTCCGTTGCCGAATATCCTTCTTCTCCTGCTCAGCTTTCGCGGCCGCTTCCTTCTTTTCAAACTCGTACTGAAGGGTCGTCTGAGCGAACTTGCGGTCGCGTTCCATGTTGAAGATGGAATCGTTGAGCATCTTGAAACGTACCTGCTGTCGATACGCGGCACTGAAGTTGCCGGCCATCGCCTCGATCTTACTCTGGGTCTCAAGTGCATTCGACAGTGCGTTGAGGTCGCCTAGGGATTCCAGTAAAGTAACGGCACTGTCGGCATGCATGCGGGCCATCCGGACGTAATGGCCCGGCATGCCATTCACCGGTTTGGTCTCCGCGAGTCCGAGGTAGGTTCCCGCAAGGCCGGCGTGTTCGTAGCCGGCATTGGCCATGAGTTCGGGTTCGCGCGACAAGGCCAGGGCGGAGTCGAATCGTTCCAACGCCACTTCGTAGCGCTTCATGAGCAGGGCCATCTGCCCAAGGTTACTGAGGTTGCGTTCGACTCCTTCGAAATCCTCAAGCTTCCGGTACAGGTCGAGCGACGCGCGGAAATACCCTTCGGCCTTGAGGTGTTCACCCATGGATCCATACACACTCCCGATGTTACCGACGGCCAGTGCCTTGCCAGCGGTTGCGTTCAGGTCCTCATAGACTTTCTTCGCTTTGAGGTAATACTCCAGTGCTTCCTTGTAATCGGATTGCGCGAGGTAGTGATTGCCGATATTGATCAGGCAGTTGGCTTGCCCGTTCTTATTACCGCTCTTTTCGAAATACCGTAAAGCATCGAATGCATACTCCAATGCCTTGGGGAAATCCGACATGCTTGCATAAATACCTCCGATGTTGTTCAATATCGAAGCAATCCCTTCTGCGTCGTCGATTTTTTTCTGGTGCTCCAGCGACCGGAATAGATAATCCAGCGCGAGTTTATACACACCCATCTGCGTGTACCAGTTGCCCAGGAAATAGCAGACTTCCGAAACGACCTTTTCATCTTTGAGGGCTTCGGCGGTCTTCAACGCCTGCAAGCCGTATTCAATGGAAGATGCCGAGTCGGTAAAGAACGTAGCCCTGCTCAGGGAAAGCAGGATGGTCACTTTGTTCGTGTCTTGCGGGGCCTTGGACAACGCCAGCGTAAGGGAGTCGATCCGGTCTTGGCCGCGCAACTGCGCGTTTGCAAAAGGCGCAAGCAGCATCAGCAAGCACAGGAGAGAGAGGGGCGTAAGTGCTTTCATACGTGTATTCGTTCAAATCGTGATTGGACCGGCAACCATCGGATGGCCCGCATCCAAGATAATAAAAGGAGCTGTACCGGATTCCTTACCGGAACTGGATTTTGTTGGTACATTTCGGGAGTTTCAACGTTCTTCCCGGCATGAAAATCCTGGCTCTTGTACTCATGGTCCTGACCGTTCTGGTCATCGCCGGTTTCGGATTCGCCTATTTGCTCGGATTCGTGATGTCCTTCGACGCCCTGGGCTCCGACAAGGATCCTGACGCCTGGAGTTTTCGGATCCTGATGCTGGGGCCCATCGTGATTTTTCTTTCGCTGTTTGTCCTGTCCATCCGCGCCTACTCAGCCGGCCAGTACAAGCGCTCCGTCCTGATGGGAGCTGCCACACCGGTGATCGGACTTGGAATGTTCGGAGCCATGTCCCTTTCGTCTGTCGCTTCTTATAAATCATACCAGAAAGAAGAAGCTCGACAACGCGAACTGGAAAAGCGTTATCCGGTACAACGCTTTACCCGTCCGGCGGAGGGCGGGACCGACACCCTGATCGTATGGCCCAGCGGAATCGTGGCTTACCGCCTCTATATGGGACCCGACAAACCCGTTTGGGGAGGACCGTTCGGCGACCTGAGCGATGATCGCCGTACTATTCTTTACAAGGCGAGTAAGGATAATAAGTTAAAGCCGGAAGAGCTGGATCAATTCAAAGATGAAACCGGCCGCAACCTGACTGAAGTTTATACTGTCATCAATAAAACAACAGGAGGGGATTTCTAAGTAGTACTTGCTATCAAGTGCAAATCTCCGTATGCATTGCCGGTATTTATCGAACGACAGGCAAAGAAATTGCAAATAATTCTTCCCGTACTTGCGATAACTCCATTTTCATATTTTCAATGGCAGCTTCCGAATCAAATTTGACTTTTATAAGCAATTCGCGATAATAATCTATTCCGTTAGCAAGGTTCTCACGAAATGTCAAAAGACCTGACTGCTTACGGTCGGACCAAATTGCTTGTACTTCCCTCACTTCCTTGCGAAAATGATTCATGTACAATTTCAACTCATTTATAAATACCGAGGGTCGATACAAGCCATTCCGAATATTCCCTCTTCCGTAGATATGATCTGCCATCTCTCTTAAAGTAAAGGTCCCGGAAAAATAAGCAAGGTTCGGTCCCGGACAAACCGACACTGCCGGTACCTTCTTAGGGTTTGAAAGTTGGTTTGTAATCATTGCCGGTGCAGCCAATCCTTCGCACAGGCACTCCTTTTCCAATATGCTCTGTTCTGCTCTAAGCCGTTGCTCACCTTCTGGAAGTTCTTGTTTGATTTTATCAAGCTTCTTTTCCTGATAAGCCCGTGATGAAGTACATAACGGCATGCCTTCAAATTCGGTGTTAAACGCAAGAAACTTCTTCTTACAAGGACTCCCGGGCCGGCCCTTCCGAATCCGTTCATTCCGTTCTACATTTCCACTGCTCTTTCGGAAATTATGGAATGCTATTCCCAAGGGGGAAGCGTTACTTAAATAATAATCTTCCGGCGAGGCGGTGCTGAGCTGACCTAAGGTATAGGGATCCACGTTTGTCGCCTCCGGGACCAAGAGAAATGGGCTTCCCCAGCCTGTAGCATAAAGATCATAATGCTCCAATAGGAACTGTTGCTCTGCAAAAGTCCCTATTCCTCCTTGCGCTGTGATACGGATGGAAGGTATTTCAAGAGGCAAGGGAAGTTGTCGACCCTTCAATGCGGAAAGATAAAGCGTTTCCAGTTCCTTGATCAGCTCGTGACGACGGGAACGGAATTCCTCGAGTATAGGCCCTAACAGATAGCCATCGGTGGGGAATGCATGACCACCGCAATTCAATCCGCTTTCTACCCGAAACTCCGATACCCAGAGTCCTCGCTTTGCCAGGAATTTACCCTGAATAAGGGCCGAACGGAAATCACTGACCTTCAATATGATCTTCTTTCGTATCAACCCGGATGCATTGGGCAGGAAGTCGGGAAATGATTCACAATAAGAATAAAGTCGTGGATTCATCCCCGCGGAAAAAATGACAGCAGATTCCAGATCACTGTTTGCAAAACCTCGTAACGCGGCCATTGCGTCCGCAAATTCTGCCGGGAGGGGCTCTCCATTCCTATCATAATTGATACGGTCACACTTTGTCATGATGTTAACATCAATACTTCCGGGACGGATCAAAGCACGCAATTCCTCCTGCAACTGAATCCTGTTGGCAGGGTCCTTTTCCCTTAGCATCTGCTCATACCGTATCCGAATCGGAACACCATCCGGTAACATCTCAAAATATTTCATCAGGTCGCTGCCACTTTCAAAAGTGCCTGATCGTAGAGCAGTGAATTGCCGGTCAACGATACGACCCATCAAATTCAGGTATTCGGTAATCCTCCTTGACCGATAATCAGGCTCCTTTTTGGAAATAGGGAAATAATTCTCCCCCATTTTTTCGCAATAGTGTTTCCGGATTTCTTCGACAAGATTGTCCTCAATGATGGATATCACGGAAGAAATTCCATATCGTGCGACTTTTGCAGGGGTATCGATAGTATACCCAAGCCCCATTACGGGAATGTGAAACGTGTGACCGGAAGGATACATGGAAGGGGATTAGCCGAAACCGAAGTAGCTACAGCAATAACCATCAAAGGAGGAGACTATCTACTACTTTAACCATGACACGCGTCATCATTTCTGCTCTGAAAACGTTTGTGTCAGATCAGTTACTGTAGCACTGCAGCTAGAAAAACCTCATCTTTAAATCTCTTTAATGGAATCATCTGCCGCCATTGCCTGGATAGTGAAAGGAACCTATTTGCTGCGAATCAGTAAGCTGAGTACAAGTGCAAATAGTAATTCGTTGAGCAAGCTTTAAATCCTGCCACTGCAGTGAACGTACATACTCCGTAATCCGATTACCTTCAACCCCCAGTCTTGATATACTGTGCCAGGGCGATCACATGTCCGTCCGGGTCCGCGACGTAACCCACGCGATCGCCCCAATCGCGATCGGCAACCGGACTGACTAATCGTGCTCCGCAGTGCATCGCGTGTTTAAAAACCTCCCGTGCATCTTCCACAATCAGATAAAGTTCACAGCGGGGAATACCCGTTCCGATCTCCGGATGCGGTAAGGTTTCGCCAATGATCCTGGCAATTCCTTTGTTCGGCATCAGTCCAAGCTTACAACTATCCGTCAGCGCGAACTCGGTCATGCCGATCACGTCCAGGACAGGTTCGGATTGAAGCAATGTCTTATAGAAGGTTTTGCTCCTTTCCTGATCACTCACGTAAAGTATGAACTCAATACTTCGGAAGTTCGCCATGACATCATACGATTGAATACATATTCGTCAACGATTATCGGTACAGCCACTTCCGCAATAACCGTGTATAAGGCGGCATCACCACATAGACCATGAGCGAGCAGATCACACCGGATACGAGCAGGTTGTCGAAATAATGAGACGGAGGAATGCCGCATGCGCGCAAAGCCGGCAGGATCAGCAGCGGGATCAGCAACACCAGCGGAAAGATCGCTGACCAGGTGATCAACACCTGCTTCCAACGAACCGGCGAGGTGGTGGAATCGTCCTCCGGTGAAAAGAGAAAATCGAGTCCGCTGTGAATGACAAAGTGATCGCCTTTTCGCAGGAAGGGCCTTGCTTTTTCGATCAGGCGCTTCCGTTCATCCGACTCGATCCACTTTCGCAGGTTCGCTTCGCTGTCATACCGGATGATGACCGTATAAGTAAAAGTCAGGTCCTTCACCGGCCGGATGATTTGCCAGTCGATGAGTCCTTCGGAACGGCGACAGATCGGACCGATCTCATTCAACCAGGCTTCGTACTCCGTAATGCGATCGGAAAGGACGTGATTCGTGATGACGACGGATGCTCCGGTAGTTTCCATTGGCAATGTTGAATGGAACAAAGGTCACACTTCCTGACCAAAGGTCAAGAGGTTGTGATCAGGGTCCAGCAGTGAGAACTCGCGCTGCCCCCAGGGTTTGCTTTCAGGTTGTTCCTTTGGTAACAGCGGCACGCCCGCCTCCCGGAATGAACGGTGCAATTGATCGATATCGGACACCCGGATGTAAACCTGACCGTAATTCTCCTTGGGATCCAAGGAAACGAATTCGAAAAAATGCCATTCCACCTTCTCCCGCTCCACGATCAGGTAGTTGCCGTAATCGGCTGTTACTGTAAAGCCGAGCTTCTCCGTGTAAAAGCTACGGGTGACGGCAACCTGCCGCATGGGTAGTTTAGGGTGAACGCTTCGTAACATTTCCAACCTGATAGAGCCGGTAGCAGCTAACGGTTGCAAGTTCGTGATCCTGGCAGTACCATCCGCTTCCGATACCTTACTTTTTCGCGATCACGATCCGGAATTTGTTCCGGTAAATGACCCGACCATCCGGCTTCACAAAAGGCTGCATCGATTGCCGGAGTTCCGTTCGTACCCGTTCTTCACCGGAATGCGCGATGGCCGCCGCCGCCGGCCCGGCCGAGAGGAGTCCGCGAAGAGCCGTGTCCTGATCCGGATAGATCCATGCGTTTTCCCGGTCCACCTGATGGTGAATGGTAAAACCGGCTTGCCCGATCAGGTTTTCCAGTTTACGATCCGACGTCAAGGCGAAAGGACCCGCTCCCGGGGGCATTGTGGACGGCATCAGTCCGCCCAGGGCTTTTAAAAAAGTCGCGGCTTCGCAGTCTTCCCGCTCCCCCCAGATCATCGCCACCAGCGTCCCTCCGGGCTTCAGTACACGCCTTGCTTCGGCAAACGCGTTCAGCGGGTTGGCGGCGAACTGAAAGGAATTGAACCCGCAGACCAGGTCGAACGCTTCGTCATCAAACGGCAGTCGCTCCATTTCACCGACAGAGAATTCAACGCGCGCGTTTCTCTTTCTTGCCGCGGCTATCAGGCCGTCGCTCGCGTCCATTCCGGTAACGATCGCGTCACGTGTTTGAGCGAGATGACAGAACAGGCCCGAACCGCAGCCAATGTCGAGCACGCGTTTATCCTTTAGTGCCGGTAAATACTCCAGCACATAGCGATAACAATCTTCCAAGGTACCTTCCTGAATAGCCGCCCAGTCATCGGCGCCGCGACTCCAGAGTTGGTTTTGTGCTGCTTGCGATCCCATTGGTTAGGCTATCTACTATCGAGAAATAAGCATGACCACTACCAATATCACCCCCGCCCCTACGAACCACATTCCCTTCTTAAACGTCTTTGCATGTGGCGGAAACATCCAGAAGGAGGAAACGACAAAGAAGAACAGCGAGCAGGCAAAAAAGACGTTCATGAAAAACAAGGGATCGGCAGTACGCGACGTGTGCAGGTCGGTCAGTTTCTCGATGTAAGCCGGCCATTCCTTCGTGGTAAAAGTCGCCTTTCCGCTGGCCTTGTCGTACTGTCCGTTATCGAAATAGATCGTAGTGGAATCTTCGCGGGTCACCTTGAGCCGACGCTGTTCGATCGCTTCACCCAGCGCGCTACCCGGGAGGTTCGGTTCTACGGTGCGTTCCCAGGTCTTGTCGAACTTCAAAAAATTCGTGTCACGAAAGGTCATGATGAAGCCCGTGACCGCGTACACCGCCATCATGCCGGTGAGAAAATAACCGAGATAGCGGTGGAGAATGCGCATTTGTTTCATACGTGTACTAACAATAAAGCAAGATACGAAGTGCGATTGTCAACAGAAGTCAAAAGCATCTGATTTGCACATATGACGATGAATGTATAATCAAGATAATCTGCTCAAGGTTCAGCTGACATCGACAATCCTAATGTACGAACCCCCTTGAAGGTAACCGGAAGAACCAAACAGATGTTCGCGATCTTCCCGACCTAGCTAGGAGGCAAAAGCAATTGTACTTCTCTTTTGAGAAGAGGTAAATCACGAATGACAATAGACCACAAAATTTCAGCCGATACACTATCATAGCCGTGCGATATGCGATTTCGTGTATCAACGATCTTTCGTGCGCTGGAAATCGAAATCTGGGACGGACTCTCAGGATCCGGCTCATCGATTCGCCCATAATCTCAATATTTCGTTCGATAGCACGCCTGGTTCTAGGTCTTCTTGAAAGGTTAAGAAGTTCTTTCTACAGGAAGAAACGCTTGATCTCCCCGATGGCGTTCAAAATATCAGCCAACCAAGCGTTAATTTCCTCTTCCATATACCAGAACTTTGGTCTGATCAATGCGCTGCTTAATAAACTGATTGCTTAGTGCCTTCATCTCCAGCAAATCAATCGGCCTATCAAAAAGTTGCTGTAAATTGAACTTTAAAGCAAAATAATTATCAGAGTAAATGATTGGATCAGAACTTTCAAAATCGACAAGAAAATCTACATCACTTCCGGCTTTTAGGTCGTTTCTCACTGCTGAGCCAAATGCAAACAGATACCGGACGGATACTGGTCACACAAAGCACGAATTTGAGATATGTTCTGCGAAATCAAGTCCATTGCTCCTGCAAGATAATGAACTATCAGCATTCAAGCATTTGCTTCCATGATGTTGCGGCAAGCGATTCTATCCATCAGATCCGAACTGTCGGATTGGTATAAAAAATCGAGCGATTCGTACTCCAAGTACGGCACCCCAATTCATTCGACATTAAGGCGACACTTACTGTCAATATTCGTACGCGGATCGAACCGGAAATCAATAAATCGTGCTTCCTTTTGCTTTCCCTCCACCTCGACGGCAGCGCGACCCATCTCCTTGTCGCTGCTGTCGAATACCCGTGCGGTCAGCGCTCCGGAAAAATCCTGGTTGAAGATCACGTATTGCGACAAGAGGTTGTCGGTCCCGAGGCTGTCGCTCGAAACGGTGGATTTTCCCAGTTCAATGCCCTTGCTCTTCAGACTTTCCGATAATTCGACTTTCACGTCGAACGCCTTCTGAACGCCCTTCGAAGCGCCTTCGATAAATTCGCCTGCCGTCTGCCCGGCCACATCACCGGCCTGGTTGATCTTTTCCTTGATGGTGGAAGAGTTGCAGGCGAACAGTGAGAAGGCAATCGCAAATAAGAGGAACCTCGTGTGTTTCATCATACCATTAGCGACTTGAAAGTTCAGATTATTTGACTCGTTCGTGCCAAGTCCCGGAACGAAAGTTATTCATTTATGGAAACTGTGCCCGACGAAGGCCAGGTTCAAGCCTTCCGCAGTATCTTCTCCATCGTCCTGCCTTTCGCCAATTCATCCACCAATTTGTCGAGATAACGGACCTGACGGATCAACGGATCCCCGATCTCCTCGATCCGGTAGCCGCAAATGAGGCCGGTGATCAGATGAGCATTGGGGTGCAGCCTGGCTTGTTGGAAGAACGCCTCAAATGTAAGCTTGTCGTGTATCACCGCATCCAACCGCTTTCCATCATAACCGGTCAGCCAGTTGATGACCTCCCGAAGTTCCGCTTCCGTCCTGCCTTTCCTGGTTACTTTCTGAAGATACAACGGATAGACCGACGCGAAAGTCATCATGGCGATGCGCTGACGCTGTTTCTCGTTTTGTTGCATAAATTACGCTAACGAATTACTAAGTTAAGGGCAGGATCTGGATTGAAAAGCGGCGCGCGCTTGCAGTTACTATTTCCAATCTGCGGGATATGATCTCCATGGCTGTGTTCCGAATCGAAAAGCTATTCCCGAACAACAAAAACATTCGAGTTAAGAATCGAACTGCTGCTCCTTACCTCGATCTGGTATCGCCCGCGCTTTTCGATCGCGGGAATGGACCAGGTTCCACCTTCCTTGAAATTCGCGTACCGGACCTTGCACTGGCAACGCGGGGCGGTCGGGGCTTCCGAGTGATTCAGAAATACGGTCCGGCTTCGAGATCCACGGCCCTTGCCCAGGCGGTAAACGACATAATAGAAATCACGGTCGCTGCAGGAACACGACATGGTCGGGATCATGCGGCCGCTCCCGGGGGCGCTTCCTTACTCAGGTGGACGGTAAACGCGATCGGCTCCGTGCTGGTATACACCTGCTTTCCCGTCAAAAGCGAATCAACGGGCATCCTGCCTTCAGCAAAGTGCGGGAGGATGAAGAGGCTCCAGAGCAACAAGCGTAGTGGAATCCGAAGCAGCAACAGCCTGATGCTCGTTCGTTTCATGCTGACATCTTTCAACCTAGTTACCATACTCCATACCGAACCGAATCGCCTTTTCCAATACGTCCAATTTGATATCGCTGATCGTTTTGAACTTGATGCAATAACCGGTCACACTGGCCTTGCCGATCGTCTTTCCGTAAGCCTTCGCGAGATGCCCTTTATCCGCAATGCCGAGCAGGTAAACCGAAATCCCCGTCTTGTTGCCACTGATCCCGATCCGGAACCATTCCCGCGTCTTGCCATTCGCATAGCGCAATACCTGCGTGCCGTACCCGATGGTCGGATTGGCGACGATTTTTCCCTGTTCGTCCTTTCCGTCGTAATACCACAACTTGCAGCCTGGATCTACCGATAACACCAACTCATGCAGAGTCGACAGCTCACTCCGCTTCGGTTCGGGATGGGTAGCGATGTGGCGGGTTATTTCCTGTTGTGCTTTCATGTTGATCAGTCCGGCTGCGACACGCCAGCTGTTACTTGCTTAGCGGTCCGTCTCCACAATCCACTCAATGCCGTACTTATCACGGAACATACCGAAATAAGTTCCCCAGGGACTTTCGCCGATCGGTGCCTCGACAGTTCCTCCCCTGGGATAGTCCGTGATACAAGCGGTCCGCCTCTTCCCGGCTCACGGCGCGGACCGAGATCTTGGAGCGATTTTCCTGCTCATTCACGCGTCCGAGGAAGGAAGGAACGTCGTTTCCGATCAGCATACCTGTGCCGACCGGCAAGGCGATGTGGAGGAGCTTGTCGGCGTCTTCGTCCGCTATCGGAACATCCGGTCCCGCCAATTCCTTCAGGTACAGGATCCGGCTGAACTCACCACCGAAGACCGAACGATAGAACTCAAAAGCTTCCCGTGCGTTGCCGTTGAAGTTGATGTGGGGATGGAGTGTGGCCATATCACCGAAGGTCGGGTATTACCGGCGATTTCCATTGGACCAATTGTTAAAGCGGTACTTGCAAGTATTCGGATGAATGACTGCCCATCCTTCCGGATTGAAACAAGAAAATACCAGCAGGCCGTTGCAACAGCTGACTTACTCGATCTCCCCTTCCCGGTCGGCGACATATTCGAGCAGATCGCCCGGTTGGCAATTCAGCGCCTTGCAGATCGCTTCCAGCGTGCTGAAGCGGACAGCCTTGGCTTTTCCGGTCTTGAGGATGGAAAGGTTCGAGAGCGTCAGGTCGACTTTTTCCGACAGTTCGTTCAGCGACATCTTTCGCTTCGCCATCATGACATCCAGGTTTACGACGATCGCCATGGCTTATACGGTTAGATCGTTTTCGCTTTGAATGTCCACGCCGCGTTTGAAGATGGCGGCGATGATGTAGATCACCGCGCCCATCAGCACAAAGGCCTGACTGTCCTCCCAGAACTGGTGCAGCCCGTCGGTGATCAGTCCGTGTTGCTGAAGATTCCTGGCAAACTGCCGGGCGATATAACTCAAAAACCGACCGACAAGGTGAAATAACTGATCCGCAGGATCTGACTGAAACAAAAAAGGTCGAAGGGTTTCGACAGGTTCATGGTATGCATCAGGCGGATGACAATGTAGAAGAGGAAGGACTTCAGCAGCGCTATCGACAGGATCAGCGAGTAGATCCCGAAGAAAGATGCCCTGCTTTGCGTCAGCATCTCGCGCAGGTCCAGCTTCTGGTAAAGGTTCACCACGAAGTCGGGCCGGTACAGGTGAAAGAAGAAATTGACGACCAGCCCACCGGCCTCAATGCTCAAGCCGACGAAGATGAGCCAGGCGATAATGTATAACGCCTTGAATACGAGGGAATTTGTCTTTGACATACCGCTTTATGATTATAAATGCTGCGGCAAATATAATAAATATTTATTGTTTGTCAATAAATATATGTGTTTTATCGAAAAACTCAAATTTCAACGCAATACGGTTTAGCTCTGGGGAATGTGGCCTAATTTACTGAATGTCATGCATATATAATGATTGTTCAGCGCAACGATTCCAATTGGCCTTTCAATGCTGAACCAGGAAGCGCTTCACTGCAAATATTCGATTGTCGGAATATTTCAACCAGTAAACACCATCAGGAAGGTGCCGTGTTTCCAGGCCTTCTTCCGAAAAATTCCGGCTCTCGTAAACCAGTTCGCTGTTAAAATTGAAGACTTGAACAGATCGCGCGCCCGTCCCTCTCTCACATCGCAAACTCAACCATTCATTGGTCGGGTTGGGATAAATGGATACCCGGTCATCGTCTCGCATGAAAGGAACCCCTTCGATCCAATCCTCGAAAACCAGATCGTCAAAGATCAAACCGTCTTTGTTTGTCTGAATACTATCGCTGATGAATGTAAATCGAAAAAGGATCGTATCGTTGAGCTGTACATTGAATAACGGTCCGAGTGGCGACAGCCAGGTAGAAAAGTACTGCCAGCCGTTTGAATTCCCGCTTAGCACCGGTACCGTTGACCACCACTGATAGTACGCGGAATATAAGGTATCGTTGATCAAATCAATCCAGGTAGTTCCATTGTCGGGAGAAAGTTCGATCGTACCAAAATCGGTCAGCGTATCGGAATGCACCTGATAGTATCCGGATAACATTACTGTATGGGGATACAGCCAACCGTACCCGCTCGCAATATTCACCACGGTAAAACTGCTGGTGTCGTTTACCGGGTAGGGCTGAACAGTGTCGGTGACAATGACCCTGGGAGGTGACTGGGCTGAAGTGAAGACAGCCTTTTGCGGACTGCCAACTTGCCACAGGCCATTCCGATTCGATATTGAATCCATTCGCAAGTGGGGCAGTGTGGCAGTGTCTTCAAATGTGAGTACATAGTAGTCATCGCCCAACCGTTGGGGATGCGAAATGACCGTAAACAATACGAACCAAAGCGTAAGTTGAAGCCTTCTCATGGTCTGTTTAGTTTCTTGTTTGTACAAAAGCCAGTCCCTGGCAGAGCATTACCCTGAACCGTTAAGGTAAGGTAATTTCCTTCCCTTACTGCAAGTAATCTCCTTCTTCAGTGTCCGTTCCCTACAACACAATCGGGCTTGCTAAGTTGTTTTTTAGCCCATGATGAACACGAATATCAAAGCCAGCGTCCAAGAAAAAAAGCAGCGACTCCAGAGACCAGCATTTAATTAGAAATTCGGAGGTTGGGTATAAAAACAGCGGTTTCAGTGGCTCTGACAGTCATGAAGTATCCGGCTTTCGGAGGCCACAACCACTATCAAAGAGGATTCACAACCACAGGATCGTGCTGAAACTTTTGTCGACGATGAGCCCTTCCGACTTCCGAACCTCTCCCTTTACAGGCAGCAAGTAAGTATCCTGCTTTGTATCGAACCAGATCGCGGTCTTCCATTCGCTTTGTCCGATCCGTGCGGTAGCCTGCAACCGGCCCCATCCCTGCTCTTCCGATCGTAACAGCTTGCGGATCTCCTTCGACATCTTCTTCGGGAGCGACACGAAATGCCAGCCGCCAGCTCCGGCATACTGCCAAAGCGGGGCGGTGAATTCATACCGGATGCCTTTCACGAACACTTCCAGCAAGGTAGAAAAGAAGTTGTTGTTGAATCTGGAGCAACGCCACCAAACGGACCGCTCATTCTTTACTGCGGTTCTTTGGTTAAGTCCAACTCCATAAATAACAGATAGGCTTTAAAGGCCTCCGGAATTTCCACTTCCGGATAGGCATCAATATCACGGAAGCCAACACTTCTATACAAAGCATGCGCAGCTTCCATGAACCGGGGACTGTCGAGCCGGACCGTTTTGTATCCGATCTTTCTTGCCTCTGTCAAGAGTCCTTCCAGTATGGCTCTGCCGGCCCCTATTCGTCTGAGGCCCGGATCCACGAACATTCGTTTGATTTCACCGACATCCGCGCTGATGCTCTTCAAGCTTCCAAGTCCACAAACCCTGCCTTCATGTACTGCCAGCAGCAGTTGACCGTGCGGTGGCTGGAACTTACTGATCTGACGTATATCCTGTTCCACGGTCTCCGCAGGATGATGCGGATGAACACCATACAGTTCCTGCATTTTATTGTTACCCCAACTCAGGTAGTCCATCCACAATTTTCTGACGGCTTCCAGGTCGTCCGGAAGCTCCAGGCTTCGTACAGTCACTTTAGGGGATACGTTCATGTAATGCTGTTCTTGTTCCAATTTTTACACTTGCTGTCATAAGCAAAGGACGAAAGGCGCGCTCTTACCAGGTTCATTTTTTACACATCGATTGGCGTTTGAACTTTCCGGCCGGAACCTGTCGAAGCCTCTCTCCATATCACGATGCTTCCTGTTTGTAGTATAACACGATGGCACCGCCGTCAAACCGCTTTGTGTTGACCAGACGAAGGACGATCCGGTCCATGTCTTCAAACAGCGAGGTGCCCTTTCCTGCTACGACCGGGTGAATGCACAATTGCAATTCGTCTATCAGCCTTAGCTTCATCAATTGTTGTATCAGACTTCGACTTCCTGATTAGAATATCCCTTCCCGGTTGCCGCTTATATAGTTCGACGGTTTCTTTCAGTTCCCCTTCAGCAAGACTGGCACTCTTCCAATCCACTTGCTTCAAGCTCCGGGAGAATATGATCTTGGGGATCCGATCGATCGCCGCGGCGAATGTATCCATCGCCTTCTCTCCGGAAGGATTTTCCAAAATGGTCCGCCAGAATTCCATCAACTGGTAGGTAGTCCTGCCGTAGAGGATGACATCGCTGCGATCTAAGAGGTCTGAATAATGCCGATGCACCACCTCGTCCGGCAGGCCTGCCGTATGGTCGCAGTTCCCGTCGAGGGTCATGTTGAAGGCTGCGATTACTTTTCGCATGTTCCGTTTTCAATTACAGGAGACGTTCCATCGCTTTTGGCAGCGTGCAGGGTTTATCGGCCGCACGGCTTACAGGTTCAGGAATCAGGCCGCCGGATAAAATCACCTTCTATGGAACACTACCGGTCCTTCACTTCAGCGTGATCTTGGAGATGATCTTGCCTTTCGATTTAGTCGGCTTTTCCATGTCCTTGATGGCAAAGTCGATGGCTGCTCTGATCAGTGCTTTCATTTTCGGATTCCGGCAGTCGGTCGCTTTCTTAATATCTATATGCCGGATCAGATTACCGGTACCCGTCTGCAGTTGATGCGGGTCTTTTAACAGGGTGCCCTTATTGAAGCCCAGTCGGTTCAAGCTTCACATATCTCCCGCAACCTGTCGAGGGCTTTGGGGTAAGTTTGGCTCATGTAATCTGAAAATTCCTCGTTCGTATCGAGCTCAACCTTGACAGTCGTGATTCCGTCGGCTTCTTCAAACGAATAGTTTTCAGCCATTCGCCCATTTCTCCACATCCGGCCCTTCCGTGATCTCCGCATTCGCTTTAACAAGGCCGTAGTGCCGAATGGAAACAAATCGTCCCGGAACATTTTCCGAAATCTCCGAAACCATGCCGCCCCTTTCGCCTTTCTCATCCGTACCTACGAAATAGATCTTGCTTCCCTTTTCCAATTTCCCTCATAGGTGGAAGTTGGATTGAACAGGGCGGTCCATTGCTCGTAGGTCAGCTTACTGCTGATACCCAACATCCGGTCATAGACTCTTCCGGCCGGCGCCTTAATGCTTACGTTGAACTGCAATTTTTTCATGTCTTTCGATCGATATTGCGATTAACCTTTTATCCTGAACGCTGATCAGGAATCCAACCCCTGAATTAAGACTCAAGATATGATAAAAGAGTTGAACGGGAGTGACGGCATGAACTGAAGTGTTCCCTTGGTCCGTTTCAACAAGGTGGTGGCAGGTCGATCAGAAATGTTAAAATTCGATACGCTGCATTAGTAAGCTTGTTCACTTCGTGGTGCGCTTGGCCATTCCGTCTTTTTGCATTGCAGCTAGTGGTTCCGGTTAACTTTATTTGTCAGGTATAAAAGTTCAGGACTGTCCCTGAATCCCAAGTCTGAAGTGCTCGGTTGGTTATACAGTTGACCGACATCCCGACTTATGCGTACCGTGATAAGTGCGGTGAATCCCAAATCCGAAGTTCGATTCTTTTCAGCTGATGTTCACAAAGGCAGTCCCGCCTGTGACGGAATCCAGCACGACGCCTGATACGCTTATCTGCGCGAAGGCGGGGGAACACACCTGCAAATAAAAAGTAACAAGACGGCTGCCTGAGGTTTCATGCACGAGGATTGAGGTAGTCGATCATGGGATGTTGCCCCCGCATGCGGATACGATGTTCCCTGTCACGTGCTCGCATGCTCCTGATGGATTACATCCCAAAATAAACAATTCCGCGCCATGGCCATTCTGCTCCTTACGCCAAGCTGTTGATGGACAAACCCGGATTCAGTATCTTGTCTGCTCGATCGGTAGAGCAGTACGCTCAATCGACGAGTCGCCCCCACGAGTCAACGAATCCCGGGTAAGCATTGCAGCGCCAAGAAAACGACCTGTACATGAACGTTAAGACCTTGTCTGATACTGCCTACGAGTTCCCGTGCAACCTTTGCAGCTCGACGTCTCATCGTTTGCTTTTTGTTAAGAAGAACTTCCCGATCGTAAAATGTCTTTCCTGCGGCCTGGTGTCGACAGTGTTGCCCGCCGATTTCGACCCGCTCCAGCATTTACGACGAAACCTATTTCAACGGTGGTCAGGTCGACGGCTATGGCGATTATGAATCCTCTGAAATCATCCTGCGTGCTGAGTTCAGAAAGATCGTCCGCGAGATCCTGAAGTACATTCCACAACCCGAAGGGAAAAACTACTGGAACTGGGAAGCGCTTACGGCTATTTTCTGAGTGAGGCCTCGGCATACTTTACCTGTTATGGTGTGGAAGTCAGCAAAGCCGGCGTTCAGAAATCCGAAGCGCTTGGTTTGCGGGTATTTGAGGGGGCGCTGACCGCGGACGTTCTCCGCGAAACGGGAAAAGTGGATGTAGTCGTCATGCTGGATGTCATCGAGCACCTGACGGATCCGATGGCGACACTCGGGCTGGCCTATTCCGCCTTGAATCCCGGTGGCGTGATGTTGATCGTTACGGGCGACCATGGGTCCCTGCTTAGCAAGGTGATGAAAGCAAACTGGCGGTTGATGACGCCCCCGCAGCACACTTTTTTCTTTACCTCGAAAACACTACCGGCCATGGTCGCAAAGGCGGGTTTTACGGTCAAGTCGGTTACAGCGCCCTGGAAGATCGTACCACTGGGATTACCGTTCTATCAGGTGGGCAGAAGAACCGGCCTACGCGTCCGGGCATTGGAAAACATCAACAACTTTGGTATCCCGATCAATCTGTTTGATACGGTACGGGTAATCGCGGTGAAGCCTTAACGCCGCAGATCGTATATGATCTGACGATTACTACGACGTCCCGACAGACGAATGCTGCCCCTTTGTCCCGCGCTGACTTTCTGTTCACTTCTGTAAGGTCAAATCGCTTGAGCTGATATTCCCCACGTTGATTTCCCGCTCACCGGCTAACAAATGGTGAAGGCTTCAGCCTGTCTGCGATCAAATCCGGTTAGGTATTTCATGGGAAGCGGATTATTCTCTCCATATAATCAGCTACGCCTTTAAAGAGATCGAAATTCTTTAAACAGGGAGGGAGGGTTTTTGCACAGTCTGACGTTTTGGCGCTTGGCGCAGTGGCGGACTTAGAAGCACGAAGTTGTCAAACAGCACAAATGCCCAATGGAAGCACTGCACCTGATTTAACCACTTCACCCGCCATTGAGCCAAACGCCTGTTGCACTAAACCCCGCTTTCGCGGGGTAGCCTGTACTACCTGAGCAGAACTGTTTTCGGATTGATCCTCGTAGAAGGTTTTACCACAAACATTCTATGTATGAAGAACAAATCTGAAAAACAGCCCTACAGGACGCTGGTAAAACAAGCCTGTTTAAAGGTACAGGGATTCGAGGATTTTTACAAGCGCCTCGCGCGCAAGATCCGCATCGCGGGAAGAGTCCCAGTACGTTGAGTAATTACACGCGCTACCTGGCACAGATGGCACTGCATTTTGAGTGCCTGCCTACAGAGTTGGATACCGAACAGGTGGAGGAGTATCTGGAGCAGATGCTCGACCAGCACGATACACCCTCGGAGTCCTACTTCAAGTTCGTGGTGTACAGCCTGCGATTCGCGTTCAAGGCCGAGGGGTTGGATTATAAGCGGTTCACCCTGCCGAGCATTAAGCATGAGAAGAAGTTGCCGGTGATCCTGAGCCGGGAGGAGATGCGGCGATTGTTGCGGGCCCCGGCCCTGCTCAAGCATCGGCTGCTCATCGGTCTGCTCTACGGCTGTGGCCTGCGGTGCATGGAGGTGCGCAGCATCCATATCAAGGACCTGGACCTGGACCGCCGGCTTTTGCACGTGCGTAAAGGCAAAGGGCGGAAGGACCGGTATGTGCCGCTGGGCGAGTTGCTCTGTCGGGGTGTGCGCAGCTACCTGGAAGCGGAGAACCCGCAGACGTTCCTGTTCAACGGCAAGCCCGAAGGCCGCAAGGGCGGTGATTTTGACAGTCGCTACTCCCAACGCGGGGTGCAGTGGGCCGTGCAGCAGGCGGCCAAGACCGCCGGTATCCAAAAGGACATCTCGGTGCACACCCTGCGGCACACCTATGCCACGCACCTGCTGGAAGACGGACTGGACATTGTCTCCATCAAAGAACTGCTGGGCCATGAGCGCATCGAGACCACAATGGTGTACCTGCACGTGGCCAGGCACGGTCGTAAAGCGCCGTTCAGTCCGCTGGATACACTCTTCGCTCCTGCACTGTGAGGCCGGCCTGCGAAGTAGCGCAGGTCATACGGCAAACATGGGCACAGGTTGAGCAGAGCACGCAACTCAACAACTGGCAAAAGCGCACCCTGCGCCTGATCCGAGACTGCCGCACCGCGGCCCTGGGCGGGCATTTGGATCAGTGCCCCGCCTGTTCCCACCTGCGCATAAGCTACAACAGTTGCCGGAACCGCCACTGTCCCAAGTGTCAGGTCCTGGCCCGGGAAGACTGGGTGGCAGCCCGCAAGGCCGAGCTCTTGCCGGTGCCGTACTTCCATGTGGTGTTCACCCCTGCCCGGGGAGCTGAACCGTTTGTGCCTGTATGGGCCGGATCGTGTCTATGATGCACTCTTTGCCACAGCCTGGAGTCTGATCGGTTCCTTTGCCGGCGATCCCGCCCACCTAGGAGCGCACACGGGTATGATCGCCGTGCTGCACACCTGGGGTCAGAACCTCTCCCTGCATCCGCACCTGCACTGCATCGTGCCCGGCGGGGCATCACCGCAGCCGGGTTCTGGAAGAGTGCACGCTCCAAAGGAAAGTACCTCTTCCCGGTAAGGGGGCGCTGAGCCGGGTGATGCGCGGTCGGATGGTGGCGGCACTGCGCAAAGCCTTCCCGGGAGAAGATCCGCAGCTCTTCCGCACGCTCTTTACAAAGCCCGGGTGGTCTATGCAGCGGCCCTTTGCCTCTCCTGGTGCGGTGATCGACCTGGGCCGATACACGCACAAGATCGCCATCAGCAACCATCGGCTCTTGTCCGTTGACAAAGACCGTGTGCGCTTCCGTTACAAGGACTACCGCCACGGCAGCAACAAGGTAATGGAGCTGGCGCCGATGGAGTTCATCCGCCGCTTTGCGCAGCACATCCTGCCCAGGGGTTTTGTGCGCATCCGGCATTACGGCATCCTCTCCAGCCGCAAGAAGGCCGAGAGCATCCCGCAGATCATACTTCAGTTGCAGGGAAAGACCATTATCCTGATCCGGCAGCCACGCAGCAAAGCCCCGGCCGTGCGTTGTCCCTGTTGCAAAAAATCCCTGATGAAACCATCCTGCGGTTCGACCACCGCGGCCCGCCCGCGCGCTATCGATCACTACTGAACACCACTTCCTCACAATGAAAAAAACACCTGCACCACGGGCTGGAGTTGCATTGCCCAAACCTGTAAGACCAGTGCCTGATCCGCTACTCGCTACGCTTTTTCACTCTCTGATCCTCTTCTGAACGGTGCCGATATCAACCTTTGTGTGATCGGAAACGGTAGCGAATCAACACACGCCACTTATTCAATCCCCATAGCAACCTGCACGGCGCCGCGATAGCGGGGTTCCGTGCAACAGCGGCTTCATTGTTGGCCCGTTGGGCCCAACGAAGCCTTAGTTGTTATCGGCTGGTATTCTTCAAAGTCCACATTGCTCCATTTTTTGTTGTCAGTTTTTCTAATTGTCCTTTCGCTGTTAAGTCGTCCAAATATTTTTCACTTTCGTTTCGTGGTGTTCCTGTTAGTTCAGAAAATTCTTTTGCTGTCAATGAATTGTATTTTGAAAATACAGCATTCCAAGTTTTATCATAGGTTGTTTTGGTAGCAGACGGAATCAATTTAAGTAAAGCACTCTCAAATGTGCTATACGGTTTTGAGCCATAAACCATTTCTTTCTGTCCTGTTGTGTCTATAAAATACATTGTAGGGAAGCCCCTTACGCCTAATTCTCTGCCTAATTTTAAATCTTCTTCAAAAAGTCTTTTGCTTTTCCTTCATAATCCGTTTTGAGCTTAACAATGTCAAGCCCAACTTTTTTTCCTGCTAATTCTAAATGTTCCCATTTTGTGATATTCTTTTTTTGAAGAAATACCATTTCTCGTATTTCACGAAGAAACAAAATTGCTTTTTCATTGTCTTGCATTTGTGCTGCTTTAAAAGCAATTGAAGGTGGATATGAGGAATTTAATGGGTCTTCAAGCCAAACATTTCCGTCTATTGGCATATCATAATAAACACTTACCTCGTCCCAATGGTGAGCAACATCAGAAGGTTTGCTAATTCCACCACTATTGTAACTCCAATTAGGTAGCAAACCACCCATTCTGTATTCAACTTCAATATTGTTTCCATATTCCAATTTGAGTTTTCGTAATTGTGGCTCAATTCCCCAACAAGAAGAGCAAATAGGGTCGGTGTAATAGATTATTTTTACTGGTTTCTTGTCTGATTTTATCAAACTGCTTTCTGCTGAACTTATTTTGTTAGTAGGTATTTCGCAAATACCACTTTCTGGGTCGCACATTAAAGGATTGTTTTGCTCTTGCATATTTTTTTTGTTTTGAGAATGACAACTTGTATTGCCGATTGTGAATGTTGTGATTAAAATAAGATAAGTTAATTTCATTTTATGTAAAGTGTCTTACACCATTTGTTTATCTTTGTGCAAAGTTGAGGACTTATATTCAACTACGCAATAAGTCAGAAAATTATGACTACCAAAAAAGAAATTATTGATAACGAAACTTGTCCTGCACAAGGGCTTTTGAAGTCGCTGTCTGGCAAATGGAAACCTGAAATTTTTCGTTTGGCTGTTGAAGCACCTTTGCGTTTTAGTAGTTTGTTGCGTCAAATTGAAGGTTCTAACAAACAAACTTTGTCTGTCGCTTTAAGAGAGTTAGAAGAAGTCGGGCTGTTAGAAAAAGTTGTCATTCAGCAAAAGCCTTTGCATATAGAATATAATCTTACCGAAAAAGGGAAGTCGTTAATTCCTGTCTTTAAGCAGTTAGAAAGTCTTGGGTAGTGTCGGTTATACTTGCCGCTAACGTCAGTTCGTGCAACAACCCAAAAGATATTCAGCACCACCCTTCCCGGACGATAACAGGGACAAGCTGACTGCCCGAATATCTTTGGTATTGTCCTGCATCACGGATCGCCCTATCCGTAAAAATAGAAAAAAGCAGCCTGGTCAGCCACTTTTTCAACTTCGGCGGGCCCATGATGTTCATTACCCTCCGAAAATTGTAAATGAGATAGATTAATCCGAACTCGCCTTCGTTTTTTCTGCAGGCCTTTCATCAGGATGTGATCAAAGCCCCATTGTCGTTTGATGGTACCGAAGATGTGTTCGATGATTTGCTGGCGCAGGGAATAGGTCGATGTGTTTTCACGCACCCGGCGGTTGTTGCGCTCTACCGCGCCGGCATGTTGAGACCGTTCGATCAGGCGCCCTTGGGGTTGCGGGTGCACAGGTGTTTGACCGCGCAACTGCCGCAGGCCTTGGTCTTGTAGTGCTTGACCTTGTGTACCGACTCGTCGTACAGTTTAGTATACCAATGGCCGGTGGTCTTCAAGATGTGACCCTGCGGACACTTGTACTGGTCCTTCTTCGGGTTGTACCGGAAGCGCTCGCCGTAATACTCCGGTGTCGGCACGGGATGACTGCGGGGTACTTCCTGATAGGCTACGATGGTGTAGATGTCTTCCTGCTCGCAACCCGTAAGCTGCTCGCCGTTGTGGTAGCCCTTGTCTGCCAGTACAGCCACGGCATCCGTATCGCAAATTCGCTTGGTCTTCTGCGACATCGGCAGCAGGGCTTTCCGGTCGTTCTGGTTGGTGACCTCATACTCCAGCACCAGCTTGTTGGCCGCATCCGCCACGGTCTGTACGTTATAGGCTACTTCGATCACAGACCCGTGCAGAATCATGGTCCGGGCATCCGGGTCGGTGGTGGAGATTTGGTCCAGGCCGCTGGATGATAGTTGCTTTTCAATGCGCTTGTACTTGCGGCGTTGGGCCTTTTGCTTTTTCAGTTTCTCAGCGATCGCGGCTCTCTGGCCTCATCCAGATCGCCTGCGTTGAGTTCCTCGATGTAAGATTGGATCTTGTTGTCGATGTACTCCAGTTGCCGGTCGATCTTTTCTGGTTGTAGTTTTTCTTCTTGGAGTTGACCGCCCTGAACTTGCTTGAATCGAGCGCCACCAGCGTTTTCCCGGTCAGGCCCTTTCGGTTGATCTGCCGGACGAAGTGGGTAAACGCATTGCGGAACAGTTTTGGGTTGTCTGACCGAAAGCCGGCAATCGTACGAAAGCAGGGTTGTAGTCCCTTCAGTAACCAGAGCAGTTCGATGTTCCGCTGGCACTCACGCTCCAGCAGGCGAGAAGTCCGTATGCGGTTCAGATAACCGTACACACACAATTTGAACAGATCCGCCGGGTGATACATCGGCCTGCCCTCTTCCGCAGGTTCATTTTCTAAAAATCCCAGTTCTTTCAGCGGCAACGCGTCTACGAATAAATCGATAACCCGCACTTCCGCATCTTCCGGGATCAAATCATCGATACAAGTCGGGAATAAAGTGGCCTGCCTGCGGTCGAATCCGGTTAGGTATTTCATGAAAAGCTGATTATTCTCTCAATATAATCAGCCCCGCCCGGAAACAGATCAAAATTCTTTAAACAATAGGGGAGGGTTTTTGCACAGTCTGACGTTTTGGCGCTTGGCGCAGTGGCGGATTTCGGAGCACAAAACTGTCAATGCACCACAAAAGTTGATGCGAGGTATAATGTTCAATTAACCACGTCACCCGCCATTGAGCCAAACGCCTGTTATCGCTTCGGTGTTCTTTTTCGTCCGTTGGTTTGTCGGTCGTTTTGGTCGTGCGTTGAGACAGACACACTCTTTGCCAAGCTTGGGATTGAGCTTGGGCTAGTGCGGCTTGGCAATGTGTGTGGCTGTGAAGGGTTGGCTTCATTCTATTATTACTTTTCTAAATGTTATTGATACTCGTCTTTCTCTTTTAATTGTTTCACCATTAAACTTGTCGTTTTTACGTTGGGGAATTCCGTGATACCAATTATATCTACTTTCTTTCTTCATTACAACAAAGTTCTAGGTTCAAGGAATAATTCAACTTTGTCTTTTGAGTGTGTTCTTGTTCAAAGTTCATAACACAACTTGAACCAAGAGATAAAGAAATAATTGTGTCGCCAAAACAAGGTTCGCAGTCAATATGAGGTGCAATACCTTGTCCGCTTTCATATTCATTTATGATAGCTTGGTCAGGAATAAAATTGATATATTTTTCATCATATATTTTCAAGGCAATTTCAGTCAGCCATTTTGGTAGTTGTCCGATAAAAAATGAATTATCAATCTTTCTTGCTTTGTAATCATACTTAAAACCATAGTGTTGTACTCTTCTTGAAAGGTCATTCAGCCAAATAGAATTATCAATTAACTTCAATAATTCCGTTTCTGTCTTTCTATCTATGAAATCAGGATAAATCTCCAAGCCTAAAATTTCCTTAGCATTTTTCAGCGTGACTTCTATTTGATAATTTGCTATTTCCGAAAAGGTCTGTTTGCATTAGTTACTAAGTATTTCGTATGTAAAGGTTTCTGATTTATCATACCAACTTTGATTGCTATTTTTGTATGATACAGTTTCTGATTTTCTAACAACTGAATGGTCAATACCTTTTAAATGATTTTTAAACCTTGTGAAATTATGGTGTCTGTGTACAGGTTTTGGTAAATTAAAACGTATTTGTTCAATGGATATTTCTTTACCAATTGGTTAACATCATTCACTAAATCATTAATCTGTTCAGTATTCAAATTTGCAAAAAGATATGAAAAGTTGAGAACTACTAAATTTGAAACTCTGAACCATTCATCCAATGTGTTTTCTTCCAGTTGTTTGAATGAAACTAATAACCTAAACTCAGTATTTTTCTTAAATAGAATACTTTTAGAAAATTCAGTTGCTTTGTTGAGCATAGCATTTGAAATGTCAATGCCAACATATTTCATTGAAAACTCATTGTTGTGTTTAAAAGTCTGATTAAAAGCTATGCCAGACGTTAATGGACCACAACCAAAATCAAAAAATGTAGTTCTTCCTGATATTTGCTTCAATTCAATCTCAAAAAACTCTTTATAGCTGTCAAAAATAGAAACACCTGAAAAATAGTGCTTACGCATATTGTAGAAACAATACAAATTGACCTTATCTTCTTTGCTAAAGGATTGATTAAATAAACTTGGTTGTTCAAAATCAAAATCTGCTCTCCCAAATTCAATAACATTAGTTCTAATGAAGTCATTGGATTCTCCTAAAAGAACTTGCCACCAGTCATTTTGGGTTGATTCCATTGCTTGTAATGTACGTGGGTCATTCTTTAGCTTATTAATTACCAATTCATCATAAACTGTAGCAAATTCATCATCTGGGGTGTAGGTTTTACCTTCTATAGTTTCATCTGAATCAAAGTAGTGAAACTGTAGATTGTCATTAAGAACATCAGTTATTGAATCCCAAATGTATCCACCTTTTGATTTGACAAATTCAATAAGTTTATAGTAAACCAAATTGTTTGACAGGAGGGAATCGTTTCCTATCAAAATCAATTGTTCTTTGCTCTAGTTAATGCAACATTAAGTTTTCTGTCAACCGTTCCATCATCATTTAAATTGACAATCCCATTAAGTTGAAAAGGATTGTTGATGGCAAATGAAAATATTATAATATCTCGCTGGCTACCCTGATAGCGTTCTACTGTATCAACAGTTATATCCTCAAAATTTGGGATATTTGCTTCTTCTAATTTCTGCTTTATTAAGGCAATTTGATTTCTAAAAGGAGTGATTATACCAATTGTTTTCTTTTCACTAAATGGTCTTGAGTTGAAATCGTATAATTTTTTTATTGCTTGAACTATTCTAACTACCAAGTCAGCTTCTTGAATATTTTTCTTCCCAAAGTGATTACTTTTATCTTCCTTGCTTTGAAAAAATATTAGTCGCTTTCGAGCAAGTAAATCTGTTAAGTCATTTTTTGTTGGACTTGACAAACTCAATGGCCGAATTTGACGCTTTAAACCTTCTTTAGTTTTTATTGGGAGATTAGGTATGTCAAATGCTTCTTTTAATTCTGATTGATAAAAACTGTGATTAGGAAATAAGGCAACTTCTCTATGCATCCTGCCTTGATAGGTTAGTTTGTCATAAGCAAAGTCAAACTTATTTTTCTCGCAATAAGTGTAAAGTCTTTCAAACAGTGAATTCTTTCTATTCAGCAAACCAATACTTTCTAAAAGTTCATTGTTGGTTTTAGAACTTTAGGGTCTTGTAATACAATTGCGGGTAATTGTTTGTGGTCGCCAATTAAAATGAATTTTGAACATTTCGGAAGTATTCCAACAATTTGAGGTTCTAAAATTTGTGAAGCTTCATCTACAATTACAATATCAAACTTCTTTAAGTTGAAAATGTCAGTTTTGCCGGAAATAGAAGCAACTGTTGAGATAAAAACCCTATGTTTAGCTAAAACTGTATTGATACTTTCTACTGAATTTTCGCCAATATTTTT
>JADJON010000004.1 GCA_016713765.1 Bacteroidota bacterium
GCCTTCAGGGCTAATCTGTATCAGTCCTCTATCTCTTTTCAGGGTGCGGTGCCAGTTAGAATCATAGGCATCCAGGCCTATTCAGTAGGTTTTAGCAGCACATCCTGTTCCAGTACAGACAAATAAACCTTAAAACCAAAGTTATGAAAAAAACAGTCTCAGCCGTTGGCATTGACATCTCATCGCAATGGCTGGATGTAGCACTGGTAGGACCCTTCAAATAAACCCCGAGTCTGTTCCGTGAAGAAAAAAGCCAGGAGGAATTGAATCCATGTTTAAACGCCTCGAAAAAGGAGGTGCCAGCGGGATACCTACCTGGTTTTACATGGAATACACCGGCAACTAGGATTGCTTTTTGTGTTGCTCGTTAGGAAAGGGAAGGACTATCGGTAATACCGGCAAGAGAGATCCAACAATCCCTGGGCGTAACCTGATGAAAAAGTGACCGACGGATGCAGAGCGAATCGGCGTTTACGCCTTTGATCCATCTATCAGCAAGCTCCGCCGATTTGTGATCCCTCAAAAATCCATCCTTCAACTCACAGAGCTGATCTCCTACCGCGCCTCGTTGGTGCAGCAACATACCCAGAATGTCAATAGCCTCAAGAGCCGCCCTAAGCTCATCGTTGTGATCGACAATCACCTGGTTATCGAGGATCTGGAACAACACATTCAACGGCTGGAAAAGAGTATTAAGGCAGTAAACGAGGCCATTGAAAAGTGATCGCCCTCCGATCCGGAGCTCAAACAGAATTTCTGATCTGATGCAATCTGTCAAGGAATAGGACTCATTGCCGCAACGATGATGCTCGTTATAACTCAGAACTCTACTCAGTTCGATGATGGTCGAAAGTTCGCCGCGGTTATGCCGGAACGGCGCCTTTTTGAACACTCCTCCGATTAACCAAGGGAAGGACAAGGGCACATCCCAGGCAATAAGCAGATGAAAGCAATCTTGCTCAACGGAGCCAATATGCCACGATCTACGACCCTGAAATAAGGGTCTACTGCCAAAGGGGAAAAAGGCCGAGGGCAAACACCACAAAGTCATCGCAAACGCCGTAGCCTGCAAACTGATCAATCGGGTCTTTGCAGTCATTAAAAAAAAAAAAACATTCGTCCTAACCTACGAGAAAAAATCAATCAAACGTTGCGTAAGTCTTAGAATACACAGAGCTCGATCTCTGTGCTCCTCCGTGCATTCCTCTGTGTCCCCCCGTGGTTCATAGCCTAGACTATCCGACAGTGGTCAGGTAACAGCACGCGGATCCCGCGGATGTTGCGGATTTGCGGATCTATTTTCCGCGAGCTTCCGCCTTATCAGCGGTATCCGCGTTCCATCATGAATAAGGCACTGGCGGAACTATGCCATCGCTCTCCCAGCTTCGCGAGGGAGCCTTTGAGGTGGTTGATGACGTTCACTTCGACGGCGTCGATGGCTTTGCGGTCGGCGAGGTAGCAGGAGACCCAGTCGGTGAGGTGCACCAGGTAGAGCGAACGCTCCAGCATGGAGTCGCCCCGCGACCAGATTTCGCGGATGTGCGGGGTGCGTTGCGCGATGATCTCCTTGTTGATCTCGATGCGCGCCTGAGAACGGTAGTAGTCGGTGCTGTTGCGCAGGATCACGACGGCACACTCTTCGTGTTGTTCGGCCCAGCCCACCAGTTCGTTGTGGTTCATCTCGGGATGATGTGGTGCCAGCAGAGCATCTTGAGTTCTCGTTGATCTGCTGCCGGAAGCGCGTGGCCACGCCGTTGTAACCGTCGACCGCGTAGATCACCGGCAGTTTGCCGAAAAGAAAATCGGTGACTTCCTGCGCCTCCGGACTTGATGGCCGCTTCTTCCATACGCATCCGGTCGATCGAAGCCGGAGCTGCGCGACGAACGCGCCGCTGATGAGTCCTTTCTTATGCAGGATGAAAAGAGCTGCGTGAGCGAATAACCGAGACACGAACGTGGCGGGTTGCCGCCGGGGATAAGGACAAGGTCGAGCCTGTGCTCGCGTGCGCGTTCGGCTACGCTGCCGCCCGAGGTGATGCAACTGATCTGCGCGCCTTCTCCAGCGCGACGTCCATGGCCTGCAGGGTCTCTTCGGTATTACCCGGAATACGACGACACGATCACCAACGTCTCCGGTCCGGTGAAAGCCGGCAGGAAATAATCCTTGTTGACGGTGACGGGTACCGGACATTCGTTCGCGATAATCTCGGACACGATGGTGCCGCCGATACCGGAACCGCCCAGTCCGGTGATGATGACATTGCGGATGGGGCGAATGGGACGGGAAATGCTGGCTTGTTCGCCAATGCGCAGGGCTTCTTCCAACTGCTCGGGAATCGCTGTACGAGATCTTTCATGACTATTAATGGAGTCCGGCGTATACGGCCGCAAAGGTAGGGGGTTACCGATTCCGGGCCGAACGCGCGTTGCGTGGACTTGTTGCAATTTATTGATTCTGTATCGATTAACGTTTTGAGCCATCCGGCCTGAACCGCTATCTTTGCGAAAATTTCGCAGCATGGAATTGCACGAGCAGGAACAGATCCGCCGCCAGAAGTTGGACGAACTCCAAAAACACGGCTACCAGGCCTATCCGGCCGACGCCTGGCCGGGTCACTGTCAGCGCCCGCCAGATCCTCGACGGCTTCGACGCCAACCCCGACGGTTTCAAGGCGAGCTGAGCTATGCCGCCGGATCACGGAGCGTACGCGACATGGGCAAGGCCCTGTTCGCGGTGCTTCAGGACGCCTCCGGACGCATCCAGATCTACGTCCGCCGCGACGACATCTGTCCGGGCGAGGATAAATCGGATTACGATTTCCTGGTGAAGAAGATGCTCGACATCGGCGACATCATCGGGATCAAGGGCTTCGTATTCCGCACGAAGATGGGCGAGATCACCATCCACGCCACCGCCGTCAAGTTGCTTTCAAGTCACTGCGTCCGTTGCCGATCGTGAAGCAGGACGCCGACGGCAATGTGCACGACGCCTTTACCGATCCGGAGCAGCGCTACCGGATGCGGTACGTGGACCTGATCGTGAACCCGCAGGTGCGCGAGACATTTGTGAAGCGTACGCAACTGGTCAACTCGATGCGTTCGTTCCTGAACACCCGCGGCTACCTCGAGGTGGAGACGCCGATCCTGCAACCGCTCTACGGCGGCGCGGCGGCGCGTCCGTTCAAGACGCACCACAACACGCTCGACATGACGCTCTACCTGCGCATCGCGAACGAGTTGTACCTCAAGCGCCTCATCGTGGGCGGCTACGACGGGGTGTACGAGTTCTCGAAGGACTTCCCGGAACGAAGGCATGAGCCTGTTCCACAACCCGGAGTTCACCCAGATGGAACTCTACGTCGCTTACCAGGACTACGAATGGATGATGAACCTGGTGGAAGAGATGGTCGAGAAGATCGCACTCGACCTACACGGCAAGACCGAGGTGCAGGTGGGTGAACACGTGATCAACTTCCAACGGCCCTGGAAGCGTTATACGATGTACGGCGCGATCGCGCACTATACCGGCATCGACATCTCCGGGATGGACGAAGCCGAACTGCGAAAGACGGCGCGGAGCATCGGCATTCATGTGGACGATACGATGGGCCGCGGTAAGCTGATTGACGAGATGTTCGGAGAGAAAGTTGAAGCGCACCTGATCCAGCCGACCTTCATCACCGACTATCCGCTGGAGATGAGTCCGCTCGCGAAGCAGCACCGCTCCAAGCCGGGGCTGGTGGAGCGCTTCGAGGCGATCTGCAACGGCAAGGAGATCTGCAACGCCTTCTCCGAGCTCAACGATCCGCTCGACCAGCGCAAGCGCTTCGAGGACCAGCTCGAACTCGGCAAGCGCGGCGACGAAGAAGCCATGCAGCTCGACGAAGACTTCCTGCGCGCGCTCGAGTTCGGCATGCCGCCTACGGCAGGCCTGGGTATCGGCATCGACCGCCTGAGCATGATCATGACGAACAGTCATTCGATCCAGGACGTGCTCTTCTTCCCGGCCATGCGCCCGGAGAAGAAAGAAGCGCCGGCAGAGGGCGCCGAAGCCGTTTCGAGTTGATTCATCATCAGAAAAAAGTCAAAAGGGCACCGAGCGTGCCCTTTTTTATTCCCGGAAGCCGCTCCCTGCGACAAGGCTTGCGCGTCGATTCCGTATCTTTATGCTGCAATGAAACCGATCCGTTTCCTGACCCTGTTCTTCACCGCCCTCGCCCTGGCGGCGAACTTTTCCTGTTCCACCGTTTCCAAGACACCGCTCACCGAAGCGCAACTGGAAACGAAGCTGCGGGAACATATCAGCACACTCGCCAGCGACGCGTACGAGGGACGTGAAGCCGGCAGCGCCGGGGAAATCAAAGCGCGCGATTACATCGTGAAGTCGTTCAAGTCGGCGGGCCTGAAACCGAAAGGCGAGAAAGGCTTCCTGCAGCCGTTCACCTTCACCGCCGGCGCGACCTTCGGTCCGGGCACGCAGTTGTACGTGAACAACTACAGCTTCAAGGTCAACGACGACTTCCACGCCGCTCCCTACTCCGGCAACGGCGTCATCACCGGCTATGTGGCCCGGCTGGGCTACGGGATCGACGACAACAAACTCGGTCGTGAAGATTACAAAGGGAAGCTCAACATCGCCAAGAAGATCTTCGTGATGGAATCGGGTACGCCGGACGGCGCGAACCCGCACGGTAAGTTCGGCGAGTGGTCCGACTTGCGGAAGAAACCTCGACATCGCGATCCAGCGCGGGGCCACGGCCGTGATCTTCATCAACAGCGACACGGCACAGGCGGATCCAAAAGCCGACTTCGATCACCGCATCTCGCCGGTGAGCATTCCTGTACTGTTCGCGAAGGGCAAGGCAGCGGAACTGTTGCGCGACAGCATCGTGACGAACTGTACGGTCGGAGCCGAGGTGATCAAAGTGACGAAGGACGCTTATAATGTCTGCGGCTACATCGACAACGGCGCTGCCACGACGGTGGTGATCGGCGCGCACTACGATCACCTGGGTTACGGGCACGAAGGCTCGCTTTACCGGGGTGAGCCGGCGATCCACAACGGCGCCGACGACAACGCGTCGGGGACGGCCGCCCTGATCGAGCTCGGCCGCGACCGCGCATCCGCGGGCCGAAGCACAACAACTACCTGCTATTGGCCTTTCCGGAGAAGAAAAGGGCCTGCTCGGTTCGAATTACTACGTGAAGCACCCGACGGTGGATCTCACGAAGGTGAACTACATGCTGAACATGGACATGGTCGGTCGCCTGAAAAAGGACGAGCCGGTGCTGATCCTGAGCGGCACGGGCACGAGTCCGCGCTGGAAAACGCTGGTCGATTCGATCGAAACGGACCAGGTCGAGATCAAGGCGACGGAATCGGGTGTGGGGCCGAGCGATCATACGTCGTTCTATCTGCAGAATATTCCGGTGCTGCACTTTTCAGCGGCACGCATGCCGATTACCACAAACCGAGCGACGACGAAGACAAGATCAATTACCCGGGCGCACTGACGATCATCGGGATGATCCGCAAGACGATCGCGCTGGCGGACGGTTCGGGGAAGCTGGTGTTCACCAAGACGAAGGACGAGTCGAACGAGGATGCGCCGAAATTCAAAGTGACCCTGGGTGTGGTGCCCGACTACGCGTTCGACGGCGAGGGCATGCGCATCGATGGCGTAAGTGACGGCAAGCCGGCGCAAAAAGCGGGGCTACTGGCCGGCGACGTAGTGGTCCAGATCGGCGACTACAAAGTGGTGGACATGATGTCCTACATGAAAGCCCTCGGCAAATTCACCAAAGGCGAAACCACCACCGTAAAAGTCAAACGCGGTGCGGAGATGTTGGAGAAATCGATTACGTTTTGAGATTTCGCGCTTCGTATAAAAGGAGCACAGAGTCACGCAGAGGGCACACAGAGTTTCGCAGAGATTTGAATTCTGCTCTGTGCTACTCTGTGTTTCCTCTGTGATTCTCTGTGTTACAAAAAAGAACATCGGACGGCTCAGTGACGGTTAGATGATTTCTCCGCATATAAGCGGTTGTAGAAATCCACCTCATGACGGAATTTTCCGGCATGAGCCATGCAAACATCAACGACCTTACGCGCATTGTTATCGGATGCGCCATGAAAGTGCATCAAAAGCTAGGTCCGGGCCTGCTTGAATCAGCTTACAAGGAATGTACCGCTTACGAATTGATCAAGCTGGGGCTATGCATTCGAAAAGAACATCCTGTTCCGCTCATTTACGAGAAGATCAAACTGGAGTGCGGCTATCGGGCTGATCTGATCGTTGAAAATCGATTGCTTTTGGAATTGAAGTGTGTGGACCTGATTACGGATATTCACCGTGCGCAGGTGCTCACCTATCTCAAACTCACAGGCTTGAATCTTGGTTTATTAATCAATTTCAATGTACTACATTTGAAAGAAGGAATTTGCAGGATCATTCTGACCTGATCCGAGACTAATCAATCAGCACATTTAAATGGAGAATCAATCCATTTCAGTCATAGGTGGTGGCAGTTGGGCAACGGCCATCGTCAAGATACTTTCCAATAATGTCGACAAAATTACCTGGTGGGTAAGAAGTAAAGAGACGGCAGAATTTATCTCCAAGTACAGACATAATCCCAACTACTTATCCGATGTTGAATTCGATCTTGGGAAGATCCGGATCACAACCGATATCCGGGAGGCGATTCGGGAATCCAAGACCATTATTTTGGCAGTTCCATCAGCTTTCCTAAAAGACTCGCTGGCAGGGATCAAGTCGGATGATTTTCATGGCCGTTCCGTATTCTCCGCTATCAAAGGGATCATTCCGGATGACCTACTAGTCGTTGGCGACTTCTTACACAAACAATTCGACGTTCCGATACAAAACATAGGTGTTATTACTGGTCCATGTCATGCCGAAGAAGTAGCCATGGAACGTCTCTCCTATCTCACCATAGCGAGTCCTGACACGAATACTGCTGATTCATTGGCCCGCCAAATGGCTTGTCGGTACATCAAGACCACCGTGAGCGACGATATTTATGGTACAGAATATTCCGCCGTCTTGAAAAACGTATTTGCCATAGCCGGCGGTATTTGCCATGGGCTGGGCTATGGAGACAACTACCTCGCAGTACTTATTTCTAACGCCATTCAGGAGATCAAGCGATTTGTAGACGCAGTGCATCCGATCGGTCGCGACATCAACGACTCGGCATATCTCGGCGACCTGTTGGTAACGGCTTACTCATCCTTCTCTCGTAACCGCATGTTCGGCACCATGATCGGAAAGGGCTATTCCGTTAAATTCGCACAATTGGAAATGAACATGGTTGCGGAAGGCTATTATGCGACCAAGTGTATTCATGAGCTGAATAAACAGTACAACGTCCATATGCCGATCACAAGCTCGGTATACCGGATACTATACGAGAAGATGTCGCCCCGCATGGAGATCAAACTCCTTTCCGATCAACTGAAATAAAGTCGTTGCAGTAAACATGCAGAGCACATTTCGATCTCTGAGAAACTCTGTGTTACCTCTGCGATACTCTGTGTCACGAGATCCTACGAAACCCCTTCCGTCCGGTTGCTGCCAGATTCCAAATGCTCCTTCACCCGAATCGCTTTCGCTTCGCCGATGAGGGCGGCGAGGGCTTCGAGGGAGGCTTCTTTGATGCGTTGGACGGAACGGAACTCGCGTAGCAGTTCTTCCGCCGTACGTGGACCGATGCCGGGGATCTCTTCCAGCTCCGTCTTGATCACACCCTTGCTCCTCCGCTTGCGATGATGCGTGATCCCGAAGCGGTGCACCTCGTCGCGCAATTGCTGGATGATCCGCAGCGTTTCGCTCTTCTTGTCGATGTACAACGGCAGCGGATCGTCCGGGTAGTAGAGCTCCTCCAGGCGCTTCGCGATTCCGATCACCGCGATCTTTCCCCGTAAGCCGAGTTTTCCAGGCTGCTGACCGCCGCGCTCAACTGCCCCTTGCCTCCGTCGATCACGATCAGTTGCGGCAGCGGCAGCGCCTCGTCGAGCATCCGCTTATACCGCCGGTGGATCACCTCCTCCATCGACGCGAAATCGTCGGGACCCTCGACGGTCTTGATGTTGAAATGCCGGTAGTCCTTCTTCGACGGCTTGCCGTCCCGGAAGACCGACATCGCCGCTACGGGATAGGCGCCCTGGAAATTGGAATTGTCGAAACACTCGATGTGCTTCGGCAACTCGGTGAGCCGCAGGTCTTTTTTCATCTGCTCCATCAGGCGTAGCGTGCGGTTCTCGGGATGCTGCTTTTCTTCCTGCAACCGCTTTTCGCGGATGTAATTCCGCACGTTGCTCTCCGACAGGCTGAGCAAGTGCTTCTTGTCGCCGATCTTCGGGATGGTGAACGAAATGCCGGGCCATTCGACTTCCGGCGCGAAGGGTACGATGATCTCCTCCGCGTCGCTGAAGAAGCGCGAGCGCAACTCGCCCATGGCAAGCTCCAACAACTCCTCCGGCGTTTCTTCCAGCTTCTTTTTCAATTCCACCGTATGCCCCTGGATGATCGCGCCGTTCATGACACGCAGGAAATTCACATAAGCGGAATCCTCCTCGATCACGAGGGAGAACACATCCACGTTGTGAATCGACGGATTCACGACCACCGATTTCCGCTGGAACTTTTCGAGTGATTCCAGTTTCTCTTTGACCGATTGTGCTTCTTCAAAGCGATACTCGGCCGCGTAGGTCTGCATCAATTCGCGCAGGTGACCGATGACCGTCTGGATGTTTCCTTTGAGGATCTGCCGGATCTCTTTCACCGATTGATCGTACTCTCCCTGTGATTGAAATCCTTCACAAGGTCCCTTGCAATTACCGATCTGGTATTCGAGGCAGACACGGAATTTTTTCTTCGTGATATTCTCCTCCGACAACACCAGGCTGCACGTCCGCAGCTTGTACAACTTGTTGATCAGCTCCAGCAACGTATTGATCAAACGGCCGGAAGCATACGGTCCGAAATATTCGGAACCGTCACGGATCATCTTGCGAGTCGAAAAGACGCGCGGGAAACGCTCGTTGCGGATGCAGATCCACGGATAGGTCTTGTCGTCCTTCAGACTGACGTTGTACCGCGGCTGGTGCTTCTTGATGAGGTTGTTCTCCAGCAAGAGCGCGTCCATCTCCGTATCCACGACGATGGTGCGGATGTCGGCCACCTTGCGCACCATGATGGACGTCTTACCCGAGACGTGCCGGTCCTTTTGGAAATAACTGCTGACCCGCTTCTTCAACGACTTGGCCTTGCCCACATAGAGCAGCTTGTCCTCCTTGTCGTAGAACTGGTAAACGCCCGGCGAGTCGGGTAGCGCCGACAACAGGGTCTGGATGTGTTCTTCGGAAGCCATGTGCGCTTCGCGCGGTCAGAAACCGTTTTCGCTCACGAGGTAAAGCAAGGAACCCATGGCAGCGGCTCCCAGCAAGAGTTCGCGCTTGTTCACTTTGTCGAACGTGTCGGAGCCGGCATGATGATAATCGAAGTAGCGTTGGGAGTCGACCACCAGGCCTACCAAGGGTACTTTCAACGAAGGCTTCAGGGGAGAAATGTCGGCGCCACCGTGCTCTTCTTCGAAGTTCCAGACATTGTAAGGACGAAACAACTCACGGTACTTCCGGATGGAAGGTTTTTGTCTTCGGGCATATCCAGTCCGAATCCATACGGGGTGAATCCGCCTGCATCGCTTTCGATGGCCATCACATGCTTTTCCCGGCTGTTGGTCGATGCCCAGGCCGCGTAACCTCTACCGCCACGAAGACCGTTCTCTTCGTTCATGAACGCGATCGCGCGGATGGTGCGCTTCGGTCGAAGTTTCAAGGCCTTGAACGTACGCAGGATCTCGACGGATTGCATCACGCCGGCGCCATCATCGTGCGCGCCGTCGCCGGTATCCCAGGAATCGAGGTGACCACCGACGACCATCACTTCATCCGGCAGCTCGCGACCGCGGATCTCCCCGATGACGTTGTGAGAAAGTACACTGTCGAGGAGCTGGCAGTCCATGCGCAGCAAGAATCGAGCACCCGGATCTGCGCGAAGGATATTGCTGAGCAGGTTGGCGCCATTCGTACTGATGGCGGCACAGGGGATCTTCGGCAATGAGTCATTATAACCCATGGCTCCGGTATGCGGGAAATCATCTTGTGCCAGGGTCATGGAGCGAACGATGGAAGCGATGGCACCGTAACGGGCCGCTTCACTCGGACCCGACCAACGGTACTTGCCCGCTTCGCCGTATGCTTCAAACGTGTTGATGAAGGTGGGATCAAAGGGGTGGTTGTAGAAGACGATCTTGCCTTCGATCTTTTCGCGTCCCAGGGTTTTGAGTTCGTCGAAGTCGTGCACCTCCACGACATTGCCGCTGATCCCTTCTTTCGGTGTCGCGACGGAGCCACCGAGTGCGCAGACCGGAACTTCCTGCGAATCGCCTGTACGCGCGATGATGCGTCCGCTTTCTTTAGCGCCCCGCACCCAGTGCGGCACCCATACCTCCTGCAACCAAACCGTATCGGCGCCGGCTTCGAGCATGGCCTTCCGGGTGTATTCAACGGCCTGTTGCGCCTCCGGCGATCCGCTAAGTCGTCCACCGATATCATTCGACAACACGCGCAGCCAGTCGTAGGCCTTGCCGTTCGAGAGCATTTCGGAGTAGATGGACCGGACGGTCGCGCTGTCGCTCCGAGCTTGTGCTTGCAGGGAAGTCGTGAAAAAGAGGGACAGTACCAGGAGGGAAATCGATCGCTTCATAGGAAGCAACAAGATACTGAATCCGAAAAAAAGGATCGGGAAAATCAGGAAAGTCCGGAGGAGGCGTCAGTGGCGCCCGGAGCATCGGTCTCCGTCTTTTGCGCGTGATCGCCTTCGTGGAAGCGCTTCTGGAACAGGATGTACAGGATCACGCCGATCGAGATCGAAGCGTCGGCGATGTTGAACACCGGTCGGAAGAACAGGAACGTCTCACCGCCCCAGATCGGTAACCAATCCGGAAAGCGTCCCGAGACCAGCGGGAAATACAGCATGTCCACCACCCGTCCCTGCAGGAAGCCGGCATACCCGCCGTCGGGCGGCAGAAAACGCGCGATCCCGTCGGTGCTGTCGTTGAAGATCATCCCGTAGAAGGCGCTGTCGATGATGTTGCCGACCGCCCCGGCGAAGATCAATGCAAAGCAAACCATCAGGCCGGGATGTGCGCGGTGCCGGGCCAGGTGGACGATGTACCAGCCGATCGCGATGCACGCGAGAATCCGGAAGGCACTCAGGAGGAACTTACCTGCCATGCCTCCGAACTCCAGTCCGAACGCCATGCCATAGTTCTCCGTGAAATGAATGTAGAACCAATGGCCGAAGACCCGGTGCTCTTCGCCGAGATACATCGTCGTCTTCACCCAGAACTTCACCACCTGGTCGATGAGCAGGACCAGGAAGATGATGATACCGGCGAGGCGGAGACGAGTGGTTGGGATGGAGGGCAAGGCGAGGGAGGGTTGGTTGCGAGGAGCGTGTCCGAGACCGAGGAAGGTTAGTTACGAGGGACGTGAGCGAGACCGAGGGAGGGTTAGTTGAGAGGAATTAGGCGGTACGTGGGATGTATGAGCGTTTTCCTCGGTCTCGGTCACGCTCCTCGCATCTACATTTCATGAAAACGCCAGACCGAATCTAACCGATTCTGTCTGGCGTTATGCTGGATCTTCGTGCTCAGTCGCGGTATTGATTGAGCTTTGCTTCGATGCTTTGGGTCGTGTGCGGAACGGCGCGGAGGCGCTCTTTGGGAATGAGTTTTCCGGTTACACGGCAGATGCCGTAGGTCTTGTTCTCGATGCGGATGAGCGCGTTCTCGAGCTGCTCGATGAACTTCTTCTGACGACCGGCCAACTGTCCGGCCTCTTCTTTCGCGAGACTCTCGGAACCGTCTTCCAGCATCTTGAACGTACTGGCGGTATCGTCGGTGCCGTGTTCATTCGCAGCCGTGAGCTGTGCCTGCAGCACATTCAGTTCATGGCGCGCTTCTTCGAGCTTCTTCACGATGATCTGACGGAATTCCTCCAGTTCCTTATCCGAGTAGCGCGTCTTGCCGGGATCTTCCTCCTTCGCCGGTGTCGCGGTCCGCGCCAGCGGAGTTTTGCTGATCGGCGGAATGGGTTTGGGTGCAGGATTGGCTGCCTTATAGGTAGGTGCAGGTGCCGCAGGACGCGGAGCCGATGCTGCCGGTTTCGCAGGAGCGGGAGCCGGTTTCGGTTTGGCTACGACGGCCGGTTTCACCGGGGCTTTCGCAACGACAACTTTCTTGGCTGCTTTTGCTGCGGGCTTGGCGACCTTTTTCGGGGCTGCCTTCGGAGCGACTTTCTTCGCGACCGGTTTCTTCGCCGCGGGCTTCTTGGGGGCCGGTTTCGCTTTCGGCTTCGCCTTGGCGGCGGGCTTCTTGGCAGCAGGTTTTTTCGCAGCCGGCTTTGCTTTCGCTTTAGCAGCGGGTTTGGCCTTCTTCGGACTTGTCTTCTTGCTCATGGCAACCTATCAATTAAATTATAAGAAGTTAGGGAGGATCAGTTGACCTGGCCCGGCGTGTGCCGGCGGATTTGTACGCGGGTCTGGATGTTATCGTCGACTTCCACCTCGTCGGCGTTGTCGCCTTCGAGGCGATCCACCAGGTCGAGGGAGGCGGCCAAAATTTCGGCGCAAATATAGTCTTTATTGTTCAGCAGCGACGGCCGGATGGCCGCGTGGTTCTGGACTTTCAGCTCAATCCGGTCGGTTACTTCGTAGCCCTTGTCTTTCCGTAGATTCTGCACCCGGTTGATGAATTCCCGGGCAATTCCTTCCTCGCGCAATTCCTCGTTCAGGGTCGTGTCCAGGGCCACCGTCAGTCGGCCTTCACTGGCCACCTGCCAGCCCGGGATGTCCTCCGACAGGATTTCCACGTCTTCGGGGGAAAGCGTGACGGTCTGTCCCTGCACCTTCAGTTCGAACGATTTCTCACTTTCCATGCGCAGGATGTCGGCCTGGTTCATTGCTCCGATCGCTACGGCCGTGTCTTTCATCAGTCCGCCGACTTTCTTACCCAACACCTTGAAGTTGGGACGAATCTTTTTCACCAGTACGCCCGCCGTATCGGTGATGTATTCGATGTTCTTCACGTTCACTTCTGCGAGTACCAGGGGACGTACCGATTCGAGCGTTGCTCGAAAACGCTCGTCCTCCGCCGGGATCATGATGCGCGCCAGCGGCTGGCGGACCCGGATGTTCACCTTCTTGCGCAAGGACAACACCATCGACGACAACTGCTGCGCGAGTTCCATACGTTCTTCCAGCGCTTTGTCGATGAACTTATCATCCGACTGCGGGAAGAGGGCGAGGTGTACGGAAGCGACATCGTGCCGGCCCGTCACCGCGTTGAGGTCGCGGAAAAGCCGGTCGGCGTAGAACGGCGCCACCGGCGACATCAGGACAGCAACGGTTTCCAGACAAGTATAAAGCGTCTGATAGGCCGCGATCTTGTCGGTGGTGTAATCACCTTTCCAGAAACGACGACGACTGAGCCGAACGTACCAGTTACTGAGGTGCTCGCTGACGAAATCGGCGATAGCGCGGCAGGCACGGGTGGGTTCGTATTCGGCGTAGCTCGCATCCACCGTACGGACCAGCGTATGCAGTTCGGAGAGGATCCAGCGGTCCAGTTCGGTGCGTTCCGCGACCGGCACCTCCGCTTCGTTGAAGCGGAAGCCGTCGATGTTCGCGTAGAGCGCGAAGAAGGCGTAGGTGTTGTGCAGCGTGCCGAAGAACTTTCGCTGCACTTCGGCGATGCCGTCGACGTTGAACTTGAGATTCTCCCAGGGCGCGGCGTTGCTGATCATGTACCAGCGCGTGGCGTCGGGTCCGTATTGCTTCAGCGTCTCGAACGGATCAACCGCGTTGCCGAGACGTTTCGACATCTTGTTGCCGTTCTTGTCGAGCACAAGACCGTTGCTCACCACATTGCGAAAAGCGACGGAGTCGAACAACATGACGGCGATGGCATGCAAGGTAAAGAACCAGCCGCGGGTCTGGTCAACGCCTTCGGCGATGAAGTCGGCCGGGAAGGCTGGGGTGTCCTTTGTGAAGGGAGCGGTAGCGGGATCGCCCATCCAATGGAACTGGGCGTAGGGCATCGCGCCTGAATCGAACCAGACGTCGATGAGGTCCGCTTCGCGGAACATCTTCTTTCCCGTCGGGGAGACCAGTACGATGTTGTCGACGTACGGACGGTGCAGGTCGAAGTCGGGTTGCGCCGGATCAATGTGTTCGAGGTGCTTCGCGTCCATGAAACCCGCGGCGATGGACTTCTTCATCTCCTCGCGGAGTTGTTCGATCGAGCCGATGCACAGTTCTTCCTGCGCGTCTTCGCTGCGCCAGATCGGCAGCGGAATGCCCCAGTAACGGGAACGTGAAAGGTTCCAGTCGACCAGGTTCTCGAGCCAGTTACCGAAGCGGCCGGTGCCGGTCGATTCGGGTTTCCAGTTGATGGTGGTATTCAATTCGGCCATCCGGTCTTTCAAGGCGGTGGTCCGGATGAACCAGGAGTCCAGCGGATAATACAGTACGGGCTTATCGGTACGCCAGCAATGCGGGTAGTTGTGCTCGTAGCGTTCCGACTTGAAGGCCTTGCCTTCTTTCTTCAGTTTGATGACGATGCGGTCGTCGACGCTGAGGTATTTTTCGCCACCCTGCTTCTTGCGTTCGGCTTCTTTCTCTTCTTCGTTGTAGTACTGCTCTTTCACGTACTCGCCGGCGAAGTCGGTGACCTCGCCAATGAAGCGACCCTGCTTGTCGACCAGCGTGAGCGAGCCCACACCATTCTGCTTCGCGACGCGGAAGTCGTCGGCGCCAAAGCTCGGTGCGATGTGCACGATACCGGTGCCGTCTTCCGTGGTGACGAAATCGCCCAGCACTACGCGGAACGCGTCGCCGTCGGTCGGTTGGGCATAGGGCAATAGCTGCTCGTAGCGGATGCCGTCGAGCGATTTGCCATTCGTCTCGCCCAATACTCGGAACGGAATCGCTTTGTCGCCCGATTTGTAATCGTCGAATGAGAGTTCGGCGTTCTTCTCCGGGAAGTATTTTCCCAACAGGTCCTTGGCCAGAACGACGGTTACTTTCTCGTGCGTGTACTGATTGTACGTAGCAACTGCAACGTAAACGATCTTGGCACCTACGGCCAGTGCGGTGTTGGAGGGAAGCGTCCAGGGAGTGGTCGTCCAGGCGAGGAAGGCGGTTTTTCCCTCAGCAGCCGACAAACCGAACGCCTTGGCAATCGCATCACCCGGCACCTGGAACATCGCCACAGCCGACGTATCCTTCACATTCTTGTAAGTGCCCGGCTGGTTGAGCTCGTGGGAGCTCAGGCCGGTGCCGGCGGCGGGCGAATAGGGCTGGATGGTGTAGCCTTTGTAGAGCAGATCTTTTTTATAGAACTGCGACAAGAGGTACCAGCACGTCTCGATGTATTCGTTCTCGAAGGTGATGTACGGATGGTCGAGGTCCACCCAGTAGCCCATCTGCTTCGTGAGGTCGTCCCACACGTCCTTGTACTTCATCACCTCGCGGCGACAAGCTTTGTTGTAGTCTTCGATGGAGATCGTCTTCCCGATATCGTCCTTTCGGATGCCGAGCGTTTTTTCGACGCTCAGTTCGATGGGCAGACCGTGGGTATCCCAACCGCCTTTGCGCTTTACCTGGAAACCTTTGAGCGTACGATACCGGCAAAAAATGTCCTTGATGGCACGGGCCATGACGTGATGGATACCGGGCAGGCCATTCGCCGAAGGCGGGCCTTCATAAAAGGTGAAGGCGGGACGCCCCTCGCGGCTGCTGACGCTTTGCTCAAACGTCTGCTCGCGCTCCCAGGTCTCAAGCATCTCCCTGGCGATGCCGGGCAGGTCTAGGTTGCGGTATTCCGGGTAATTGGTCGACATAAATAAAGGCCGCAAAGGTACGGAATTCCGGGGGTAACAAGAAGGGGTAAACAGGCTGATTTTTAGGGTTTTGCGAATGGTTCGGTCAAGCGATGGAGTATAGGGCCTGAAAATGCCGTTTTCTCAATAAAAATGGCGATTTCGGAATACCATCATCAAGTCGATGAGTTGGATGTTTTATACTATCAATAATTGCTTTAAATAAATATTAATTGGAGTTTTTGAGAATTTTAGCTTATTAATGATGCTATATTTTTACTCTACTAATTACCTCACTATAAAGGTTAAATCGCCCGTAAATGCCCGATCCCTTTTGTACCTTTTTCAAGATTTAAACTCCTCCCCATGCGACACGTTCTTCTCTCCTGCCTTTGCTTTTTACTCTTGCAGCCCACCGCCTATACCCAGCATCTTTGGGGTTGTTATTCGATCGGTGGCACTTATGGTGCCGGCACATTTTTCCGGATGGACCTGGGTGGCGGAAACCTGACCCGCTATTTCAACTGTGGAGTAGGCGATAGCGGTTCCCCACAGACGACTTTTCTGCCCCAGCCCGGTAACTTCTATTACGGCATGACGGTCTCGGGTGGCCAATATGTGCGCGGCGACATTTACCGGTTCGATGTCTCGAGTCTGCAATACACCAGCCTGTTCAGTATGGATACGGCTTCGGGCTATTATCCGCGCGGTCCGCTTTACAAGGCCGGCGACGGCAACCTGTACGGCCTGACGAGCAATGGAGGCGCGAATGGTCTCGGTGTGTTGTTCCGGTTCGATCCATCGACGAATGTTTACACCAAACTCCATGAGTTCGATGGACCGACAGGACAATACCCGGACGGCGGCGTAGTGCAGGCTGCTAACGGGAAGATCTACGGCATGACCACCACGGGCGGCAGTGCCGGCGGCGGCGGTGTGATCTTTTCCTGGGATCCCGCCACTTCGACCTATCTCGTCGAATATAGTTTCTCCTTCTCCGACGGGTTTACGCCGTTTGGAACATTGACCGAATACAACGGCTACCTCTGGGGACTAACCTTCGGCGGCGGCGCAACCGGGAACGGGACCCTCTTCCGCTTTGATCCTTCCACCTCCACGCATTTGTTGAAATATTCGTTCGACGGAACAAACGGTTCGGCTCCTCAGGGAAATCTCACCCTTGGCGCGAACGGCATACTTTATAGCGCCGCTTCGCAAGGCGGCACCGACAGCTACGGCGTGCTGTTCTCCTTCGATACGAACAACGACCAATACACCTTGCTGCACGATTTCGATCCGCTCGAAGGATCGCGGCCACGCGGGCAGCTTTGCTATGCTTCCGACGGTAAGGTGTACGGCACCTGCTTCAACGGAGGCGCGAACAGTTTTGGCTCCATTTATTCTTACGATCCTGTCACAAATACCTATGCTACCATCGACGACGGCGATTTCACCGATGGCGGGACGCCGTATGCCGGGTTGATCGAGTATGCATTCACCATCGGCATCGAAGAAACCGACCCGAACGTGGTCCGGTTTTTCCCGAACCCCGCGAGCAGGAAGATCAACTATGCTGTTGAAACAGGAGCCTTGCCCGACCAGATACGGGTGTACGATCCCCTCGGGCGTCTTTATTCAACCCTGGTGCCTGTGACCAACACCGGCATGCTCGAACTTGAACCCGGTTGTTACACGCTCCTGATCGATTGGACGGATCGCCGAAGCAGTCAGCGCCTGGTGGTGACCGGAGAGTGAATACGTCAGGATGATAAAATAGGACATGCATCGTTGTCCTTGAATTGGGATGCTTGTACCTTCGCCACGTTTTTAACGATCAAGATGAAGTACCTGCTGACCATCCTCACAACAATTTTCTTTTTAGAGAATACGGCTCAATCGGCCGACCGCTTTTATTTCCAATGGGGCTGGAATAAAGAAACCTATTCCAAGAGTACCATCCATTTCACCAATGGCGACGAGTATGACCTCTATTGGGAAAAAGCGAAGGCGCACGATAAACCCGACTTCAATTATATTCTCAGTCCGCAGATCACGATTCCACAATTCAGTTTTCGACTGGGTGTACGGATAAAAGACAAGTGGTTCGTTGAATTGAATCACGACCATGCCAAGTATGTGGTGGAACGCAACCAGATCGTGCGCATGTACGGGACACGGAACGGCCAGATGGTCGATGAGAACGTCGAATTGCGCTGGAGCGAGTTCAACTTCGAACATACCAATGGTGCCAACTTCTGGATGCTCATGGCCGCGCGTGAATTCGACTCACTCTTCGCTTCTCCGAAATTCGGCGCGTTCGCAAAGGCCGGCGGCGGCCTGCTTTATCCCCGGACGGATGTGACGCTGTTCGGGAAACGGTTTAACAACAATTTCCACGTAGCCGGTTACCTGGTGGGTGTTGAGGGCAGCTTCCGCTATTATCCGTTCCGGCATTTCTATCTGGATCTCAGTGGCAAAACAGGTTATGCCAATTATACCAACGCCTTAACGGTGGAAGGCGGAAAGGCGCAACACTCCTTCGTTTTCCTGGAAGGGATCTTTAGCCTGGGTGTGCGCATTTGAAAGGGGCGACAGTGGTTTAATGATTTCGTTCCTTAAATTGCGATTGATGCAATTTTTCGCCTGATCGCATTTTGTCATTATATTTGATTTATGTCAGCACAGTTGAATCTCGTCAAGACTGCATTGATTGCCATGAAAGCTGAATTGGCAGCAAAATTTCATGTCAATTCGATTGGTTTATTTGGTTCTATCGTGCGTGACGATTTTACATCCACCAGCGATATCGATATTATCGTTGAATTCAGCCAACCCATTGGAATTGAGTTCGTCGAACTGGCAGACCTTTTTGAACAGAAACTCAACCGGCATGTTGACCTCGTCTCACGAAACGGGATTAAAGACCGGTATTTTAAAGCCATTGAAGCGGAGATTGTGTATGTCTAAGCGACGACCCGAGCTTCTGATCGATGATATTCTGGAAAGCTGCTCCAAGATTCTGGCTTATACAGACGGTCTTACATACGAAGACTTCTGCAAGGACAACAAAACGATAGATGCGGTAATTAGAAACTTTGAAATAATAGGAGAAGCTACGGGCCGTCTACCAGAGGTATTCAAAGACCAACACACCGAAATAGATTGGCACAAGATCCGGGGATTTAGAAACAGGATCGTTCATGATTATTTCGGAATTGATTATTCGATCGTTTGGGAAATTCGAAGCCATTACCTTCCTGCTTTGACAGAAAAATTGAAATCCATAAGGGGTTAATGCTTCTTATACTATATTCTTTCCTCTCACGGACATTCACGGTTTGGTAAATTCCGCCACCCGGTCGCCAAAAAGATATTTGTTGCTGAACCGCAGGGATTGACCTTCCAGACTTACTGCTACCCGGTCGAACACCACTTCACCGAGGCTGGGATTGAGCGTGAATTCGAAATAGTTGGAAGGGTCGTTGGAGCAATCGATGATGGTAGGTTCGTCCGGGAACACAGCGTGTATCAATTCGATCCGCTCTATCCCATCTGCATTGAACCGGACAATGCCGTCGATACCGCTTTCTTCGATCATTGAATCCCGATCTGTGAAGGCAAAGCAGACGACGGATTGTTGGAGGTACGTATACTTATCGGAGATCTTGATCACCATTCCAGGTCCACCTTCCCGTGCGCTTTTCCTGAGCTTGAAATCCTGCCCTTTCTTCTTGCTTCCCTGGAGCACGACCGTTCCAGAGTCCAGCGACCAGGTACCGGAGGCCTGACGGTCGGAGGCTCCGTAAGTGTAGAAGAACTCAAACGTGTGATCCGCGCTGAGCCGTAATCCGGAGGCAACCTCACGAAAGCCGTGGAGGGAATAGTCGCCGGCAATGTCTTGGGCCGATAGCAAATAAGGCATGGTTACAGCCAACAGAAGTAGTAAACGGATTACGCGACTGCGCAAGGCTTCAGCATTCATACTCAGTCCACAACGCATATGCGCGTAGCGAAGAAGGATCCGCCGGCAGTTGATAACTGAAGTTGATAGATCCCGGCAGGAAGACCGCGCGGCGACCATTGCCAGGTATGCCGCCCGGCGACCTCATAGCTGATAACCGGATCGATCACACGCTCACCGAGTTGATTGAACAGCTCGTAACGGACCTCTCCCGTGATGGATAAATCGTAAGCGACTTCGGTACGACCAAAACGCGTAACGGGATTGGGAGCCAGGGTGGCACTCAAAGCAGCAGGCGAAGGTGTGTTCAGGTTGGTCGATAACATCCAGTCGCGCAACCGAACCGTTTCCGCGTTGAGGATCTCCTTTTGATTGAGCGACGTATCGCCATCGTAGGTAACGATCGCGACCAGGTGCAACTGGTCCAGGTTCCAGGAAGGATCAGGGATGAAACTGAAATCGGACGAATACGTGATTCCGGCCACTGCTACTGGCGGCAGCCCGCCGGTCACGCCCCACGGACCGCCAAGACAACGGCGAATGGCTTCGTTGTGGTACCAGTTCACCAGCGGATTATTGCCGTTCTGGATCGTCGAATAATAATTATGCTGTTCCAGCGATCCAACAGCCGGAATGCTGTCTTCTTTGATGATGACATTCACGCGCAAGGAGGCGCCCGGTGTGGGAGCCGCCGAAAAATTCGCATCGACGGTAAAATGGTAGGCTGCCCCATCAAATGACAGATCCCGCATGCCCACGGAGACAATGGCCGGGGTGTTGTAGCGGTTCAGGAAACGGGTACGAAACGAAAGATGCGACAGGATGATCCGGGATGCTCCGGTAAACTTGTAACGATCCACTGCTCCACCGGGATAGCTCGACACCCCGAAGAGGGTTTTGACCGGCGTCCATTCGGGGATCTCCAGATCGTCCCATTCGTGCCAGGCCAGGCCGATCGTATTATCGGGATAATCATGCTCGATCTCTTCTATTTTGATCGCCGCATCAGGGCACGCTCCGCACCAGGCGCCGGTGAATTCTTCGATGACGACCCGGCGGGTGGTTTGGGCGGAAGCAAACGCTACCAAGAGCAGGCAGGTCAACAGAAACAAAGTACTGAACGACTTCATGCGATAAATGCTGTATCCAAATATAGGAATTCAGTCGATCCGCAAAACCGTGACCTCCGCGCAATCCGCGTTCCAACGATTCAAAGCACTGCTCAGCCGGCGGATTCAGTATGTTCCGTCTTCTCCTTCCCCGCCATCCACAAAAAACCCAGCGACAGAAAAAGGGATGAAACGATCAGGATGACGAACAAGCGATCGAAACCGTATCGGTCCGCAATCCCAAGCCCCAATGATGGCGCCGCGATGGTCGCGATCCCGTAGGCGATCGAATAGAGCGCGGAGTATTGTCCCTGCCGTTCTTTTTTCGGCCGGGAAAGCGCATAGTTCATCATGAACGGCATCGCGAAGATCTCCGACAGGGTGATCACGAACGTATACAGGATAGCGAAGGAGAGTCGGTGTTCACCGAAATAAAGCAAAGCGAACGCGGCAGGTAAACAAAAGACGCCGATGACGATGAACCGGAAGATCTTCTTCGACTTTTCCAGCTTGGCGATCAACGGCATCTCGATGATCACGACCAGTATCCCGTTCAATGCCATGAGCAGTCCGATGCGGTCTTCATCATACCCGCTGACGGTTTTGAAGTATTGCGGAATGCTGGCGAAGATCTGGAAGAAGATGGTCCCATACACGGCCACCAGCGCGATGAAGAACAAATAACGCAGATCGCGGTAGGCAGAAGTGCTGCTGTCGGCCAGTACTTCATTCTTGTGACGTCCGGGTATCGTTGCAGGCCGGGGAAGGTAGAGGAACAACATGAGCGCGGCCAAAAAACCGGTGCAGGCATCGATGACGAACAGCCAGCGATAGCCGAGGTAGAGCGCGACGAATCCGCCAACAGCCGGGCCGACGGCAAAGCCGAGGTTGACCGCCAGTCGCATCAGCCCGACCGACCGGGTGCGGTTTTCAGGCGTGCTGTATTCGGCGATGGCAGCGGCGTTGGCCGGTCGGAAACTGTCGGCCGCCAGCGCATAGATGAAGATCACCGCCGCCATTCCCGCCGGCGTGGTGATGACCAGTAAGGAGAGCAGGATAAGTCCGCTCGAGATCAGGGCCGACACCATGATGTCGAAGTGATTCTTGCGATCGGTCAGCCAGCCACCCAGATAACTGCCCAGTACGCTGCCCATCCCGTAGAAGCTCATGACAAATCCTGCCTCCGCGATCGAGAAGTGCAGGTCGCGCGTCATGTAGAGCGTGGTAAACAACAACACCATCGACCCGCTGCGGTTGATGAACATCGCCAGCGAGAGGATCCAGATGTTGCGGTTCAGATTCGAAAAAGCGTGACGGTAAAGATGGAGGGGCATGGGGGGAATGGTAAAGATAGGCAATGTGGGATTGATGGGGGATCGTTGACGGTAGTGATTTGAAATTGGTGATTGGTAACTGGTAATTAGTAATTAAAAATCGGTGTTTAGTTACTAATTACTAATTACTAATTACCAGTTACCAGTTACCAGTTACCAAAATACCCACCAGCACGGATACCCGCGCTCCTTTTCCCGCTTACCTTTGTGTAAACACCTCACCCATGAAAAAAATCTACGCCATCTTCCTTTGGTTCTCGACATCCCTGGTATTTAGCGAGGCTCAAACCCCGACGTTTCAGATCCCGTTCAACAATTCCGGCGGCACTTTGTCCAATGAGTTATTCTGTGTGGAATCTGACCAATCCGGCAACATCTATTTCTGTGGTAAGCATACCGATGTGATCACCTTCGGTGGCACCACCTTGAGCGTAGGCAGTGGCGGAGCCTGGTTCGGAAAACTGAGCCCTGGCGGCAACCTCGAATGGTTGCGGCAGGGTGGCACACCCGGCACCACCGACATTGCTTATGGCATTGCCGCGGACCCGCGCAACAACGGGCGTTGCTACGTGGCCGGTTCGCTGAACACCAGCTCCGCTTCCACCTTCGGAAATCAGACCCTGCCGGCCAGTTACCTGGGATTCGTTGCCTGCTACGATGCTACAGGTAGCGCCTTGTGGCTGGCAGGAACCAGTTCGGCGGTCTATTCCATCGCCTGCGACGCGAACGGGTACCTGTTCATCAATACCGGTGACGCGGCCATCCACAAGCTGGACGCGGGGAACGGAAACGATCTGGGCACCATCACCCTGAGCGGTAACCTCATGAACCCCCAATGGCACAACATTGTGATACACGGTAACGATGTGATCGCGCAGGGAGGGAATAAGATCCTCAAATTCGACAACAACCTGAATCAACTCTGGAGTACGCCGGTGAATGCATCCCTGGCCGAGACGTTCCGTCTCAACCTGGATGCGAACGGCGATGTCTATGGCACCTTCTACGCACTCTTTGGTAGTGTGACCGTTGGTAGCGTGACGAAAAGCAATTTTCCGAACGGCTATGTTTATCGCCTCGACGGAGCAACCGGAAACGTGCTGTCCTGCGATTCGATCCTGATCAACGGGGCCGCCTCGAAGATAAAAGAGTATATCCCGGCTGCCGGCAGTCCGCAGTTTTACATCAGTGGCGACGGCGCTTTCAACACCCCTACGGTACTGAAGGATGGGCCTTCGCTTTCTGACACCTGGACCAAAGTGTTCCCTTCCAACGCGCCGGTGAATGATCTGGAAGTCATTTCGAATAATTGCATGGTGGCGGTCGGCAAACATTCGGGCACTTCGGTGTTCGACAGTTACACACTTAACCTCCCCGCGGGATCTGCCGGCATCGATAACAGCTACCTGATCGGGCTTTGTTCCGGAACCGTCGACATCCCTGAACAATCCGACGCAAGTACCAGGGCCTATCCAAATCCTGCTGCCGATTACATCGTTGTGCCGGGAAATGAAACGGAGACAATTACGCTATCGAATGTCCTGGGCGAACACTTCATCGTGCCGGCGACCGGCAGCAATCGCTTCGATCTGCGCGGGCTGCCGGCAGGAGTTTATGTCATGCCCCGTGGAATGCGCTTCGTAAAACAATAAGCACAGTACCGGGAAGACCGCATCCCTTCCGTTCATCGTCCTTCAGGAGCCCGTTCCGCGTGGCCGGTCTCCGAAAAGCGCCTACCTTTGCGCTCGCATGATCGTCGATATTGTCATTCGGGAAACACCGGAAGGTGAAGTCATCCATTACCTGCTGAGCGAAGACGAACGCGAGTTCGATCTGCGCGGTTTGCTGTTCGAGGACGAAGTTACCGACTGCGACTGGCTGGATGAGGAACAACGCTTCCTGGTGGCCGCTTATAACGACTGGGAAGGCAAATCGAATTTCGCGATACTGAGCCTGCATGGTGAATTGTTGCGGAAAGGGATCCGGCAGATCCGGCAGTACATTCCGGAACAACGCCTCTTCATCATCGAGCAAACGGGAGCCAGTCTTGGCGAGGATCGTTTCGACTACCAGGCGGAGGAAGACGACATACTTTTCGCGGTGATGAACGATACGGGCGACTACGTGATCGAACCGCAGCCGGAACAGATCTTTTACAACGAACAGGAAACCGCCTTCGGCGTCGGTAGCGGACAGGAGTGGATCATTTACGATCTCAAGGGGAAGCGCATTTCCTGATGGACACGGCCCTCTTGTCGGGTTTAAAAGCCGATCTGCACCAACGATGTCTGGAGCTGCTCGCTTCAAAGATCGTCGAACTTACCCGGATGCAAACCGAACTGCTGGAAGGCGCGCTGGATGACAGTAAAAGTTCCGCGGGCGACAAGCACGAAACCGCGCGCGCGATGATGCAGTTGGAGCAGGAAAAGCTTGCCGGACAATTGCAAGACCTGCTCGATCAGCAACAACAGCTTATCCGATTTGATCCGTCGTTATCAGATGGGGTGATCCGTCCCGGAAGTCTGGTACAAACGGATCGCATGCTTTTTTATCTCACCGTCGGGCTCGGGAAGCTACGATCGGAAACCACCGAATGCATGGTCCTCTCCCCTTCCTCCCCGCTCGGCAAACGCATGAACGGGCTTTCCGCCGGCGATCGATGTGAAGTCAACGGGCAGGTGTATCACATTCTGGCGGTCGTTTAGATTTTTCGCTATTTTCAGTCATCGCCGAATTGTCATTTAACAAGATCCTGTCTCTTGATGTACCAATGAATTCCGATCTTCGGCTAACTCTTCCATGCGCACGATCCTGTTTTCGATGCTCTGGATGTTGCCGGGTCTGACGCGACTGCTTGCACAGTCGGATCCGATCGCGGTGTCCGGGCTTTATTCACTGGGCAATGATTTCCAGGACCGCGCCTATGCGGTCACCGTGGATGATAGCGGCAACACTGTTATGTCCGGTTCCGCCTCCAGTGCTATGGTTAATTTCGATCTGCTGGGAGGAAGTACGCCGGGCGAGCACCCGGTTCCCGGCAATTACCTCGTCCGCTATCGGGCGGACCAATCGGTGCAATGGGCTCGTTACTCCGGCTATTCGGAATCACGTTTCGTTATCACACACCTGGAGACTGATCGAATGAATCACACGCTCGTCCTGGGCTATTACCGGGGTCTGGTGGATATTGATTTCGGTCAAAGCGGAACCGAATACTTGCAGGAGGCCAACTATCAGCCATCCTTTTTCCTGGCGCAACTTGACAGCAACGGAAAACCGATCCGGCATGTTGAATGGGTGGCCCTGTCGGATAGTTTCGACACTTATACCGGTGATCGGACCTTTGTAACCGATCTTTCACTCGACGAAAACGGTAACATCTATCTGGCGGGGTACTCGGGGAAGTGTTTTTACCACGCAGCAGTTGCCCAACGATACGCTTCGTGAATTCACCTGGTTTGTGATTAAGCTGGACAGTTCATTGCAGGTCCAATGGATGGATGGTCTGGAAAAGGTTGTTCATGAATTCCACAATTGGACGAATTTTCTGCCCGTCATGGCGGATGCTGACCGGAACGGTAACGTCTATGTCACATTGTGTTTCGGAGACAGCATCAATCTTCACTTTTCGCATGAACCACCAAACTACCTAAGTGCTAAGCCCTATGATTACACAAATCCGCCGAGTCAGGAAAGCTCTAACCGTGATCTGCTGATCATACAATATGACGTGAACGGTAATTATTTGCGTCATCGGCGGTTTCATTCTGACAGGGTTAGCAGCGAAAAGAACCTCGACGCGGACGTGCTGCCGAACGATCATCTCTATGTATTGGCGGCCTATGACCGGGAATTCAGCGTGGACGACAGCACCTGGAATCCACCCGGAATCGATTCGTTGTATGATTACAACCTCATCCTACTCGAGCTGGACGATCAGTTAAACCTAGTACGGCACCGGCGCTTTCATAACAACATACTGTCGCCGAGGGGTCATTACAATTACCTGGAAGCCGACGAATGCGGCAATCTGCTCGTGCGGATCGACCGGGTCATGTACAATGGCTTCCCGTTTCCGCCCTTTGATGACAATTCACTTCCGATATTGTACAAGGAGAATACTTATGTATTCAATGAAGCGCTTGATGTGATCGATACGATTTCGTTTCCCGACTTTAATCTCTACGATTTTCTGTCCGCCGATATACACAACGGCCATCTGGCCATGACCGGAACGTTTGCCGACGATTTCCCGTCGAGCACTTTACCGTTTTCGAGCGAAACCCGGTTCCATCGAATTCCTACTACGACAATTTCCTGTTGCTTGGCGACCTCGCCTTGCAGGCTTCCAATACCAGAACCGCTCCCGGAAGTTATCATTCCAAATGTATTCCGCCAGATGGCGACGGACTGAACGACACCTGGCAGGTGCGCGATACGACGGGGCGTTTCGCTGCCCGTTGGCAAATATTCAATCGCTGGGGCCAGGAAGTATCACACGGTTCATTTCCCGGTTCCGGCTGGACCGGAACGGATGAACGCAGACAACCCTGTCCCGACGGAGTTTATTTCTACATACTGGCCATCGAAAACTCCTCGATCCATCAGGAAGAACGTGGCTGGGTGAAACTGATCCGGTGACGGTCATCGCCGAACCGGACGTTTTTCTCGAAGTGCTTCCGCAAATGGGACGTTTCGAACCCGGGAGTCGATCCAGCTCAGGAAGTCAAGTATTCCATAATACGATTATCGTTCGGGTTGTAGGATTTTTCGGATCATACTACCCAGTTCCGCAATCGTTTCTTCCTTTCCATATCAGAAGATGCCCGAACCACCTTTCGCCAAAGTTGGTGTATAAACATTCGTTCAAGCGGATAGACGTCAGGGCGCTTGTCGAAGAACCGGAGTGCAGATGGAACCAGTGATTGCAACATGTCAACGTCGCCCAGTTCAGAGTGAAGGATAATACCAAGCACGCGGGCATATCCCTGAAAGAGGCGATTTACCGGGAGCGGCTTAAGATTGAGTATGGCATTGATCCAACGCAGGCTTTTGCGGTAGTCACCGTTGATGAAGTGGATGTAGGACAATGCATACTGGAAGATCACCGCGTGCACGGCGCTGATCAGGTGGCGGTCCTTTTGTAAACGCTCTTCAATCGTCTCGGTCAGTTCTCCGGCATTATCGTATTCACGGAGATACAGGTTCTGGTAAAACTCGCGCAGGAGGACACGCATCCTGATCATGGATCGCATTTTCTCAGAATTACCGGCGGGGAAACGGTCGGGAATGCTCCTGAGTTTCTCCAAAGCCCGGTCGAATTCCTGAAAACGATCGTTCTCACCGAGTGTTGCGATCAGGTTGTTCCAGCGCCTTGATATACACCCAAGCAAATGCTGGTTGGTGAAGGCCGGATCCGAATCAAACAATTCGACGGCGCGTCTTGATACTTCCAGGTATCGTTTCCGTTCGTCCAGTGCGCTGTAATACTTTGCGCGCGCTTTGTAGCCGCAACACGCGCGCAAGCACACCAGCCCGCATCGGGGCGGCGCATTACGGGCACGTTGAGTGCGGTCTTGTATTTACGGTGGTCCGCTTCACTTCTGATCCAGATCGATTCGCTGTACAGTTTATTGATCTGATCGTACACGACATTGCGGGCTGCAAGCTCTTCCAGGCGGGTGATTACCAATCGCTCTTCCGCCTCCACCTTCGCAAAATTCTCTACGAGTTGCTTCTCGAGCATCAGCGTTCGCTCCCAGGAGATCGCTTCCATCCATTGACCGAAAAACTCGTAGCGACTGGCCAGCTCCTTCGCTTTCGGTAGTTGTCGAATGCGGGTCGTATAATCCTTTTTCGAATAAGATGGTAATACGATTCAGGACCTTCCTGACTTCCAACTGAGCGTTCCGCACCGAGTAATAATTATCGAGGGCATCGAGTATGCGCTCGTACAAGTCCATCTTCATCCTTGGCAGCTGCTCGGATATAGGTTTCGGATTTTAGTAAGGCAGTTTCATCGTATTCCCGTAGCCGCTCAATCGCCGTAAACAGTCGCATGAACTTGGGATCGTCCTGCCGCTTACCGAAAGCATATGTTCGGATGTACCCTTTTCGTTGCTTACTGAGCGAACGGATAAGGAGAAAAAGATCCCAGTGATGCCGTTTTGGCCATGGGTCAAAGATAGATCACCTGCGACATTCAGCACACGGAATGGCGGGTCGGGTTTATTCGACAATTCAGTTTCAGGCCCAAAAAGCAAAACGAATTCTGCTCGTTGACGGTGATTAAGACTGGTCGGATTGAATTTTATCACGGGATTTTGATTCAGCTTGCCCGGGGTTGATTCTCGGAATTACAGTACGCAATTCAATTTACCCCTCATGCGAAAACCAATCCTCCTTCTGTCATTCCCTGGTACTGATCGCGGTGGTCATTTGCCGAGCGCGAGTTTTCCGACAACACCACCTCCGTACCGATTCCTCGGCGGAACAGAACTGCGGATACCGGTAACCGTCATGGGCCTTCCAACGGTACTGAACAGTTCAGCCGGTCTCAGCGCCCTGTGGCTCTGACATTACGCACCAGGCCGATGCTCAATCTCCGATTCACTCGAATCCCTCCGGATGGTGTGCATCACGCTGATTGACAAGAAAGGTTCGAATGGAACAACTTCACGGAACCTGTCTTAT
>JADJON010000005.1 GCA_016713765.1 Bacteroidota bacterium
CGCCTCACGCAGCGTACCTCCACGAAAGGTCATAACGGGCTCTCAGAAGGTTATTGCGTTCTCGCGAGAAAATCCAGAATCGATCGTTCCCAGGCTCCAACCGCCGTATTCGCAGGAACCATCAGCCAGTAGGTATCCGTTGCCCCGGGTACGACCGCATCGACTACAACCCTAATCCCGTCACGGTCGGCGCAGGAATTGACGATCCCGACATCGGTGTTCCAGCCCCGGAAAATCTTGCGGTCCGACGGCTGGTCCGAATGCGGACAGCAAGCCGATACCATCCTCGTGGTTTACAAGCAGGTGAAACCTGCGGCTGCTGGTAATTTCCGGAAAGATGGCCGTTGCACTTCAATCCGAGCAGCCCCCAGTCCTGCAGCGACAATGCATGAGTCGGCCCGGTTGTACAACTCCACATACTCGGCATAGGGCAAGCGGCGGAGGCTGTCGGCTCGAAACCAGATCTCGTTCGAAACGGCGTCATACTGCAGCACTGGAACCGGCGCGCATAAACGCAGGATTTAGCGTCGTGTCGCGAACGCCGTATTACCCGCCGCATCCGCATAAGCCCGATACGGTAGCGAATACGTCGGCGTACAAAGAAAGCATTCGCGAATTCCATACAGGATGGCTTTCGTGTCGAAACGCATCGCGCGCTGTGCCGTGAGCAGCAGGATCGCTCCAGGTCCGAGCCGGTAGTGGTCGTGTTCGCTGCGGAATTTCGCGGCGCCGATCGGTTTCATCGAACAATAAACGCAGGCTGCGGTCCGACTCCGTTGCGAGCTGCACGCAGCGCGGGCGACGGAATCACCACCTGCAACGAAGGGATGCTGTCCACATCATCCAGTTCAAAACCCGTCGCGGTTACCACCGGTACAGACGCACTCCAGCCGGAATATGCGTGACGATGTGTACAAGGATTCCGCACGCGACAGCCGCGAACAGGTAGCCGGTTCCTCCGGCAGTGTCCAGGAAGATACTCCAGACACCCGTTTCGTCGCGCGTTACGCGATCGCCGAAAAGAAGGCGTTGGCAACCATGCCGTCGGGCCCCGGACAATCGACACGCTGGTCGTGCCATTCCTGACGAAAGAGCTCCACGGCATCGTTGGCAAGGGCTTCTCGAACTGTAAATAATAGCCGTAACTGAAACCTTCCAGGTCCTGCGTCCGAGACGAGATAGAACCGGGAATAATTGGCTGAGGAAGGAGAAAAGCTGAGGCGGATCCTAAATCGCCATTCCATTCGGTCCAGCGAAGGGAGTGGGACTGCCATGGACAAATGATTGGTACCGCCCTGCCGCATCCAACTGCAACCGTCCGTCGCTGTTTACGTAAAGTCCGCGGCATCTTGCCTCCAGGCCGGCCGGTCGAGGAACTCCCCATCCGAAAATCATCTCTGCCACTGTGCGTGGGCTGTGGATAGAAAAGTAGAAAATGCAGAACAGAGGCTTCGCATCCGGTACGGCTGTTTAATTTGGCCCTGCGAAATACGCACTGCACGGGTCGGATCACAACCGCATACACGCGGTGTAAAACAATAACCCGCATTCATTCGAATCAGAACCTTAGAACTCCCCCCTAATGAAGTAGCTGTCGTCGGCGCAACCGGCCTTGTCGGTCAGACCAGTTGAAAAGTCCTCGAACAACAACGGAACTTCCCCCGTTACCGAGCTGGTACCGGTCGCGTCGGAGAAATCCGTTGGCAAGACGATTCAGTGAAAGGAAAATCCTTTACGGTACGCTCCATGACCGACGCCATCGCGGAAAAGCCGGTCCTGGCTTTGTTCTCGGCCGCGGGAACGACCTCGCCGAGTGGGCGCCCAGGTTCGCCGAGGCGGGTATCACGGTCATCGACACCTCCTCCGCCTGGCGGATGGACCCTGACAAGAAGCTCGTCGTGCCCGAGATCAACGGGGACGTGCTCACGACGAGGACCGCATCATCGCCAATCCGAAGTGCTCCACCATCCAGATGGTGATGGCCCTGCAGCCGCTCGAACAACACTACGGCATCGAGCGCATCATTGTCTCCACGTATCAGTCCGTTTCCGGCACCAGAAAGAAAGCCGTGGACCAGTTGATGAACGAGCGCAAAGGTGTGAGCGGCGACATGGCGTACAAGCACACCATCGACCTGGAACCTCATTCCACAGATCGACAGTTTCCTCGACAACGGGTACACCAAGGAAGAAATGAAAATGGTGAACGAGACGCGCAAGATCCTGCGCTCGCCCGGGATCCGCATCACCTCCACCACCGTGCGTGTTCCGGTGAAAGGCGGACACAGTGAATCGGTCAACGTCGAACTGAAGAAAGATTTTTCGCTTGACGCCGTGCGTGCCCAGATCGCTGCGATGCCCGGCGTGGTGGTCGTCGATGATCCGGCGAACGCACGCTACCCGATGCCGATCGAGGCAGAGGGGCAAAGACGAAGTGTTCGTCGGGCGTATCCGCCGCGACGAGTCGCAACCGAACCCGCTCAACCTCTGGATCGTTTCCGACAACCTCCGCAAAGGCGCCGCCACGAACGCCGTGCAGATCGCGGAGTACCTGGTGGCAAAGAAGATCGTCGGGTGAAAAAATGTTTCGAGTTCCGGGTTTCGAGTTTCGGAGTTTCCGGTCTTCGTAAAAGCTATGGCAGGCTGGCTTTTGGGTGGTGTAGGAGATCGAATTCGAAAGTCCAACGTCTGGAAACTCAGTTCATCCAATTAATTGAAAGACCCTTGCTGAACGCGACCTTATTGCCGGATCAGTTTTCCGGTTGTGAAAGCGCCGCGCTCTTCCGTACAACGGTACCAATAGCTCCCGGCCGGGAGTCCGCTTAAATCGAGCTTCTGGTCTTTCTCGATCGTCGCTCGCCTCGACGATACGGCCGAATGCATCGAACAACTCCCAATAAACCGGTTGGCTGCACCTGACGAAAGACACGACATCTTCGAACGGGTTGGGGCCGATCCGCGGGAAATTCTCACTCAGCTCATTCAAACCGACCGGGCAGGGGCGGATGCTGACATCCTCGATAAAAAAGTAAGCGCCGTTCATGGTGGAGTTCGGGTCGAGGACCGAGGTGTCGATCTGCGCATCGTACTCCGAAGTTCCGATGATCGCGAAGGCTTCTCTCCGCCGGCGGTGATGGTTCCATGAACGCGTGTCCAGCCCGAGGTGTCGTTGATGACACCGGCAGTATTCGTGAGCACTGGCGTCAGGGTAATGGAAGATTATTCGTAACACCGGAAATGCGCGTCGATGAAAGCGCCAGGCCGATGTCGGCCGCAGCGAACGCCATCAGGTCGCCCGGGCTGACGAAGAACTCGACCTCGTAGCAGTCGCCGGCTGACAGCGGGCTGGTCAGTTCCACCTGGGCAAACTCCCGGTAGTTGGGGAAGTCCGGGTAGTAGACGAAGACGCCGCCATAGCCAACGCCACTTCGCGCAAGCTGGAAGCCTGCAAAATTGTCCGGAACATTTACAAAGTTCGAAGAACCGGCACACGCGTTGAAAAGATCGGGTGAGCCGCCCGGTCCGGGAAAGATGGCCGGATTACTCCAGCCACTGGCCGAATCCAGACAGGATAATCCAACCGGACAATTCATGATTTCCAGGTCGCCGTTGACGATTAGGTTTTGGGCCTGCGTGGAAGAGAAACATAGAATAACAAGGACGATTTGTAAATGAACCCGTATCATCATGTTGGAACAATTGACAAGAGATCGATCCTTGACGCGTGCGAAGATCCTAATGACTTTATTCAATCAACTGGAAACGCGAAACCGGAAACACGAAACTGAAAACCCTTTTTCAGTAAGCTCGCGCATTAACCCTCCACAATTGATGAACGCCTTGCTCACCACGCGGTTGCCACCCGGTGTCGGGTAGTTACCGGTGAAATACCAGTCGCCGCGATGGTTCGGACAGGCGCTGTGCAGGTCTTCGATCTTTTGGAAAATGATCTCCAACTCCGCCTGGCAACCTTCGGGCCTGACGATCTCGGCGATCTTTTTACTGATTTGCTCGGCGGTGAAGGGCTGATAGATCATGCGCACGAAGTTCTTCATCTCGTTCACGCCTAATTCCAGTTGCTCCTTGCAGCGCTGGTAGGTCTCGTCGACGATGTGCTCGAGGTCATGTTCTTCCAGCAGGGCGATGGCGGCACGGAAAGCGACCAGGTCGCCGATGCGCGCCATGTCGATGCCGTAACAGTCGGGGTACCGGATCTGTGGCGCCGAACTGACGATCACGATCTTCTTCGGACCCAGCCGGTCGAGCATGCGGATGATGGAATTCTTCAGCGTGGTTCCGCGCACGATCGAGTCGTCGATCACAACCAGGTTGTCGACACCGCGCCGCACGCTGCCGTGCGTGATGTCGTACACGTGCGCCACCATATCGCCACGGTCCGTATCGTTGGTGATGAAGGTCCGCAGCTTCGCGTCTTTCAGGGCGACCTTCTCCGCGCGCGGTCGAATGGAGAGGATCTCGTTGAGCTGTTCGTCGGTGGGCGCTGCTCCCAGTTGGCGGATCTTCCGCTTCTTGACTTCTTTCAGGTAGTCTTCGATCCCGTTGATCATCCCATAGAAGGCGACCTCCGCCGTGTTCGGGATGAATGAAAAGACGGTGTTGCGGACATCGTTGTTAATCGACTGGAGAATGGAGGTACACAACAGTCGGCCGAGTTCTTTCCGCTCTTTGTAGATATCGGCATCGCTGCCGCGGGAGAAATAGATGCGTTCGAAGGAACAACTCAATCGCTGCACGGGCTCCTTGACAACCTCTTCGCTGATCTTTCCGTTCTTCTTGATGATCAGCGCATGGCCGGGACGGATCTCCTGGATCTGTTCCAGTGAAGCGTTGAAGGCTGCCTGGATGGGCGGACGCTCCGAGGCGACGACCAGCACTTCCTCGTCGCGGTAGTAATAGGCCGGGCGAATTCCCGCAGGATCGCGCAGGACGAACGCGTCGCCGTGCCCGAGCAAACCGGCCATGACATAACCGCCGTCCCAGTACTTGGACGAACGCCGCAGGATGCGGGCGATGTCCATGTGTTCGGCGATGAGTGGGGAACTTTCTTCTTTACTGTTACCGAGCTCGCGGAACCTACGGTAGAGTTCTTCGTTCTCTTCGTCGAGGAAGTGACCGATGTTCTCCATGACCGTTACCGTATCGGCTTTCTCCTTCGGATGCTGTCCGAGTTCCACCAGGTGGTCGAACAGTTCGTCGACGTTGGTCATGTTGAAATTCCCTGCGACGACGAGGTTGCGCGTCATCCAGTTGTTCTGGCGGAGGAACGGATGACAGGCTTCTATCGAATTGCCGCCATAAGTACCGTAGCGGAGATGTCCCAGCCAGAGCTCGCCGGTGAAGGCTACGTTTTTCCTGAGCCAGTCGGCATCCAGTAAGCGATCGGGATGGTTGGCCCGTACTTCCTCGAACTTCGCGCCGATGCGGCCGAAGATATCGGGCAGGGGTTGTTTCTCTACGGAACGGTAGCGGCTGATGTAGCGCGTGCCGGGCTCCACATCGAACTTGATGTTGGCGACGCCCGCGCCATCCTGTCCCCGATTGTGCTGCTTCTCCATGAGGAGGTACAGCTTGTTCATCGCATAAAGCGGGGTCCCGTATTTCTTAACGTAGTAGGAAAACGGCTTGAGCAGGCGGATCAAGGCAATCCCGCACTCGTGCTGGAGAACGTCAGACATCCGGTTGCAAAGGTAGCCAAAAGGCGGACGGCAGTCCAGTACTAAAGTCAGCCTAAAGGGCGGTATTCTGGCTATTTTTCAGTAGGCAGTGGGCGGTAGGCAGTAGGCGGTAGGCGGTGGGCAGAGGGCGGTGACCCCACGCTCTTCCACCCTCGTTTCTCGGTCTCGCAACTCGTCCCTCATTTCGCGGGGCTTGAAACCACAGGGATTTCTATGGACAAAGTCAAGTACCAGACTTGTGTTTTTCCAAGATTACGCTGCGCAACGGTTTTGGTAGTTGGGGTCGTAAGGTTGCTGGGTTCTCACCACGGCTAAGGCCAGGTGCAGGATCTTGTTTCGTGCTGCATTGATTGCCTGATACGGAGCTTTGCCCTGCTGGATCTTGCGTTGGTAGTATGAGCTGATTGTGCCGGCTTTGCGTTTTATCTGCGACCATACTCCAAGGGTAAGTACGGCCTTGAGTCGCATGTTCGCCATTTTGCTCACTCGGCTTCGGCCATGAAGACTTGTACCGGAACTATTAGGGAAGGGGGCGCACCCGGCATAGCAGGCCAGTTGCTTGGGATTATCGTAATGCAGGAAGTTATTCGTACTGGCAATGAGTTCAATCGCCGCCACAGGCCCAATGCCGGGAACTGTTTGCAGCAGTTCGTAATTACTGTTCAGACTACGATCCTGCCCGATGAGTTCCCGCAGGTTCTCTTCAAGCCTCTTTTGCTCTTGCTCCAGCTTACGCAGGGGCTCTTTGCAGTGTCGTTCAAGTGCAGCGGCCGAAGACTTTTCCCCAATGGCCTTCAACTCGCGGATCGGAACCTTCAGCATTTGAATACACTTGATCAAACGCTGACGCAGTGCCAGCAGGTCCTTCAGGCGCAACAGGCTCTGTGAGGAAGGCTGCCAAAGCCGGGCCTTGTCATGGAACCGTACTGCGTACTCAGCAATGCGCATAGCATCCAGCTTGTCACTCTTGCCGCGTTGAAGACCCAGCGACCGCTTGATCGAGATGGGAAGCTCCAACCAAAGGGCGATTGCTTCCTTGAGCAGGTGATTTACCAGCGGACGATTGTAAATGCCCGTGTACTCCATGCAGACCAACAGTTCCGATGGGGCCACGCCTTTGCCCTTGAGCCAGCCTGTCAGCTTGCGGATTCCCCGGAGCGTATTGTCCACCTGACAATGCTCCATCGTACTGAGGTCTCCCTGGGTGACCAGGGCCAGGTCCAACGTCTTCTTGGACACGTCCACTCCCAGATAATGTGTGTACTGGTTTTTCATGTAACTTAGTGTTGAAGTTTCATTAACCACAGACTGAGAGGACTCAAACCCTTAATAGAAGGCTTCAAAGCCTAAATTTCTATCTGAGTTTTCTCAGTCACATCAGCAGGGGGCTGAATCTCTGTATAGGCTTCAAAGCCTTGGACACGAGTAAGGTTCCCCTGTTGATGTGGTTAACTTGTCCTGAAGTTACAAGTCCTGAGATTGGTACTTTTCTAAGACTGTGGATACCGGTACAAACTAAAGGGACACGATGGGCAGTAGGCAGAAATCAGTAGGCAGTTGGCGGTAGGCGGTGGGCGGTGGGCAGTGGGCGGTGGGCAGAGGGCGGTGGGCAGAGGGCGGTGACCCCACGCTCTTCCACCCTCGTTCCTCGGTCCCGCAACTCGTTCCTTCATTCCGTCCCTCGCCCTCGTCGCTCGTCCCTCCTTTTCACGCCCTGTCGGATTGGAAGACTCGCTCGGCCGAGAAGCGGAGGATGAACAGGTGCCGGTCGTCGAGGTAATCGTAATGAACTTCCAATTCGGAATGGTCGCAGATGCGTTTTACGATGGCCAGGCCCAGTCCGACGGAATCGGCCTGGTTGCCCTTTTTGAAGCGTTCGAAGATCTGACTACCCGGGATCGGCAATGGATCGCCGCTGTTGCCGACCACCAGTTCCGAGGCGGTAAGGCGGACGAGCAGCTCTCCTCCTTCTTTGTTGTACTTGATGGCGTTCGAGAGCAGATTGGTGATCAGGATGTCGGCCAGGTAGGGATTCATCAGCAGGAATACCCGTTCGTCGATCTCGTCGCGCACTTTCAGTTCCCTTGATTCGATGAACATATCGAGGTCGCCCAGTTGCTTCCGGATCAACTTGCCGAGCGGCACGTGTTGCTCCTCCGCATATTGCTCGTTCTCGATACGCGTGAGCAGGATGAGTCCGCGGTTCATCTTCGACAGGCGATTCACCGAATCGAGCGCGCTGCGGACCTGGTTCATCTGCTCCGGCGTGAGGTTATCGGACTGCATGATGATCTCCAGCTTGGAGCGAATGATCGCGAGCGGTGTCTGCGTTTCGTGCGACATGTTCTCTGTGAACTCCCGCAGGTTGCGGTAGTCGCGGGTCACCTTGTCGGTGAGGCGGATGAGCTCGTTGTTCAGCGTATTGAACTCGTCGACATTGGAAAACAGGAATCGCAGTTTACTGTTGCGCTGCACGTCGAATCGTTGCAGCATAGCGATGGCCTGGTAAAGAGGTCGCCAGATACGTGTCGAGAAAAAACGGTTGAGGAAGTAAAACAACGCGACGATGTCGATGCCGACCAGCAGGATGGTGTACACCATGCCGCGCCACAGTTCTTTGTTCTGCGTGCCCCTGTCCCAGATGCGGATCCGGTACGCCTTCTTGTTGATCTGCTGTTCATACGAGAGCACCCGGAACGGGACCAGGTCCTCTTCATAGGCGTCGTACAGGGCGGTATCCTTCAGGTAAACGCGAAAGGACGTAAAGCGCTCGATCGGCGTGACCTCGACCAGGTCGCCGAACTGGAACGGCCGGTCCTGCAGAAACGGTTGCGAGGCGATCTGCTCTTCAATGCGCGATTTCTTGATGAGCATGTGCTCGGCGATCTCCTTGTCGACCACGTAAAACACACGGTACGAGAGGAACGCGGAGCTGACCAGGAGCAACACCACCGAGGTAACCAGGTAATACCGGTTGGTGATGTTGAGCAGCCTCATTCTCCGGTGAATTTGTAACCGACACCGTAGACCGACTTGATATAATCGCGTCCGCCGCTATCGATGATTTTCTTGCGCAGGTTCTTGATGTGGCTGTAGATGAAATCGAAGGAGTCGGCCATGTCGGCATGATCCCCCCACAAGTGCTCCGCGATGGCTTCCTTGCTCAACACCTTGTTCGGGTTGCTGACCAGGTACATGAGTAATTCATGCTCTTTTTTCGTGAGGCTGATCATCTTGTCGTTCACATACATCATCATCTCGTCCGGCACGACTTTGAGTTCATGGAAGACTAATTCCCGACGCCCCTGCGAGGAACGACGACGGAACACCGATTTGATACGGGCACCCAGTTCCGGCATATGGAACGGTTTGGTGATGTAATCGTCCGCCCCGATGTTGAGGCCGGTCAGCCGGTCGTCCAGTGAATTCCGTGCGGAAACGATTAGGATACTGGTCTGGTGTTCCTTTTTCTGCATCTCCTCGATGACTCGTAGACCGCTTCCATCGGGCAGGCCGATATCCAGCACGATGCAGTCGAAGGATGCGCTCTCGATCTCACGAATCGCGTCCTGGAGATTTTGGGCCTGCCGGCATTCCATACCGATATCCCGCAGGTAAACCAACATTGAATTCAACAACTCCTGTTCATCCTCGACGATCAATACTTTCATGTGCTGCTTATTTATTATCAGTCTACTTGCTTTTTGTCAAAAGTATGAAGGGAAACGGGATAAATCATGGATTATCGCTTGTTCGCTCCCATTTTCAGAGTCCATTCAGAATTGACTGCTTAAGTTTACGCTTGGAAAAAGGCTACCCCTCTGCTGCGAACCATTCGGGAAACCAAATCCAACCTGCGCATTTCATGAAAAAGTATTTTTTACTGATGGTATTGCCCATTGCGGCATTCATCGTCTTTACAGCTGAAACCGCCAGCGACAACGGAAAAGCCGGTTACACGGGCTCTCCCAACGAGCTGTTGTGCGACGATTGCCACGATGCCTACACCATCAATACCGGTGGCGGCTCTGTAGTTCTTAGCAGCGCCAACATGAACAACTGGGAATATGTCCCGGGTCAGACCTATAACATGACGCTGACGGTCGCCCGAAGCGGCAGCCCGTTGTTCGGACTGGGCCTCGAAGCGCTGGATGCATCCAATGCCAATGCCGGTACACTCACGATTACGGATGCAGCGTCCACGCAGATCAAATCGAAACTGGTCGGCTCCGTTACCCGACGCAATGTGGTGCATCAGCTCGATGGCGGCGCAACGCCAAACAGCAAGGATTTCAATTTCGCGTGGACAGCTCCGGCTACCGACATCGGTCCCGTTACATTCTACTTTTCCGGCGTTGCTTCCAACGCCGACGGTGATGAAACCATTGGCGATTATGTCTATGATGGCGTACAGGTGATCAACCCGGCCAGCACAACTGGAATCGGTAAGACCGATACCCCGGCCAGTGTTTGCTTCCCCAATCCGGCTTCCAACCAGATTTCGGTCCGAGTAAATGGCACGACCAGTGTACGCCTGATCAATTCAGAGGGCCGCGAGGTCCGTAGCTTACAACCGCTAGAAACGGGATCGCAGGTGATCACCCTCGATCAACTGGATGTCCTGCCGCGCGGTTTGTATTTCCTCGAACTTCAACAGGCTGGAACACGCCAGCTTGAAAAAGTAATACTACAATGAATGAAAGCCCCGGAATCGCCGGGGCTTTTTCGTAAGATCGTCCTCCTACCAAACCCCCTATGCAAAACAAATTGCTTCTTGCTGCCTTTGGTCTCCTGATTACCAGCAGCGCTTGCCGGACCGATCCGGAAGTTCCCGCGACTCCTGAGGTCAGTTTTCAGACCCAGGTACAGGTACTGCTGTCTTCGAATTGCAACATGTCCGGCTGCCACGCGGCAAACGGCGGCGAGTTTCCGTTGACGACCTATGAGGCGGTCATGCAGCACGTAACTGCCGGGGATGCACGGAACAGCAAACTCTATCAATCCATCACCGGCCGGGGCGCCGATCGCATGCCCCCGGATGGTCGCGATCCCTTGTTGGACGAGGAGATCACGACCATCTATGTGTGGATTCAACAAGGCGCGAAAAACAACTAACTTCACCACCTATGAAAAAGACCATCCCGGCGGCGTTATTGATCGTTTCCGGACTAACGGCCTGCTATTACGACAACTTTGAGGAGATCCATCCCACGATACCCGGTGGGACGACCTGTGTCATTCCCGACACCGTATCCTATGCGACCAATATTCAACCCATCATGAATGCCAGTTGCGGAACGGATGATAACGGCTGCCATGACGCGGCGAATTCGATCAACCTTGGCGGCAACGGAAGCCTGGCGGATTATGCCGGTACCGTGGAAACCATCGCCGATGATGGTATCACCACCTTCATGGGTCGCATCCGGCAAACGGTCGCTCAAAGCAAGTGGATGCCGAAAGGCGGCGGTAAGATTGACGACTGCAGCATCGACAAGATCCAGAAGTGGATCGATCAGGGACAAATCAACAACTAACCATCCTCACACCTATGAAATTCCGACTACTTCTCTTCGGCTTTCTGACCGTTGCAGGCGCCGGCAGTCTTCACGCTCAGGACATGCTTAGCGCACTGGATACCGGCAATGAAAAAGATTTTTCCATCGCCACCTTCAAAGGTACCCGACTTATCAACTTCCATACGACCGAAACGACAGGCCCCCGCACACTCGACTTTCGTATTTCCCACCGCTTTGGCGCGATCAACAGCGGTTTCGAAGAAGCGTTCGGGATCGACCAGACGGCGAACATCCGTCTCGGGCTCGAATACAGTCCCGACGGACGGTTCATGTTCGGCATCGGTCGCAGCTCGTTTCAGAAGATGGTCGACGGATTTCTGAAGTTCCGCCTTCTCCGTCAGACGACCAACAACAGCATGCCCTTATCGGTTACGCTTTTTGCAGGCGCTTATCGTGCAGGCATCAAGAGCCCCGTCATCAACGGCTTTGAATTGTACGAGAAGGAAACCAGCCGCTGGTCCTTCAACTACCAGATCCTGATCGCACGGAAGTTCTCGCCGAGCTTCAGCTTTCAGATCGCTCCCTGGTACAACCATTACAACATGGTCACCAGCATCAGCGAGCAGAACGACTCCTACGGAGCATCAGCACTCTTCCGCTTGAAGTTCAGCAAGCGCTCGGCGATCACGGCTGAATACGCGTATCGCGCCAACACCTACTCGAACACCACCTACTACGACAGCTTCGGTGTAGGATACGAGATCGAAACCGGCGGACACGTATTCCAGGTTCACCTGACCAATTCATTCGGCCTCGTTGAAAATCAATTCCTGCCCTATACGGATACCCAATGGAACGACGCGGGAATCCGACTTGGCTTCAACGTGTCGCGCGTATTCACCCTCTAAACATGAAAAAGATTTCATAAAAGCTCGCCGCAGTTTTTTGTGAATTCACCGAAAGTCTTGCACTGAGTCAGAAAAAATCCAAATTCGCCGAGCTATTCAGATTACTTACAGAATTGGATTGGTATTTAGCACAAGCATTCAAACAGACATTATAGCGGTGTAAATAGGAAAAACTCCCTGTCGGTTTTGCCGCCTGCAGGGAGTGATTCCAACTCAAAAGATAAAATTGCTGTTCAGACGTAACGGACCTTATTTGCAGAGGGGGTGTCCGCCGGCTGTTCAGCAATTTTTTTTTGACTTCAACGCATCGATTGGTCAGTCGAATCCCGACTCGCTCGCCCCCAGAATTTTCATCGTTTTCTTCTCCTGCAGCAATCCTACCAGGCGCATCCGATCGTTCAGCTTCAGTCCTTTCAAAGGCACCTTCACCGCAAGTGATTTCGACTTCGCACCGGTGGAATACCAGAGCCTGACCACGGCATCGTGTTCCAGGATCTTTCCATTGTTAGGACCGGCTTTTACTTCGCTTTTCAGTCCGTCTTCCGTAACTGCGACCCGTACCACCCAATTCACTCCGGGCTTCGGCGTAATAGCCGTGAGGAATAGCGTATCCCGCAATACGGAATCCACTTGCAGTCGAAATCCGGGATCGCCGGAACTGATCAGCGCTTTCTTGATGGCGGCTTTGACGGAATCGCGTGACGAGGCTGTCATCTGCGCACGGCCATTGACAATCAACTGCGGGGTGTACAATTCCTTCTGCGGGAATGCCCGAGAATAATTCTCCTGCCGGAAAGTAAAGGCGTTGCGGCTGAAGGGATCCTTCCAACTTCCCTTGTTCCAGTAATCGACGTGAAAAGCAAGGCCGATGACCGGTTGTTTCGCCTTTCGCGCCTCACGGATCACTTCCCTGAAAGACCGCATCTCCTGCCGGGCTGTTGGCATCGCTCTCGGATGTAAACAATTCCAATACTGCGAATCCGGACCTGAACGAACTTGTCTGGGCTGTCGCGGCCAGGTTCAACAGAAAAAAAACCGTGAGCATCCGTACAATCCGTGTCATCCGTGTGCTAAAAATAAAACTACTGTAAGTGTACTATGCAAACAGGCGTTTTTCCAATCCGAGCCATTCCAAGGCCGAGCCATGCAGCAGCCGTTCTTTGATGTCGTTGGAATAAGGCATCTCGCCGATCAATTTACCAGGCTCCAATTCACCGAGCGGAAAGGGATAATCTGTTCCAAGCGCGATCCTCTCCGGCCCCATGAAACGGACAAGATAATCCAGCATCACCGGGTCGTGAACGAGTGAGTCCAGCCAGAATTGTTTCAGGTACTTGCGCGGAGATTCAGAATTGTCTACCGCTACCAGATCGGGACGAACACGAAAGCCATGCTCGATCCTGCCAAAGGTCGCGGGGAACGATCCGCCGCCGTGCGCAAAGGCAACGCGCAGGCGTGGCAGGCGTTCAAAGATGCCGCCGAAGATCATGGAGCAAATGGCCAGGGATGTTTCCGCCGGCATGCCGACGAGCCAGGGCAGCCAGTACTTGTTCATCTTCTCCTTGCCCATCATGTCCCAGGGATGCACGAAGATCGCGGCACCCAGTTCCTGCGCCGCTTCAAAGACCGGAAACAAGGCCGGCTCGTTGAGGTTCCAGTCGTTGATATGCGAGCCGATCTGAACTCCTGCCAACCCGATCTTCATACAACGCTCCAGCTCCCGAATCGCAAGCTCCGGTGCTTGCAGCGGGATGGTTCCAAGGCCGATGAAACGCTTCGGATAGCGCTGCACGATATCCGCGATGTGATCGTTCAGGAACATGGAAAGGTCGAGCGCGTCCTGCGGTTGCGCCCAATAACTGAACATGACCGGAATGGTCGACAACACCTGCACGCCGACCTGGTGATGGGCGCACTCGCGCATGCGGACTTCGGGATCCCAGCAGTTGTCCTGGATCTCGCGAAAGAATTTTCCGTCGATCATCATCCTGGCGCAACAGGGCTTATGGTGCTCCAGAGAAACGAAGCCGCCGTATCCGAACTTTTTGCGAAAGTCGGGGAGCTCCGACGGCAGGATATGCGTGTGGATGTCAATTTTTAGCATTGGCCTTCTTCTTGGCTATTTCATCAGCCTCCCGGAAATACTTGTTTGCCATGGCTTCATCGCCCAGGTTCCGATACGTGAAACCCAACATGCGGTAGGGTACCGCATAATCCGCCTCTTGCTCGATCGCTTTCTTGAAAAAGCCGATCGCTGTTTCCCACTTTTGTCTGGCATCCGCCATATAGCGGTCGCGTTCGGCAGGATTGTTCATCGCCTGCTCGCGGGCCCCTTCACCATAGACACCGTAAACGCTGGCCAGGTTGTTCCACGCGTGCGAATATCTGGGATTGTATTTGACGGCCTGTTCGAAATGTTGCAGAGCCAGATCATACCTCCGCGTGTTGAACAGGAGATTGCCGTAGTTGTTGTGCGCCACCGGGTTGGTGGGGTTGATCTCGAGCGCCCGGATAAAATCCTGCTCGGCTGCAGGATAATTGTTCAGCACGTACTTGTTATATGCGCGGCGTTGCCAGGCATCGCCGTACGGTTCCCAGATCGAAATGGCGGTGTCGAGCTGCGCGATCGATTCGACTAACGCGGCTTTGATAGCTGCCGAGTCCGGAAGTGTGGTTAGATAGTCTTCCGCTGAAATATGATTCCCCACATAGAACCGCATGTGCGCGCTGCGTGGTACTTTTTTCAGATCGGTATTGAAGAGTCTCGTCTCGTCGTGCCAATCCTGGTTGCGTGCCAGGGTCAGCGAGGAAAATCCGAGTACGACCAGGGCTGTCAGCACCAGGGGTACCGGGGTTGTCCCCGACTGCGGACTCAACCAGCCGGCAAGCCGATCCAGTAACACCGCTACGACGATGCACCAACCCAGTGAAGGGACAAACAACAGGCGTTCGGCATAGTTGGTCCCGATGAGCATCAGCACGTTGGAAATGATGGAGATTGTAACAAAGTAGAACAGGATACCGAAGGCGATGGGGTCGCGCTTTTTGAAATTCATGATCGCGTAAACCAACGCGCCGATGTGAATCAGGAATGACAGGATGAACTTCCAATCGCCGGGACCCGCCGGATCGAAGGCCGCGTAGGATCCGTCACAGATAAGCGGGTGTGGGATAAAATGCTTGTACAGATAAACGCCCAGGAGATAGATCGCCGAGGTACGCTGGGTGACAAAGTCCTTGATCCCGATGAGGTGGTTATCCACCATTGCATACGGTGCAGATTGATACTGCCCGAGAATACTGGCCCGGATCAGGAGGAACAATACCGCCGGTACCGCCATGGAGACCATGACCCCGCGATAGTGGCTACCCTTCGCTTCCGAGAAAAAGTACAACGCCAGCGGCACGGCGGCGAGATAGGTGATCGCCGATTCCTTCGACAACAGTGCCGCGAAGAAAGAAAGCGCCAGTATCGGCAGGTGCTGCCATTTGCCACCGCGGGCATACAACAAAGCCGAGCGGAGTGTCAGCAGGAAGAACAGCATGCTGAGAATCTCGTCGCGGCTCTTCACATTGGCGATCACCTCCGTGTGCAGGGGATGGACCGCATACAACAACGCGATCGCGAACGGGATAAAAAGCGATCGCGGGAAACAGAGCAGCAATACGCGGAACAACAGGAAACAAGTCAGTGCATAGAGCAGGACGTTGTCGATGTGTCCCAGTGAAGGGTTGTCAGGGGAAATGCTCCACTCGATTGCGAAGGTCGCTTTCGAGAGCGGACGATATAACGTGTGGTCGGAGACGTCCATGCCCGTACGGTAGGTGGTGCTCATGATCTCCGGAATGGCGGAGATGCCCCGCTTGGTCAGCTTGTTGTCGGGAATGACGCCCCAGTCATCCAGCGCCCAGCCGTGTTGAAAGGTGTTGGCATAGACCAGGAACGCGACGATCGCGACGATCAACCCGGCCCAGTTACGGGATCGCTGTTGTTGTTGCAACTCGGCTGCCTGCTGGCGCTTGGAAGGTTGCGCAGATTGCTGTTGTTGCGCGATCTTCTCTTTACGGGTAAGTTTCTTGCTCACGCGGATGGAACAGGTTGGGAAGCAATATGCCCGCACTGGCGGGCATATTCGGATTATTTCACGGGTACAGGCGGCTCCATGACGGCTCCGCAATGTTTACAGGTACGTTTTTGTTTATCCTCGTAAAAGGCCGTCATGGCTTTCGCCAACTGATCGACGATGTCTTCCAGATCAAAGTACTCCTCGTGCAGCAATTGGTGGCAGCTTTCGCAATACCATTGGAGGCCGTCCTTCATGCCCGGACGTCGCTGCACTTCCATGACCAGCCCGACCGTATTGGGACCTCGCTGCGGTGAATGCGGAGTTCTGGCCGGCAGAAGAAAGATCTCGCCTTCCTTGATCGGAATGTTCACCGGCTTGCCGTCGTCGATGATCTTGACCACGATGTCGCCCTCGCGCTGATAGAAAAACTCTTCCGTCTCGTTGTAATGGTAATCCTTGCGGCTGTTGGGGCCGCCAACGACCATGACAATGAAATCCTGGTTGGGCTGATAGACGACCTGATTCATCACCGGCGGCTTGAGCAGGTGACGGTGTTCGTCGATCCATTGTTTGAAGTTGAACGGGCGGGTTACGGGCATGGCGGTTGGGGATTGGCTGCGTGGCGAATTTAAGGGTTTCCGGGGTCTTGTTCCGAGTTCCGGGTTCCGGGTTCCGAGTTCGTGATTGGGAATAAAACCTTTGTCCCTGGACGCTCAGTATTCCTTAAAACCCGGAACCCGGAACACTTAACAGCCATTCAGGCTTTTCTCTTCGCAAACCACTCATTCAACTTCTCCCCCACCTCCTTGGCGAGCTCTTCGGCTTTGGCGCCGGCTTGTTTGGCTACGGCTTCAACCTTGTCGCGTACGTCGTCGAACTTCTCCCGCACGGTATCGCCAAATTCGCCGCCCTCGGCGACCCGGTCGAGCTCCGCGTGCAGGATGTGCGGGAACTTGAGTTTGAAATGGTCCATCACCGCCTCGGCGGCCAGTTGCGCCTGTTCGTCGGTGAGGTTGGCTTTGAGCTTGATGAGGTTGGCGAGGTGGGTCATGGGGAGCGGGTACTAAATAATTCGAAATTTAGCGAATTTCACTTGGAATTACTATCGTGAACGAAGAGCATACCCATTGTACCCGGCAAATCCACCCAGATAACACCATTTAATAGTACGTGGTGTCTACAGAACTTAGACTCTCATCTTCCTGAATGCGTTGGGTTCTGATCCAAACCCAAATATGATCTATCCAGACTTCTATATTTTCCCTTATTCTACTCCCCAAACAAATCAACCGTATAACCCACGGAACATGCGAATGCAACCGCAACTTTATCTATATTGAAACCTTCAACCATACACCACATGGCGCGTAATTTTTCATCTACTTTAAGTTCCGGAACATGTCTTCGGAGATTGGCAATTCGAGTGTTTCCGCTGATCTGCTTTCTGTTTTTAATAAGCGGAATAGTGAATGCCTACGAGACAACTACCGCATACTTGAAGGAAATGCCTGCTGTAGCTGCTGTTGAACGCGACATCAGCGGGTCAAATGCCGATGACGCCCGGCTACGGCAGATCGGCGCTTTTAAACAGCTCATGCGGATGATCAACGACGTCATGTGCGGGGATCGGGCATTTGAATTGAGTAAGGCGGAACAACAGAAGGTGCGGGAATACCACGAGGCGGAAATGGCCCTTATGGCGACGATGAACGCCGCGGGCGCGAAATACAACCCCGATCAGTACGCTTTTGATAAAACACTGGAAGGAGAGCTTTTTCGTCTTTACTTCTCCGAGAGCTGGCAACAGGAATATCATAGCAATCTGGCCTTAAAGGCGAAAGAAGCCGCCCAATTCGAAGTCGATCAGCAAAAGAGAGTCGAAGAGGCCGATCAATACTGGAAGGAACGTCAACAAGAGTCGATCCGACAGGCCCCTCAGGCCATGAAAAACCAGTTGCTTCGACTCAGAACGCCACTTCTGCTTTCTATCATCACCGTGGGTCTGTTGTTCATCATCACGCGCCGATGGAGAAAAGTGAAATTTTATCCTTCTTCCGATGCCAACACACCGGTGAGTTTCAAGTATGGTAAACACTATGTTCAGATCGATTACCTGCAGGGAATGGTTAGCGACTTCAAAAAAGAATCGGCAAAACGCGTCGAAGGCACGCACGGGGTTGTGCTGACGAGCAAGGTCAGTGTCGAATTCTTCCTCCACGGACTCGACGGCAGCGAACGACCGATCAGCATGGTAAGCATGGACCTCTCCGCGCGGGATGGACATGTGGTCACACTGGCAGGATACTTTCATGGGCAGGACTTCATTCCCCTGGCTGCCCGAAACCACACTACCAATCTCGACTATTACCACCAAGACAACCTGGAAGTGCTTTTCCTTGGCCCTAAGTTGCAAACCATTGGCTGCGGCCTTACGGGCGGTATGATCGTGGGGTTAGCGGGGGTGTGGTTCAGCATTGGTGATAAAACAGGCTTGTATGTGTTGTGGTTGGTCTTTTGGATAGGACTGGGCCTGGTTTCCGGACTGCTTGCTCCCAAGGCACCGGATCCGGCGGCGATACGCGAATTCAAAAAGGCGCTGACGTTCCAGGAACTGCCTTTCCGCGCTGCTGAATGAAAACACTTGACACCCTGAAACCCTTTATCGACGATCCGCCGATTTCACTTCTTGCAATGGAATATCATCTTGCTTCGCGGTCACCGGAACTGCCTCGTAAACTGTCGGCGACCCGACCCCGGCAAGGAAGTAATTGAAGAGTTTTGTCTTTACGCGGTGAAACTCTTGGATGAGGTCCAATGATGCATTCGCTTCCGGAGAATCTGTCATTCGTTATGAATTGAGAAAGATCCCCTGAATAAAAAAGACCATGACACGAAGCTTGTCCATTAAAACCGACAGTACGGGTCTTTGGTTGCTTTTTATGCTCTTCCTTTTCCCCAGTTTCCTCTTCGCCCAACGCGAATACGCCGTCTGCGATTCGACCTTTCATGTGCTGAATGCGGATTCGACGCTCATTGCCGGTCGGTATTCACTTTACCTGGAAACCACTGCCGGCACCAGCCTGGTACACGATTTCAGTCTGCCGGATCCGGATCAATACATCCGCGACTTCGATATTGTAGCGCCGAACCGTTGGTTCACACTTGTCGGCAGCCGATACATCGGCGGTCCGACGACGCTTTGGCGCTCGGATGATAGCGGGAATTCCTGGCAGGTGGATTCCTCTTTCTGTGCGGCCGCAAGGAATACGGACCCTTCGCCGAATTACTGGAACTCGGTCAACCAGTTGCAGCATTTCGGTACGGATACATTGACCCTGTTTCTGGGTTATTACCAGTCGGGCGTGGCTTATTCCATTGATGGAGGTGCCAGTTGGACCAACTGGATGCAAAACCTGATCACGCATTACCACGCATTTTTCCAGTGCGACACCACGTATTATCTCTTCGGACTGGAAGGTGATGCCTTCCGTTCGTGGGCCTTTCCTATCCCGCGTTATAAGCTCTTCCGGAACGATTCGCTTGTCAACTTCCAGATCTTCGGCGGTACGGGCGATCATCCCTTCTGCTCGAATGGCGACAGCAGTTGTTTTTTCGTGCCCGGCAGTTTGAACCGTTGCGGACAGTATCACTACATGCGCGACTACATCGACAGCCTTTGCCAGCTAACGACCGGAATCGACGCGGTGAATTTCTCCGATGCTGACGGGCTGTTCGTGTTTCCGAATCCCGGCAACGGCTTATTCGGGATCCGATTTCCCGGCGACTGGGTTGGAGTAGCCAATGTGACCATCAACGATCTGGCTGGTCGAACGGTACGATCCGATCGCCTTCCGGTTTCGGTCAACACCACCCTTGACCTTAGCTCCCTTCCGGCCGGGACCTATTTGCTGCGCCTGGACAATAACGGGGATTTCAGGTTCGGAAAACTTCTGAAGTATTAACCGATCGCCAGGACCAGTGTATCCGCTGTATGATCGTTGACTATTCCAAAATCTCCCAACCATGTCAATTCGCGGCATTTTTTCAATCATCGCACTCTTCCTGTTCCAGTCACTTGCTTGTATCGCCCAAGCAGACCAGGCAGCTATTCCTTCCAATACCCGCACCTATCACTGCATCATCCGCGGTGATTCAAGCAAGCAATTCACCATTCGCTACGCGATCATCCAATCGGTCACCGACAGCGGGTTCTACTATTCCGCGGTCAAACACGGTTCGAGGACGTTTGAACGGGAAGTCCGGTTCATGCCCGCGCGTTACATCGACGAAATGAAGATCGGCCGAAAAGGGAAAACAGGAACCGGCATCCTCGTGGGAGGAGTCGTGGGTTTCTTTGTGGGTGGTGTACTGGGCTTGTCGGGAGTGCCGGATTACGGTATACTCGAGTCAATACCGCCAGAAGAAAACGCCCTGATCGGCGGAACACTGGCCACGTTTCCGGGATTGATCATTGGTGGAATCGCGGGATCCGCGCGTGAAAAAATCTATCTCGGAAAAGATCCGGTCACCTATCAACGGAACATACTGCGTTTACAACGCTTTTCGAAAATGCCCTGAACAGTGCGCGACACCCTAGCACCTATCGCACCGGCACCCAGATCTCCTCTTCCGAATCCTCGGCTTCTCCCTTATAGCGCTCATCCATCCGGGCGAAGTGCGGTCGGTCATCGAGCGAATAGCCGTAGCCGGGGAGCCATTGGGTAAAGATGTAGCGGTACAGGTCCGCGCCTTTAGAAGCGCGGCCACGATACAAGAAGACCGCATATCGACCGCCTGGCACTTCCAATTCGTTCATCCCATCGGGAACCGCTTCCTGTAGTCCGACTTCCACCGCGGCCCACTTCGTGAATTCCCTGGCCGGATCAAATACTGCGAAATGATCCAGGCCATCGTAGACCTCCAGCGAATACAACACGCCTTGGTTCATCGACCGAAGCTCGCCCCGGCGGGGCATGAAGCGTTTCCACAATGCGGCCGTAGTGTTTTGGACCAGCGACTGCCGCTGAGACATGCCGATGAGGCGAAAGGATGGAATGGTACGGATTTCAGGCTGTATGGACATGGTGCTGGATGCAAGGTAGTGCTGAACAGCGCGGCGAACAAGATGGCATTGGTGATTGGTGATTGGATATTTGTAATTAGAAACTGGTAATTAGAAACTAGAAAATGGCAACTGTAAATACAAAACCCGAAACTGGAAACTCGAAACCTGAAGCCCGCCCGCCTGCCGCAGCTTTAGCGAAGGCAGGAAACCCCCTCGCCGTCTTGACCCATTCACAAAATCTCCCGTCATTTACGGAATGAATCTCGATCTGCGCGGTAAGAAAGCCCTTGTATGCGGTAGTACGCAGGGTATCGGAAAAGCGGCAGCGCTGGAACTTGCGCTGCTCGGTGCCACGGTTACCTTACTTGCGCGCAACGAATCCGATCTCAAAAAGACCTGCGGCGAGCTGTCATCGGTCTTTCATCAGAAGCACGATTATCTGGTCGCCGATTTTTCCAAACCCGAAGAACTCCGGGCATCGGTCGAGCGCTATCTGCGCAGCACGGGTACCGTGCACATTCTGATCAACAATACAGGCGGACCTCCGGGCGGACCCATCACCGAAGCGAAGACGGAAGAATTCATCCAGGCGTTTTCCAATCACCTGGTGTGCAATCACATCCTGGCCCAGGCCGTATTGCCCGGCATGAAAGAAGCGGGTTATGGGCGCATCGTCAATGTGATTTCTACCTCGGTCAAGCAACCGCTGAAAGGTCTGGGCGTTTCCAACACCGTGCGCGCCGCGGTAGCGAACTGGTCAAAGACATTGGCCGGTGAAGTCGCGAAGTACGGCATCACCGTCAACAACGTCCTGCCCGGCGCCACCAACACCCAACGCCTGCGCAGTCTGATCGACGCCAAAGCCCAAAAAACCGGACAGCATCCCGACGAAATCAAAGCTGAAATGGTCCATGAAGTCCCGATGGCCCGCTTCGCCGAAGCTTCCGAGATCGCCAACGCCATTGCCTTCCTCGCCAGCCCCGCCGCCGCGTACATCACGGGCATCAACGTGCCGGTGGACGGAGGAAGGACTTCGTGTTTGTAGTTTACGGTTTCGCGTTTCCAGTTTCCAGTTTCCAGTTTCGGGTTTCGGGTTGTTTTTTTGTTGAAGAGTTTTCTTCTCCTTACTGTCGCCCTTTGTACTTCGTTCCCTTGATTTGAGATTGAATCAGATAGGACATTAGTGCGCCTGTCTTTTGTGAAAACTGACGGCTTAGTTGCCGCAGGATTTCCATTTCCGAATCGGGAACCCAACCCTGATCAGCCGCCACAACCAGTTGGGAATACAATTCACCGTTGGAACCTTTGGCGATGGAAAGAAAATTCGTGAACTCCCGATTGCCTCCGCGCTCAAATCCCTCTGAAATATTGGAGATCATCGATACGGATGCGCTTCGAATCTGTGATCGAAAGCGAAGATCTTCCTGGAATTCGCGCGATCTTGTAATCGTAAAAACAATTTTGTTCACTTGCCGGGCGATCTTCCAAATCTCCAGGTCCTCGAAGGTTTTAATGCTGGCCACGAAGCAAACATCCAAATCGCTTCAGGGAATTGCATCCAATAAATGCGGGAAACTAATATTAAAAAACCCGAAACTCGAAACCGGAAACCCGAAACCTACAACCTGTTTCCTTTGATCTCCTCCACCACCCCCGGATCCAGCAGGGTCGTAGTGTCGCCGAGGGATTCGGTTTCGCCTTCGGCGATCTTGCGGAGGATGCGGCGCATGATCTTGCCACTGCGGGTCTTGGGTAAGCCGGAGACGAACTGGATCTTGTCGGGCTTCGCGATGGGGCCGATGATCCGACTCACCGTGAGCGCGATGTCCTGCCGCGTGAGGTTCTCGTCGCCGTGCGTGCCGCTGTAAATGACATAGGCGTAGATGCCCTGTCCTTTGATGTCGTGCGGGTAGCCGACAACCGCGCTCTCCACCACGCCGGCGTGCATGTTGATCGCGTTCTCCACTTCGGCGGTTCCGATGCGGTGGCCGCTGACGTTGAGTACATCGTCCACACGACCCGTGATCCGGTAGTTGCCCTCCGCGTCGCGGTAGCATCCGTCGCCGGTGAAGTACAGGTTCTCGTAGGTCGCGAAGTAATTCGTACGACATCGCTCGTGGTCACCGTAGGTGGTTCGGATCATGCCCGGCCATGGAAATCGTATACAGAGGTTTCCATTGACATTGTTGCCGGTGATCTCTTCTCCCTTTTCATCAACCAACATCGGTTGAACGCCGGGCAAGGGAAGTGTGGCGTGCGCCGGTTTTGCAGGTGTCACACCAGCCATGTTGGAGATCATGACTCCGCCGGTCTCGGTTTGCCACCAGGTATCGACGATCGGACATTTTCTTCTCCCCACGTTCTCATGGTACCAGTTCCAGGCTTCTTCGTTGATCGGTTCGCCAACCGTACCGAGTACGCGCAGGCTGTTGAGGTGCTTACCCTGCAACGGCCCGAGTCCGTATCCCATGAGTGAACGGATCGCTGTAGGCGCGGTGTAGAGGATGTTCACGTGGTACTTGTCGACAATGTCCCAGAACCGGCCCGCGTCCGGCCAGGTGGGAATCCCTTCGAACATGAGCGAGGTTGCGCCGGCGCCGAGCGGACCGTACACGATATAGCTGTGTCCGGTGATCCAACCAATGTCGGCTGTACAGAAGAAGATCTCGCCCGGGCGGTACTGAAAGACATTGGCGAACGAATAGGTGGTGTACACCATATAGCCCGCACTCGAATGCACGACGCCTTTCGGCTTTCCGGTAGAGCCGGAAGTATACAAGATGAACAACGGATCTTCCGCGTCCATTTCTTCCGCCGGACAGTCCGGATTGCCCATCGTTTCCACTTTGCGGATCTCGTCTTCCCACCAGACGTCGCGGCCTTTGATCATGGACACGGGAGTCCGCGTACGCGTGAGTACGATCACACGCTTGACAAACCGGCATTGCACCAGCGCGTCATCGATCACGCTCTTCAATCCGATCTCCTTGTTGCCACGAAAGGCGCCGTCGGAGGTGACGATGAACTCGGCCTGTGCATCCGTCAGACGATCGGCGATGCTTTGCGCGCTGAAGCCGCCGAAGACCACCGAATGAATCGCGCCGATGCGTGCGCAGGCCAGTACGGCGATCGCGAGCTCGGGCACCATGCCCATGTAAATACAGACCCGGTCGCCTTTTTTGACGCCGTTATTCTTCAACACATTGGCGAACTGTACGACTTTCGTGTGCAAGTCGCGGTAGGTCAGTACCCGGTGATGCTCTTCCGGATCGTTCGGTTCCCAGATGATCGCCGGCTTGTTACCCAGCGTACCCAGGTGACGGTCCAGGCAATTTTCCGTGATGTTCAACTTGCCGCCGGAGAACCATTTGACATCCGGGTCCCGAAAATTCCACTCCAGTGTTTTTTCCCATCGCTTACGCCAGTAAAAGTTAGCGGCCACATCGGCCCAGAATCCTTCCGGGTCCTGTACACTGCGACGGTAGGCAGCATCGTAAGCTGGTCGATCGGTATGTTGAAAGGGGTAGGACATGGGCGTTCGAACGTGATGTTGATACGAAGATAGCGATTAGTAGGTAGGTATTGGGCATTGGTGATTGGTGATTGAGGCGAAATAAAATCGGCATTTCTAATTACAAATAACCAATCAAAAATTTCAAATCCTGTTTCCCCCGCCTCCACGAAATCCAGGTACAAAACACTGACTATTCACCAATAACTATTCGCTATTCACAAAAAACTGTTCACTACTTACTATTCACCGTTTACTGTTCACTATTCACTATTCACTGTTCACTACCTTTACCCCCATGCTTCACCTCCAGAACTACATCAACGGAGCCCTCGTCCCGCCTACTTCGGGACAATACCTCGATAATTTCAACCCGGCGCTGGGCGAAGTTTACAGCCTGATTCCCGACAGCGACGAACGGGATGTGGCCGCCGCTCAGGCTGCGGCACAGGCCGCATTTCCAGCCTGGTCCACCATGCCGAAAGAAAAACGCTCGGCGCTGCTGCTGAAACTTTCGGGCCTCATCCAGAAAAACCTCGACCGTCTCGCGCTCGCGGAGTCCGTCGATCAGGGTAAGCCGGTCTGGTTGGCGAAGAGCGTCGACATTCCCCGTGCGGTTTCCAATTTCCATTTTTATGCCACCGGCATCCTGCACGATTCAACGGAGGCTCACGCGATGGAAGAGACGGCGATCAACTACACCTTGCGGACACCCGTCGGTGTTGCCGGTTGTATCTCACCCTGGAACCTGCCGCTCTACCTCTTCACCTGGAAGATCGCCCCGGCGCTTGCATCGGGATGCACGGTCGTGGCCAAGCCATCCGAGATCACGCCGATGACGGCTTATCTCCTTTCGGAGCTGGCCATCGAAGCCGGACTTCCCGCCGGCGTGTTGAACATCGTGCATGGACTCGGGCCCAAGGTCGGCACCGCAATCGTGTCGCACCCGGAGATTCCCGCCATCTCGTTTACCGGCGGCACGAAGACCGGAGAGACCATTTCCAGCATTGCCGCTCCCATGTTCAAGAAACTTTCTCTGGAATTGGGCGGCAAGAACCCGACGATCGTGTTCGCCGATGCCGACTTTGAAAAATCGGTTCACACGGCCGTGCGTGCGGCCTTTTCGAACCAGGGCGAGATCTGTCTCTGTGGTTCGCGCATCTTCGTTGAACGCAGCATCTACGAAAAGTTCCGCGACGCGTTCGTGGACGGCGTGAAGAAACTGCAGGTCGGCGATCCGATGCTGGATGAAAGCTGGATCGGCGCGATCGTGTCCAAACAACACTACGACAAGGTCCTCTCCTACATCGAACTCGCCAAACAAGAGGGTGGTCGTGTTCTTTGCGGTGGAACTGCCTTGCACCCGGAAGGTCGCTGCAAGAACGGTTGGTTTATCGCACCGACCGTGATCGAAGGGCTTTCCTACGACTGCCGCACCAACCAGGAAGAGATCTTCGGGCCGGTGGTAACCCTGCAACCCTTCGATACGGAAGAAGAAGTCCTGCAATACGCGAACAGCACCCGATACGGACTGGCCTGTTCACTCTGGACTTCCAACCTGAGTCGCACGCACCGCATGGCGGCGAAGATCCACAGCGGCATCGTCTGGGTGAACTGCTGGCTGCTGCGCGACCTGCGCACACCGTTCGGCGGTATGAAAGGCAGCGGCGTCGGTCGCGAAGGCGGTTTCGAAGCGCTGCGGTTTTTTACGGAAGAGAAGAATGTTTGCATTCGGCTTTGAGCAGACACCTACGGTAAATAAAAAAGGCGTCGTGAGTTTCACGACGCCCTTTTTATTGTGCATAACCGATCAGAGATGCGTAACCGGCGTCTTCGCATCGCTGCCGATGACGAGGATACGGTTCACACGGCTGCCCGTGAGGTTGATGAGCGCCATGCCGTCGACGATGCGGATACCGTTGCCGATGACGCCCTGTGCAACTTTGGCCGGGCGACCACGCTTACCGGTTCCTTTGAACGGAGCAATTGCCGCGAGCGGCATGCCTTCCGCCAACAGGGTCTTCTTGTTCTTCGATCCTTTCGGACGTCCCCGTTTGCCTTTTTTAACGACGATTTTGGCAGCCTTTGCGGAGGTGTTCTTGTTCTTAGAACCCTTCGGGCGGCCACGTTTTCCTTTTGCCATAATTAATTTATTTAGTTGATTAAAAAGTATTCCGATGGTCTCCTGTCATCGGATTTGAAACAGTTGCAGAAATGCACGTCACTGACTCCGTTGCAAGTATACTCCAAATAAACTGATTGAATAAAAATATTTCAACGCATTTGCAATTATTTATTCACTAAAATAATCGAAAATGCAGAAAATTCGACCAGACTCCCTTACCATGTATCCAATGTGAATCCTACTACGGATTCCGGGAATAACACTACCTTGACCCATATGCGGAGTCGGCTGATTTCAATGGTTTTCTTGTGCTTCATGACGGCCTCATCCCGGGCCTATCTCCCGCCAGCTGGACCGGTCTTCGACCGTACGGCCTTTGGATTCACTCTATCCATCGACCGTTGCTACCGCGAAATACAGTACGATGGAGCGGATTCCAGTCTGAATGCGGTCTTTAACGATCGCCAAAAACACGAAGATCCGATGATGGGTTACTCCGTCGGTCTTTCGCTGCGTAAGCAACGCTCACTTCATTGGATTCTGGAAGCCGGTTTACGTTACACGATCCGGGGTTATCAATACCGGTCTGCCGACAAAACCTTTGGCCCGGCGATCGACACCAACTATGTGACCGTGACCAATGTCACACAAGCGCTGGACGAAATCCTTATCCGGCATCAATACCGCTATGTGGAAGTGCCGTTGCGGCTCCATTACCAGTTTACCGAAAACCGGTTGCGCTATCACGTCGCCGCCGGCATTGCCTTGGGATTACCCCTGGGCGTAACGCTTTCCACCCGGTACAAATTCAGCAATGGCGAACGGGAGGTGAAGCGCAACCAGCTTCCCGATCAGGACCTCAAGATCTCCATCACACCCATACTTTCAGCAGGCTTGGAATTCTATTATAGCCATCGCCTGCGATTCTATCTGGATCCAACCTATCAGTTTGCCTTAAACGACGCAGAAGCGACAACGATACGTGAACGCTTGAATAGTGCCGGCTTACAATTCGGGCTGATCTACCGATACCGCTAAGCCGCTCCGGCCGAACGGTTGAACTACCCTAACCGGCACTTCGAATGGATTTTCATTATCATAATCTGTAATCGGTTGCTCCGTGGTTTACCGCTTACCTAATTTTGGTCCTTACCAATCATCCCACAGCCATGCATACATTACCAATCCTCATCCCGACTTTTTTCATCATCATCACCGCACTGGCCCTAACCATCTTCTGGTACGCAACAAACAAATCACGCAGGGTGTTGACGGTCCTGCTGGCCTGGGTAGTTGTACAGGGCTTGATCGCGACGACCGGCTTCTACGAGGTGACCAACACGATGCCGCCACGGTTTGCTTTGTTGATCGGCCCTCCGCTTTTGGTAGTTCTTTCCTTGTTTCTAACCAGGCGGGGGAGACACTTTTTAGACAGCCTTCAACAACCATGGTTGTGTCTTTTACATTCGGTCAGAGCCGGTGTTGAAATGGTCTTGTACGCCTTGTTTCTTTACAAAACGGTTCCGGTCGGCATGACGTTCGCGGGCGGCAATTACGACATCGTTGCCGGAGTCACTTCGATCCTGATCTTTGCTTTTGGTTACCAGCGGCCACTTCTTGGACGCGGGCTATTATTGGCCTGGAATTTCATTTCACTCGCGCTCCTGCTCTACATCGTGCGAACAGGTGTGCTGTCGGCACCGACTTCCTTTCAACGAATGGCATTCGATCAACCCAACATCGCATTGTTTCACTTTCCTTTTATCTGGCTTCCGGGTTGTATCGTTCCATTGGTATTGTTGTCGCATTTGAGCACAATTCGTCAGCTGCTCAGGAGCTGAATCCCGAGCGGGTTTAACTTCATTTTAATGGAATTCAGGTGCCGGAATTCCTGACCTTTGACAATAGCGCGGTCACATGACCTTGCCGGATACACGACCGGCCGAATTTTCTTAATTGATGGAACGAAAAATTCTAATCGTCGAAGACGAGCCTAAAGTGGCCGGCTTCATCCGCTCCGGGCTGAGCGAAAGCTCGCTCGCCTCCGATTGGGCTGCCGATGGGGAATCGGGCCTTGCGATGCTGGAAGCCAATAATTATGACCTGTTGATTCTCGACCTGAACCTTCCGCGAAAAAACGGATTCGAAGTTTGCGCGGCGGTGCGAAAGAATGATCGTAGGATTCCGGTCCTCATGCTGACGGCCTGGGGTGCGATTGACGACAAGCTCAAAGGATTTGAAAGTGGAGCCGACGACTATCTGGTCAAGCCGTTCGAGTTTCAGGAATTACTGGCCCGCGTTAAGGCCCTACTCAAGCGCTCGGAGCCCGAGTTATCGGAGCCGTCCACACTCCGTTATGCGGACATTACCCTGAACCTGGACACGCGCGAAGTGCATCGTGCCGGTAATAAGATCTCCCTGACACCGAAAGAATACGGTTTGTTGGAATATCTCCTGCGCAATCCTGAACGCGTCGTTACACGGGCGGAAATCGCCAGCCACGTCTGGTCCATCCAATATGAGACCGGCACCAATTTCGTGGATGTTTACATCAATTTTCTGCGCAAGAAGATCGATCGCGGATATATCCGTAAATTGATCCATACGCATGTCGGCAGTGGGTACATCCTCCGGCAACCGAACCCATGAACATTAGGATCAGGGAGCGCCTGACGCTCCAGTTCACCCTGATCGTAACTTCCATTCTACTGGTATTTGCGACCGGCATCTACCTGCTGTCGTCGTCCTATCGTGAGCAGGAATTCTATGCCCGCCTGGAGACCAAAGCGCTGACGACCGCCCGGCTGTTGATAGAGGTGAAGGAGGTGGACAACGACATGTTGAAGATCATCGACAAGAATTCCATCAACGCGATGTTCAGTGAAAAGGTACTCGTTTACAATTCCGCCAATAATCTTATCTACAACTCGGTCGATGATGAATCGATACCGGTCTCGGATAGTCTGCTGAACGCCATTAGGCGATTGGGGCAACAACGATTCCACCTCGGACTCAATGAAGCGATCGGACTTCGCTATGTGGAGGGTGGCGATGAATATGTCATCCTTGCCTCCGCGCTTGACAAATACGGCCGAAGCAAACTGAACAACCTGTTCTGGGTACTCATCTTCGGATTCATTGCGAGTGTGATCGTCACGGTCATCGCAGCGCGCATCTATTCGGCACGTGCGCTTAAGCCGATGTCGGATATCGTCCGACAGGCCGAACGCATCAGTTTCACCAGCATGGGCATCCGTATTCCGGAAGGCAATGGAAAGGACGAGATCGCGCAATTGGCGATTACCTTCAACAAGATGCTGGACCGGCTTCAGTCTTCCTTTGAGTCCCAGCGCGCATTCGTATCGAATGCGTCCCACGAATTACGCACTCCACTTACCTCCATTACCGGTCAGCTCGAAGTCACCCTGATCAGGGATCGCAGCGGGGAAGAGTACCGGAACGTCTTGCGTTCCATGCTGGACGACACCCGTGATCTGAATCAACTGCTGAACAGCCTGCTCTACCTGGCCCGGGCAAACGCAGACGACCGTCTGGTGCGCATCAGCAAGGTCCGCATGGATGAGTTGATCTGGCAGATCCTTGGTAAACTACGGAAACAGCATCCCGACTATGAGGTTGAACTGACCTATAGTGAAAAGATCGAGGACGAGAACAGCGTTGTGATCGAAGCGGACGAAGATCTCCTGCGTGTGGCCGTTTCCAACCTCATCGAGAACGGTTGTAAATATTCCGACCCTCACCGCTGCATTGTATCTCTGGAACCGCAGCGCGATCGTTTGCACCTTCGGATAGAGGATGCCGGGATCGGCATTGACCCGGCTGATCTGCCGCACGTGTTTGAGCCATTCTATCGCTCCATGGAAGTGGCGAGAAAAGGCGGTCACGGACTGGGTCTTCCGCTGGCTAAACGGATCGTTCAGATCCACCACGGTGACTTGTCATTATCCTCTACCCCGGATACCGGAACCCGTGTGGATGTTTTTCTTCCCTACGTTCAATCGTAATACGATCGTTCTCGAAGGGGTATCCTGTTTTAGTAAAATCATTAAAGGAATTCCACTTCGTAAACATCGGTCTTGTTCCGGCCGATATTCCGAACCTCGAACCCTCCCGGTTCCGGGATCCGTTCGATGAGATCGAAGCTGGTACAGGAACGCGGTAGTCCGGAAAAGATCAGGGTAAAACGGGCGGTGCTGCCGTTCGGCACATGCATCCACTGTGGCGCAACCGCTACATTATCCGTGAACAGCAATTTGCTCTCGTGAGCGGATGAGCGATCCAGAAGAACCGTCGTACTCCAGATCCTGATCAATTGATCCGGTCCGGTCGCCCGGTAATGGCAGAAAACAATTACCTGGCTCTCTTCTTCAACTGCAGTAGCGGTTTGCAGTTGGACCGCTGTCGTTTCATCCGGCATGCGGTAAAGTTAAGGGAATATCAACCGCAATCAGTTCAACGAATTGATGTCGATGAGTCTCTTGATATGACTTTCATTGGAATAGTTTTGTCAGGACATAATCGAGGTCCCAAAAATATTCGGGTACTGATAATAATCTTGACCCTCAACATGGCACGCGTTCGTTATACGACCATCATCCAGAAATTCCGGGAGAAGGGTGAAAAATCCGGATGGACGTACATTGATGTTCCGGCCGATGTGGCTAACCGGCTTAAAAAGGGTCAACGAACTTCGTTCCGGGTCAAAGGAAAACTGGATGATTCCCCCATTGAAAAGGTCGCGTTGATTCCCATCGGCAACGGGGATTTCATATTGCCGCTGAATGCTGCGCTTCGCAAAGCCATTGGTAAAAGAGAAGGTGCCGGTTTAACCGTGGACCTGCAATTGGATGAATCCGTTTATCAGATCAACGCCGACCTGCGGGCCTGCCTTGAAGAGGAACCCGCAGCCAGGAAAATTTTCGATAAGCTTCCCGGCTCTCATCAGCGTTATTATTCCAAGTGGATCGATGGCGCGAAAACCGAGGTGACGCGTGCCCGACGCATCGCCACCACGATCGATGGTATGATCAAGGGTTGGAGTTTTGCAGAAATCCTGCGAAACGCCAGCGGAAAGAAATGAAAAACCGGTCGAAAGAGTTTCCTCTTCGACCGGTTGTGCTAACCGTGGCAATCTCTTAGCGATGCTGTTCGTCGTGCTTCTGGCGGTGGATCGCCCGGCTGGCACGACGCTGTTCCTTGTGTAGCTGCTTGCGTTCGGCCGGAGTCACGACACCATCCATCCTGGCAACCCGTTTGTCGTGCCGGATCTTCGCCTGGCGCGCGCGAAGATGGCGGGCTTCTTTCTTGGTCAGTTGTCCGGAGTCCACTCCGTCTTTGATCCGTTCATGTTGGTTGACCTGTTTTTGCCCGATCGCCGGGGTGGACGTCTGGGCGGAGGCCGTGAGACTGGTGATGCGGCAAGGGCCAGGCTGAGGGGATGAGCGTTTTCATCGAATTGGCGTTTAAAGATGGCCTCGTATTAACGAAAGCCATGCCAAAGGGCAGCCCAGACCCCTTCCCCGGGCGATATCACTTTTCCGATTGACTGATCTTGTGAACAACCATTATCTATGTAATTGATATAGAGTTGATTGTATTTCTTTAGATTAATTCTAAAAAATCGTTAATGGCTGAACTATGGATAGCTTTCCGGTGTTTTTCTTTGTGCCGTAAAACAGCGTTTCATTCACCCACACTGATGAACCACTATGCAACCAACTTTGATTCCGGCCATTGCCGAGGCGTTCCCTGCGGCAATATGGCTTTTCGCAGGAGGCTGACCGACTGGTAGCGCTTCAGACCAGGCTTACCCATGAACAGGAGTTTTCGCTGGATGAATTCCTGGCCAAGCTCACCGAATTCGGTTCTCAATTCAACCTTGTTTTTCTTTCCAACGACTTGCCTTCTGGCGAGCTGAGCAAACTCGCCTTGAGCGGCAGCTATCCGTTCCTGGTATTCAGTAAAAAAGGAACTTCGTTGTATCCCATTCTGGTCCATGCGGGAAAAGGTGAACGATTCGCAACGGCATTCACCGCACAGGGTGAACAGACCATGCGCATTGAGCGCGTTGAGGACCTCGGTGATCTCCAGCGGCATGACGGGCTTTCGGAAGCCGACAGCATTGTCGTCATCACCTGCTTCCTCATTCCAACTTTGAAGAGCCGGAAGAACTCCGGGCCATCGATGTCGGCAGCGTTCGTTTCAAACTCTTTTCCAAACTACTGAAACTGCTCCAGCCTGAGCGAAAAGAGATCCTCTACATCTTCCTGTATGCGATCCTGATCGGCATCATCAGCTTGTCGCTTCCCCTGGGGGTTCAAAGCCTGATCGGGTTCATCTCGAGCGGACAGGTCGTTACCTCCGTGGTGGTGCTGATTGCATTCATCCTCTTGGGAATAGTGTTTTCCGGGATCATGACCATCTACCAGTTGGAATTGGTCGAATTCCTTCATCAGAAACTATTTACCCGCACGGCCTTTTTGTTCGCCTCGCGCATTCCGAGAATACGCCTCGAATCAGTCCTGCAATACTATCCGCCGGAACTGATGAACCGCTTCTTCGACACGATCACACTGCAGAAAGGACTTCCCATCCTGTTGATCGACATCACGGCAGCGACCTTGCAGGTGATCTTCGGGATCCTGCTCTTGTCGTTCTATCATCCGTTGTTCATCGTAATGGGTTCGGTCCTGGTCTTCCTGCTGATCTTCATCCTGCGAATGACCGGTCCGAAAGGGTTGGCCACCGCCATGACGGAGTCCGACTATAAATACCGAGTTGCCAACTGGCTGGAAGAGATCGCGCGCACGCTCAGCACATTCAAACTGGCCGGCCACACCAGCTTCGCGCTCGACAAGACCGACCACCTCGTCAGCAATTACGTTCAGGCGCGGGAAGATCACTTTCGGGTGTTGAAGAAGCAGTATTACAGCTTCGTCGTCTTCAAGACCATCGTAACCGCCATGCTGCTCATCCTGGGCGCGGTGCTGATCGTAGACCGGCAGATCAACCTCGGTCAATTCGTTGCGGCGGGAGATCGTGATCATCATGACCATCAATTCGATCGAAAAGATCATCCTGAAGATCGACAAGGTGTACGATGTGCTCGTCGGCGTTGAAAAAATAACCAAGGTGACCAGTCTGCCGGTCGAGGAATACAAAGGGATCGACCTGGTAGTACCGAAGAACTCCGGGTTGAGCATCCGCACCGAAAAACCTCGGCTACCGGTTTCCGGATCGCGCTCAACCAACCCTGAACGGCGTGAGCCTGAAGGTTGATGCATCGGAACGCATCGCGATCACCGGTTACAACAGCAGCGGCAAGAGCACGCTGATCAACCTTATCCTGGGATTGTACGATTCCTACTCCGGTAATATCCAGTTCAACGGGGTTTCTCTGCGTGAGCTCAACAAGGCTTCGCTGATGAATCATGTCGGCGATTTCGTTTCTGAGGAAGCATTGTTTGACGGGACCATACTCGAAAACATCAGCATCGGCCGGAAAGGCGTCACCATGGAGGATGTCTTGTGGGCATGCAAAGCGGCCGGTCTGAATGACTTTCTCTCGGGTTTACCGGAAGGCTTGAATAGCGCCTGGTCGGCGGGCCTGTTCGGGTGCCGGAAAGCATGGTGAAGAAGATCGTCATCGCCCGGAACATCGTGGAACATCCCGCGTTGCTCATCCTCGACGATTTTCTGCTTGGTGTCGAGCGGAGGGAAAAGAAGCGCATCCTGGAATTGATTCTCGACCGCAACTACGGCTGGACCGTCATCCTGATTTCGAACGATCCCGTCGTATTGACGGCGGTCGACCGGGTCGTGGTCATGAAGGAAGGCCGTATCGTCGATGAGGGAACGTTCGACGCATTGTCCTCCCGCAGTGAAGAATTTCGCGAACTCATTCAAAACTATCCAGCAAGCCTCTAAGCCATGGGACAGAACATACCTCCGGTAAACGACCGGTCGCTGCCCTTCAAAGCGGTGAGCCTCGTGCGCGATACGCGCTATGCGAAGAAGTTCGCACGAATCACCTCCGGGATCTTCATCCTGCTCTTCCTGCTGTTGTTCATGCCCTGGACACAGAATATCCGGTCCAGCGGCTCGGTGACGACCTACCTGCCACAAGACCGGCCGCAATCACTGCAATCGGTTATCCCGGGAAGAATTGAACGATGGTACATTCGTGAAGGTCAATTCGTCCACAAGGGCGACACGATCGTACGCATCAGCGAGATCCGGAAAATTCTTCGACCCGAAACTGCTGGAACGCGTGAGCGACCAGATCAAAGCGAAGGAGGGTTCACAATCGTCTACCGCCGCCAAGGTCTCCGCGCTTGCGCAACAGATCAACGCCTTGCAAAAGAAAAAGTACTCTCCTGGAAAAGCCCGGAACAAAGTGAAGCAGGCGGAGCTGAAGATCCTCAGCGACAGTGCCGAATTGCAGGCCATCCGCGTCGATATGGAGATCGCCCGTGTCCAGGCCCGCCGCGCCGATTCGTTGCTCAAGCGGGGCTTGATCGCGCTGACCGAACAGGAACGCCGCAACCTCAAGCAGCAGGAAACCACCGCCAAACAAGTGGCGGTCGAGAACAAGTTGCTTACTTCCAAGAACGAACTGATCAACGCGAACATCGAACTCGGTTCGCTCGAAGCCGAATACTCCAACAAGATCAGCAAAGCGGAGTCGGAACTGAACAGCGCGCTGTCCTATCTTTATGAGACCCAGGCGGAGATCGCGAAGATGAACATCGACTTCTCCAGCCTCAGCATACGCAGTTCGTTCTACTTCGTCACGGCTCCGCAAGACGGGTATGTCGTACAGGCGAAAGTGTCGGGTGTGGGCGAGAACATCGCGGAAGGCGACGTGATCTGCACCATCATGCCGTCCGATCCGAGTCTCGCCATCCAATTGCATGCAGCCGATGGATATCCCGCTCCTCGAGAAAGGCCGAAAGGTCCGGCTGCAGTTCGATGGCTGGCCGGCACTTGTCTTCTCCGGTTGGCCGAACTATTCGTTCGGAACATTTGGCGGCGTGGTAGCTGTCATTGACAACTTCGATACACAGGGAAAGTACCGCATCCTTGTTGTTCCGGATCCCGATGACACGCCTTGGCCGGAACAGATACGGGGTGGCTCAGGTACGTTCGGCTGGATCATGCTGAAGGATGTGCCGATCTGGTACGAACTCTGGCGTCAATTCAACGGGTTCCCGCCCGACTACCTCGGTACGGCAAGGTGTCGACCAATCCGGTCGATGTGAAAAGTGCGGGCGAAAGAAGAAACCTGGTAAATCGGAGGAGAAGGAATAATGAAGCGCTCCACGCTGCTGGTACTCCTGACGCTGTGTACACTGCTGGCAACCGCTCAGGATAGCACGCGTAGCGCTTTCACTTCAGAAGTGTACCGACTGGTGCTGGATCATCCGGTCGCGAAGCAGGCAGCGCTATTGCCTGACGCTGCCAGGGCGGAGCGCATGGCCGCGGGATGTTCGATCCAGTATTGAAGAGCGGATTCGATGAGAAGAATTTCGAAGGAAAGGAATACTGGAAAAGCTGGGAAAACTCGCTGGTCGTTCCAGTCTGGTTCGGAACCGACATCAAGGCGGGTTTCGACAATAGTCGCGGCCCGTACCTCGATTCCGAACGCGTCACGCCCGGACAAGGGTTAAGTTTCCTGGGGTCAGCGTGCCCTGGGGACAAGGGCTCCTGATCGACGAGCGACGCTACCGTGCGCCAGGCACAAGTGCTGGGAACGTTGGCTGCTGCGGGGCAAATCAAGCTTATCAATAAACTGCTGTTGCAGGTCAGCAAGGATTACCTCGGTACGGGACCTACGCGCGTTTACGCGACTGCAATAGCACGAAGAATCACCTCCGCCTGGCGGGAAATTGCGCTTCGACGCGATCCCGGATTCGCGTGTTGTTCAAGCGATCAGCCCGCGATCGACTCGATGGAAGCGTTGATTGAAGTCCAGAACCGGAGAACATCCGGGAATCAGTCGTTGCACAAATTTCACCAATGCCCGCCTGATCATGTCGAATCACCTCTGGAGCCCCGAAGGCCGCTCCGATGGGATGACGGCGGAAGTGGTCCCGACCTTTGAAGGAACCGTTATCGATACGCTGGATGCCGCATCACTCAACGCAATGCTCGATTCGGCCAACAGCAACCACCCAAGTGGTCAGCTCCGCCCAAATTGCAGGGACTTGAAATCGAGAAACGATGGGCGGCTACGAGAAGCTGAGGCCAGAAACTCAACCTCGATTATAATTTCCTTGCGCCGCGTGCCGACGGACTGTTGGAGAACGGATTACAAAACCGATCTATCAGGAGAATTACAAAAATGGGGTTATCGCTTGGGGATGCCGTTGTTCCTTCGCGAAAGGCGTGGTAAGCTCAACCAGATGAAGATCAAAAGACCCAGACGGAACAAAAGCAACTGCAAACCAACCGTGGGAAATCACCAACCAGGTACTTGCCGCCTGCAATGAGATTGACTAACCTGGGACTTCATTACGCATTCAGCAGCAACAGTTGGAGAATGGGAAAAACTTCTGGCGGCGAGCTTTACAAATTTGAGAACACGAAAGTTTTCTTTTCCTGGTGAACTCCGCAAAAACGCCGTCGTCAACAGCCGTATCAAGCTGGCGGAGTTAAAGGCAGAAGTACGGAAAGAGCAGGGCATTCCTGTCGTGGGGGCGCGGGTCGCTTGATCGCAGAATAATCCGGTACGCTCAGGGTCGTGGCTCCCCTTTCACAAAGGTAGTACGCCAACAATCGTAGTCGAATAGATGGTGATGGTGTACAATCCAAATCGGCCAACATTTTTACAGGAAGGATTCGGGACACCGTTTCCCGCTTTTCCAATGTGATGGACT
>JADJON010000006.1 GCA_016713765.1 Bacteroidota bacterium
TCTTCGTCGACGATCACGTATTTATTGCCACGCACTTTGTAATAATAGTAACGGTAACCTTCGTCGTAGAATCCGTGTGTGCGCCTCCGCCGTAGAACCAAGACAAGCCTTCCGCATTCGGAATGACGCATTGCGCTTTTCGTACAGCCCGGTGATCCAACTGTGATAACGAAAGCCGATGATCCCTTCGGATCGCGCCGGTACCGCCGGTAAAATGCTTGATGGAAATGCCGGAGGTAACACCGGAAAGGAAAGCCGAGTCGGTCTTATAGCCGCCTTGCGCGCGCCCACGAACTGTTGAGCAGAGCAGAGGGCGGTTATGAAAACCAGTCGGAGGATACTTTTCGATTTTTTGAGTCTGGCCATGGCGTTCGGTCCCTTATCTTTGTTCGACATTCCAAAAAATAAAGCATTGGCAGCAGCTAATCCCCCCTTCGTTTAACGTTTCTATTACTGATTTTATTCAGCTTCATCCCGCCGTCAGATTCGAAGTCATCTGTTAAAAATTCACACCGGAGGAAGTTGCAAGGGAGTCCCCCAAGGCGAATGCCTTCTTCGATCGTTGCTTCGACGAGATAGTCGATATGATCCCGAACTGCAAACCTACCTCGGGGATCATCACAGGATTACGGTCAGTGGACCGATCGTTCTGATTCGTTTCAGGTGAAGCGAAATGAACTTGCGCGCCGGCAGTTGGAGAGTTGAGAAGACGGTTGAATTCGACAAGCTGGACGATCAGGCGCGACTCAGTTACCGCTTGTTCGAACACGACGCGCAGGAACTGTTCGACGCGTTTCCGTGGCGCTATCACAATTATCCGGTGAACCAGATGGACGGCGTTCAATCGGGTATTCCGGCATTCCTGATCAACATGCACCGGATCGATGCCGTCGGGGACGCGGAAGCATATGTGCAACGGTTGAAGGGAATCGGACCGTTGATGGACCAGGTCCTGGATGGATTACGGGTACGCGACAGCCTTGGGATCATTCCCCCGCGCTTTGTCTACCCGATGGTCATGAACGACTGCCGAAACGTGATCAGCGGATATCCGTTCAGCGGCAGCGGTAAATGTCCGTTGTATGAGGACTTCTCGAAAAAGCTGTCAGCGCTGAAAGGTATCGACGGTTCGAAGATCGCCCGATTGCAGGGTGAAGCTTCCCGTGCATTGGTGGAAGTCGTGAAGCCGGCGTATGAACGACTCATGGTATATCTGAAGGAACAGGAGAAGCGCGCTAAAGAGGACGACGGCGCGTGGAAGTTCCCGAAGGGGAATGAGTTCTATCGTTATGCGCTTGAGAAGACCACGACTACGAACATGACCCCGGAGCAGGTATTCGATACGGGCCTCCGGGAAGTGAAGCGCATTCACGACGAGATGCGCAAGATCATGGAACTGGTGAAATGGCGCGACCACAATATCAGCGCTTTCTTTTCCTACCTGCAGGATGATCCCAAGTTCTATTTTCCCGACACGCGGGAGGGAAAAGAAAATTACCGCTTGTTGAAACGTCCTGGCACCTACTACATCAACCTGTACAACATGAAGGACCAGCCGATCTACCAGGCGGAGGCGTTGGCGTATCATGAAGGCATACCGGGTCACCATATGCAGATCGCCATCGCGCAAGAATTGAAAGGTGTTCCGAAGTTCCGCCGCCACGGCGGCAATGTCGCGTACGTGGAAGGTTGGGCGCTGTACTCGGAGTTGGTGCCGAAGGAGATCGGTTTCGCAAAGACCCGTACTCGATTTCGGGCGTTTGTCCAACGAGGTCTTCCGCGCTGCTCGGCTCGTAGTAGATGTCGGCATTCACTACAAGAAATGGACGCGCACACAAGCGTTTGAGTACTTTTTGAAAAACACGCCGAATCCCGAAGGCGATTGCCGCAAGGAGATCGACCGGTACATCGTTTGGCCCGGACAGGCGACCGGCTACAAGATCGGCATGCTTCGTATCCTCGAATTACGCGCAATGGCACAGCGCGAACTCGGCCCGAAATTCGACCTCCGCGAGTTCCACGACGTCATTCTCACCAACGGACCGCTTCCGCTGAATATTCTGGGTGAGCAGGTGAGGGTTTGATCGAGCAGAAAAGAGTGAACAGTGAACAGTAAACAGTGAATAGTGAATAGTGAATCCTGCCGCCGGAGCTTTTGCGTAGGCAGGAGCGAATAGCGAACAGCGAATAGCGAATAGTTTTTTGGTGAACAGTGAATCCTGCCCGCCGTAGCTTTAGCGTAGGCGGGAGTGAATCCTGCCCGCCGGAGCTTTAGCGAAGTTGGGAGTGAACCATGCCTGATCCTGGAAGACAGACCAATCTCAATTTGTGAAATACCTTGGTTATATGAATCGATGACCCCGGTGTGAAAGATTTGTTGATGGGTCCCCGATGAGGCGAAGAAGACCATTCCGGTCTAGCCCCGGGTGATCTCGTCACGTATCTGGCTGATAAGCGGACGAACGTTTACATGACGAGAGAACACGGGACCGCTGGCGAGTAGCGTGTGCGTGTTGTGCTCCCCAAATCCTGATTGCCTTCGCTGAATAGTTTGCAGGAATGTTCGGCCTGTATCAATTTTCTCCTCGCTCCTCGCTCCTCGCACCACGCACCACGCACCTCGTCCCTCGTCCCTCGTCCCTCGTCCCACACCCCTCGTCCCTCATTCCGCCATCAACTCATCCACCGTTGCCTGTGTGATGTAATGATAATTCGGTCGGGCGGCGGCGTAGATTTTTTTTGCTTCGATCTTTCCTTCGGGAGTTTGCAGCAGTACCTGGAAGAGTGGCTTGACGTATTTCCTGAGGCTGACTTCGTTGAGGAAAGCTTCCAGTGCCGGATAGATTGCGGTGTAGCGATCACGGATGCAGTATTCCATCCAGCTGAACAGGATCTCGTTGTTGCCCGTCCGGGAGAACCCGAACGTCTGGTCGAGGTAGCGTAGATCGTCGTGCGGAAGACTGTCGGGCAGGGAGCGGAGGAAGTGCACCCATTCGAACGCGCTCCAGCCGTTGGTGGCTTCCGTTGTCGGCGCAACGCCGCCTTTCCAGTCGGCTATCACTTTTTCAACTTTGCTGAAGCGTTCCGATTCGATGTGCAACATATTCGCCGGCAGGCCGGGCTGGTAAACCCATGCCTCGATCTTCAGCGAGTCCCAGCCGTTAGATCATTGGCAAACAAACCCGCGCGCAGTTCTTCGAGGAATGCCTCGGTGTTCATCGTGCTGAACGCGTGTTTGCGGAAGTAGTCGTTGAGGAAGCGGTCCCACTTTTCCCGGCCGGTGTATTGTTGGATCACCAGCAGGAGGTTGTTGCCTTTTCATAGGCGATATCGCTCACGCCTTCGTCGGGGTCGCGACCTTTGAGATCCAGTTTGAGTCGGGTATCCGGATTGGATGCGCCGAGGTCTTTGACGGTTTCCGAGCAGGTCGTCTTGACCGAGCCGTCGTTGCATGTCGGCGAAATCTTTTCCGTACAAGGCTTCCATGATCCGGTTCTCGAAATACACCGTGAAGCCTTCGTTGAGCCAGAAGTCGTTCCAGGTCGCGTTCGTCACCAGGTTGCCGCTCCACGAGTGGGCCAGCTCGTGCGCCACCAGCGTGGTGAGGGACTTATCGCCGGCGATGATGGTCGGCGTGGCAAAGGTGACGCGCGGATTTTCCATGCCGCCGAAGGGGAAGGGAGGGCGGCAGGATGATGAGGTCGTAACGTCCCCAGGCATACGGTCCGTACAATTGTTCGGCGGCCGTGATCATCTTCGGCAGGTCGGTGAATTCGTCGGCGGCCATCGGCAGGGTGGCGGGCTCGGCGTAAACACCGGAACGATCGTCGTAGCGGTGGTAGTCGAAATCACCGACCGCCAGCGCGAGCAGGTAAGCGGGGATCGCCTGCTCCATCTTGAATCGGTACACACCGTCTTTCGATCGGGCAGTCGGGTTTCGGCGCTCATCACGGCCATCAGCCCGTCGGGTACATGCAGGGTTGCGTCATAGGTGAAACGGATGCCCGGACTATCCTGTACCGGCGCCCAGGTGCGAGCGAGGATCGCCTGCGACTGGGTAAACAGGAAAGGGTATTTTTTTCCGGCGGTCTGCTGCGGACTCAACCACTGCAGCGCTGAAGCTTGTGGGGATGTCGAATAGCGGATCGAGACGGAATGCTTACCGGTGGTTACCGGTACGCGCAAGGCTTGTCCGAGGTATGCAACGGAATCGCCGAGTTGGAAATCCTGAACCGGGTTGTCCGTCAACGGCGACCGATGCAATGTGGAGGTCGCGCGTATCGAAGATGACACTGGTACTGCCCGGCTGGACGTCCACGGAGCAGGTAGCGGTGCCCTCCAGGACCTGGCGTTTTGAAGTCGACCGTGAGGTCGAGGCTCAGGTGGGTCATCCGGGCGGAATCGGGTTGTGCGAAGGTGTGCGGATCTTGAGTAGTCATGAACGTTTTTTCATGGTTGGCCTCTTTTTTGGAAGCGCAGGCTGCAAAAAGCGCAGAAAAGATCCAGGGGGCCAGTCGTTTGATCATGCCGTAAAAATAGCAATCCGTCCGCAGGCGGCCCCTTCCGGGTAAATTGGCTAACTTTGTTTAACGAAAAACCGATCATGAAACGAATCATCACCCTGCTCCTGCTGGTCGTCACGACTTTGGCGGTCAGCGCACAGAAACAATCCGAACCGAAGTCGTTCGGCGAAAAGATCACGGCCGACAATGCCATGGAGGCATCCAAGCTGCCGGAGCTCCTGAAAGGGAAAGAAAACGTCCAGGCGAAAATCACCGGAACGGTCAACGAAGTCTGCCAGAAGAAAGGCTGCTGGGCGAAGATGGACGTCGGCAATGGCGAGACGATGATGATCCGTTTCAAAGACTACGGCTTCTTCCTGCCGAAGGATTGCGCGGGCAAGAAACTGGTGTTGAACGGCGTCGCTACCTACGAGGTCACGACGGTGGAAGAACTTCGCCACTATGCCCAGGACGCGGGTAAGTCGAAGGAAGAAATCGAAAAGATCACGGAAGAAGAGAAATCACTTTCGTTCGAAGCCGACGGCGTATTGCTCTATGAATAAGCACTGGATCTCTTCCCTCGTCCTCGCATCGGTCGTCTTGCTGTCGTCCTGGATGACGCCGCAGGAACCGGTGCAGGATCGCAATCCGAACGGATCGAGCGAGCTTTCCCTGCTCATGCGCCGCATGGAGAAGCAACTCGTGGACGCGCGCCCCGGCGTACTTGAAGGGAAACTCAACGACCGCAACTATCCGACGGAGATCGACAAGATCAACACCGCCAAGCCGACCGACGCGGAGACCAAGACCGAAGCCTTCCCGGTGTTCGCCGACATTTATCTGAAGTCCGTAAAGTCCTTCCTCGCCAGCAAGCCGGAAGAACTCACGGAGAACTACAACAACGTCGTCAATACCTGCCTGGCCTGTCATTCGCAACATTGTCCGGGGCCGGTGAGCCGGATCCGGAAGTTGGCGATTAAGTAGTGAACAGTGAACAGTAAACAGTAGCGAATAGCCAATAGCGAATTTCACCTGCCGAAGCTTTAGCGTAGGCGGGAGCGAATAGTGTTTTGGTGAACAGTGAACAGTAAACAGTGAACAGTAAGGCAACAATAAAAAAGCCCCGCATGCGGGGCTTTTTTATTGGTCTATTTGAATCTTAAATGCGATTCAATCTGTTTGTTGGATTTCATCAAAAACCAATCGCAACAAACTACTTGCTCCTGCCGACGCTAAAGCTTCGGCAGGCAGGATTCCCTATTAACTGTTAACTGTTTACTGTTCACTGTTCACTGTTCACTAACCTCACTCCTTCGTCAACGACGCCCGCACATACTCCCGGTTCATCCGGGCGATGTGGCTGATGGAAATGCCTTTCGGACATTCCGCTTCGCAGGCGCCGGTGTTGGTGCAACTGCCGAAGCCGGATTCGTCGCGGGCGATGATCATCTTCAGCACGCGTTCGCGGCGCTCGGCTCGCCTTGCGGGCAGCAGCGCGAGGTGGGAGACTTTGCGGAGAGGAACAGCATGCCGGAAGCGTTCTTGCAGGAGGCCACGCAGGCGCCGCAGCCGATGCAGGCGGCCGCGTCAAAGGCTTTCGTCCGACTTCGCCTTCTCGATCGGAATCGCGTTGGCGTCGGGAGCATTGCCGGTATTGGCGGAGATATAACCGCCGGCGGCGATGATCTTATCGAAGGCGGTGCGGTCGACCACCAGGTCCTTGATGACCGGGAATGCCTCGGCGCGCCAGGGTTCGATGGTGACCGTTTCTCCGTCGGAGAAGTGGCGCATGTGGAGCTGGCAGGTCGTGGTGCCCTTCAGCGGTCCGTGTGCACGGCCGTTGATGTACATCGAGCACATGCCGCAGATGCCTTCGCGGCAATCGTGGTCGAACGCGACCGGATCTTCTCCTTCCCGGATGAGGCGGTCGTTCAACACGTCCATCATCTGAGAAACGACATGTGCGTACTCACGCCCGGCATGTCGTAAAGTTCGAAGGTTCCGGTCAGAATGGTTCTTCTGACGCCAGATCTTCAGTTTGAGGTTGATGGTTTCTGCCATATGTTGGTTTTATTTAGTCAGGTTCGAGCGGAGCGGAATAGCGAATATCGAACAGCGAATAGTATTTGGGATCGCAGTTGCTGCGGTTCGATCCGATTATTATCTCAGCTTATGTTGAGGGTCTATTTTAAGTTGCATGACGTGGATCATCTTGCTGATTTCGTCACTCTCGACCATTAGTCGTTGGAGGAGAGATCAGGAATGAAATCCAATCGTCGGGATATTTCCAATGCGTATAGAGTTCGGCGAGTGATCCTCGGGAGATATCGAGGAAGTGGTGAAAGCTTCTGCTGAGTTTCCGGCTCCAGCCTTCAGCGATATTTGCTGCTGGTGAAACCCCTGCTCTGCGTATCTGACTGGTTAGTCCGAAGAGTTCAGATTTTGGGAAGGTAGCAGTTGCCTGATAGATCTCGATCGATAAGTCAACGGATCGGTTCCAGATTTGGAGGTCTTTGAAGCTTTGTATCATCTTTTTTTCAAAGATTCCAACCGCCCACCCATTTTCACAACGCCATAGATGCTGTTTCTTTTATTAGAATTAATAATGGATTCTATTTCTACCACTCCCACCTAATCAAAAGCATCGGTGGACAAGATTCACTTTTTACTATTTGTTCCCTGCCTCACGCAAAAGCTTCGGCAGGTAAAATTCACTATTCACTTTTACTATTCGCTGTTCGCTCCTGCCTACGCAAAAGCTTCGGCAGGTAAATTCACTATTCACTTTTTTACTATTCGCTGTTCGCTATTCGCTTTTCCTGCCTACGCCAAAGCTTCGGCAGGTAAAATTCCTCCGCCTACGCCAAAGCTTCGGCGGACAGGATTCACTATTTACTTATACGACCGCTGCGTCGGTTTCACGATCTCGAAGGTCAGTTCTTCTTTGTGGAGAGTGGGAGCGGAGTCGCCGTGTATTCCCAGGCGGCTACGTAGCTGAAGTTCTCGTCGTCGCGTTTCGCTTCGCCGTCTTCGGTCTGTGACTCTTCGCGGAAATGTCCGCCGCAGGATTCCTTGCGGTACATCGCGTCCTGCACCATCAGCTCGCCCAGCTCGATGAAGTCGGCCACGCGGCCGGCCTTGTCGAGTTCGGGGTTGAATTCGTTGATCGCGCCCGGGATGCGGACGTCGCTCCAGAATTCGCTCTTCAGCTCGCGGATCATGCCCAGCGCCTTGTTCAGACCCTGTTCGTTACGCGCCATGCCGCAGTAGTCCCACATGATCTTGCCGAGTTTCTTGTGGAGGTCTTCCACCGTCTGCTTGCCTTTCACGTTCATGAGGCGTTCGATGCGGTCGCGTACTTCCTTCTCGGCTGCTTCGAAAGCGGGGTGAGAGGTGGCGATGGCGGGGTGTGCGGATATCGTCGGCGAGGTATTCGCCGAGGGTGAAGGGATCACAAAGTAACCGTCGGCCAGACCCTGCATCAGCGCGCTGGCGCCCAGGCGGTTCGCGCCGTGGTCGGAGAAGTTGGCCTCGCCCAGCGCGTAAAGTCCGGGCACGGTGGTCATCAGGTTGTAGTCGACCCACAGGCCGCCCATCGTATAGTGCACGGCCGGATAGATGCGCATCGGCGTCTTGTACGGATCCTCGCCCGTGATCTTCTCGTACATCTCGAACAGGTTGCCGTAACGTTCGCTGATCACGTGGTGACCCAGCCGTTTGATCGAGTCGCGGAAGTCGAGGTACACGGCAAGGCCGGAAGCGCCCACGCCGCGGCCTTCGTCGCAGGCCTGCTTGGCCGCACGGGAGGCGACGTCGCGCGGCACGAGGTTACCGAACGACGGATAGCGGCGCTCGAGGTAATAGTCGCGCTCTTCGTCGGGAATGTCTCGGGGCTTTCGCTTATCGCCGACGGCTTGGGGACCCACACGCGACCGTCGTTGCGCAGACTCTCCGACATCAGCGTCAGCTTCGACTGGTACTCGCCGGAAACCGGGGATACAGGTCGGGTGGATCTGGGTGAAACAGGGATTGCCGAAGAAGGCGCCTTTCTTGTAGGCCTTCCAGGCAGCGGTGACGTTGCTGCCCATGGCGTTGGTAGAGAGGGTGAAGACGTTGCCGTAGCCGCCGGTGCAGAGCAACACGGCATGGCCGAAGTGACGTTCCAGTTCGCCGGTCACCAGGTTGCGGGCGATGATGCCGCGGGCCTTGCCGTCGATCACCACCACTTCGAGCATCTCGTGACGGGGCACATCTTCACCGCGCCTTTGGCCACCTGGGCGCTCCAGGCGCTGTAGGCGCCGAGTAGCAACTGCTGTCCGGTCTGTCCGCGGGCGTAGAACGTACGCGACACCTGCACGCCGCCGAAGGAGCGGTTGTCGAGCAGGCCGCCGTATTCACGGGCGAAGGGGACACCCTGGGCCACGCACTGGTCGATGATCGCCGTGCTGACCTCGGCGAGGCGGTGGACGTTGGCTTCGCGGGCGCGGTAGTCCCCGCCCCTTCACGGTGTCGTAGAAGAGACGGTGTACGCTGTCGCCGTCGTTGGCGTAGTTCTTGGCCGCGTTGATGCCGCCCTGAGCCGCGATCGAGTGCGCGCGACGCGGGGAATCCTGAAAAAGCAGAACGCCTTGACGTTATAACCCAGTTCGGCGAGCGGCGGCGGCGGCAGGAAAGCGCCTGCCAGTCCGGTGCCGACGACGATCACGTCGAGGCGGCGCTTAGTTGGCGGGGCTGACGAGGCGAACGGAGGATTTAAGGTTGGTCCATTTATCGGCCATCGGACCCGTCGGGATCCTGGAATTCAGTTTAGGAGAAGAGGCCAGGGAGGTGGGGTTCAGCTTACGGATGAAGGATTAGATACCGGCGTTGAGAATGTTCGAAGCG